>NZ_JBFYGN010000008.1:0-225980 GCF_041079535.1 Comamonas guangdongensis | reverse complement strand
TGAGCGTGTGTAAGCAGCTTTGAATCCACAAAGAAAAAGGCCTGCCAGAGTGATCTGACAGGCCTTTTTTAATAGCTGCTTGCGTGCATCAAACAGTGCTTTGAATATCAAAAAATATTGAAATCCTTGCTTGGTCAGAGCAAACAGCTACTTCATCCATAGCATCAGAACGGGGCTTCCTCCGGCGCAGTATCTGCGGGAGCCACCGCCGGCCCGGTCACCGTGCCTTGGCCGCGCCCCTGGGCCAGTCGCACCGGCAGGGTTTCGGCGGCCTGCGGGGAGGCCGGCAGACCCTCGCCCAGACCCGTGCGGCCTTCGCCGCCCAGCGCCTCGATCAGATCGGGAATCAGGCGCGAGAGCTCGCCCGTGGCAATCGCCACATCGGTATCGAAGCCGCCGTCGTCCTGGGACTGGCCGTCCATCACCGCATCCAGCAGCGCGATCTTCTTGAGCTGCAGGCCTTCGGTGAGCACAAAGCTCACGCGGTCGTCCCAGGTCATGGCCAGCTTGGTGGGCAGCTTGCCATGCTCGATATGCTGGCGCACCTCGTCGATGTCGAGAGGATGGCGCGCATAGCGCACCACGGCCTTGGACTCGTCGGCGGCCTTGAGCTCACATTCGCGATCGACGGAGAAACCTGCGGGCGGCTCCTGCGTGATCAGCCAGTGCGCCATCGCCGCCTGGGGGCTGGTCTGGGTATCCACCAGGGCCAGCGCAAAGCCCGGCAGACCTTCGACCAGCAGGCTCACCACCTCGTCGGCACGGCCCTGGGCGCTGGTATCGAGCACCAGGGTGCGCGCCTGGGGATCGATCCAGACCCACATGCTGCCCTGCTTGGTGAAAGCCATGGGCAGCAGATCCAGCTTGGCCTCGTCCTTGAGCTCCTTTTTCTCCTTCTTGCCGGGCTTGCGGCCCTCGGTTTTTTCGATGTGCTCGGCCTTCTCGTCGACCTTGCGGTTGAGCACGCTGGCCGGCAGCATCTTGGACTCGCTCATGAAGCGCAGCACCCACTGGCCGGCCACGGATTCGGCCAGCGGCCCATGCTGCTCGCCGCGCGGCGGCACCCAACCCACCGAGCGCTCCTGCGTGGCACCGCACTCGGCAAACACCGTCTTTTGCAGCGCCTCTTCGAGCTGCTGCAGATCGCCTTGCCAGCTCTCGGCAATGCGATAAACAATCATGTTCTTGAACATCCAACAAACCTTTGCTAAACCTTTGACCGGTACGCGATCCGCAAGCCGGAGCGCGCAGAAAAAACAGCTGCCCTCGCAGCCCATGGATGCATTGTTGCGCAGCCGCGGCCATGCAAACTTATCAATACTTTACAGAGCGTCTGCAAAACCTCACGTATCAGAAACATGAGCAGCCCACACTGCAGTCATCCGCTGATGCAGGCCCTTGAGGAGCAAAACCTAGCGGCCACCTCTTTCACTTCTTTTGCAAAGGAAACCGACATGATCCGCTTTCGCCAAACCCTGACCGGTGCTGCTGTTGCAACCGCCCTGCTGGCTTCGCTGAGCATGCCCAGCTTTGCACAGACCGCAGCGCCCACGGACAAGGCCGCCCCTACCCAGGCCGCCCCCGATCACTACAAGCACCAGCGCGGCGAACGCATGGAGCACATGAAAAAGCGCATCGAGAAGCTCAAGGCCGACCTGAAGCTGAGCCCCGCCCAGGAAGCCGCCTGGGCCAGCTATATCGACACCATGAAGCCCGCCGAGCGCCCGGCCCCCGGCGACCGCGAAGCCTTTGCCAAGCTGACCACGCCCGAACGCATCGACAAGATGCGTGAGATGCGAGCCAAGCGCAATGCCGAAATGGACCGCCGTGCCGATGCCACCAAGGCCTTCTACGCCCAGCTCAACCCCGAGCAGCAGAAGACCTTCGATGCCGCCACCCTGCGCATGCACCAAGACCATGGCCGCTTCTTCCACGGTCCCCATGACGGTGGCAAGCCAGGCCAGACGCGCCCCGCACCCGCCGCCAAATAAGCAGTCCTGAACTGCGCGAGATCCGCCCCCGGCCAGCAATGGCCGGGGGTTTTTCTTTGGGGCGTCTTACCTCACTCCCCTACTCTTTCCGACAAGACAGTCGTGCACAGGCTTCTAAATTCATATCCACAGGAGAGAACGGGAGCACCCGGGCTTCACAAGCCCCGGACTGCTGGATACATTAAAAACAGTTAAAGGTTTTTAATATGAATAAGCTGCACGTCACCTCATATTGCGCCACCAGCCTGTTTGCAGCACTGCTGTGCACCAGCGTTTCTGCACAGCCTGTGCAAAACTGGACACCCGCCATGTATCTGCAGTACGGCACTGCGGAACACGGCTCGGACGCCGCGACGCTAGGCGTCACCATTCCCTGGAAAAACTGGAACTACGCGCTGGGCCCGGGCGTCGTCACGGGCTACTGGGATGTCTGGGGCAGCCGCTGGTCGGGTGACTACCAGGGCAGCAGCCGCTCAAACTGGGTGGTCGGGGCCAAGCCCACCTTCCGCTGGCGTGCCGCGCAAGGCCAGTCCCCCTGGTTCCTGGAAGCCGGCATAGGCGTGAGCTACGCCACCAATCGCCGCTATGTGACCGACCACAAGGATTTTTCCACCCGCTTCAACTTCGGCAGCCACATCGGGGTCGGTTACCTGTTCGGCGAACAGCAGAAAAACGAAATCAGCCTGCGCCTGGAGCATTACTCCAACGCCGGCATCAAGGAACCCAATCCGGGCGAAAACTTTCTCCAGCTGCGCTTCGCACGCCACTTCTAAAGCCTCCCTCCCACAGACCAGCCACCCACGGGTGGCTTTTTTCATGTCTGCTGCCCCGCAAGCCACATGTGGATAAACATGGTGATAAAAAACCGGGAATTTCCATGTTTTCCACAGCTATGAAAGGCTACGCAAAGTTGTGCCCAAATGCGAGACAGCAGCAGCCCATGCCCGACCACAGGCTTGGAAGAATCTCAAGTTATTGATTTTTATTGATTTTTATATCTTATCAACACTTAAGTAGGGTACTTACTATTACTACTAATTAAAAAGATAAGACTAGCAATAACAACTTAGGCCCAAATTTTCACAGCATCCGGGTCGGCTCTGGATAAAAAAAAGCCCGACATGCATCGATATCGGGCATTCCGCAAGAACTCACATCGACCTCATCGCATGTGTGCAGTCCTGTCATCTACTGTTATTCACTACAAAAAATATAGCTAAAAATGCATGTATAGCTTGAAATAACGCTGATTTCTTTGATTTTTCAGGTATCCACAAAAAATGTGGATAACAGGATGCGAACTTTCATGTTGTCCACAAATTTGATGAAATCACGCAAGTTGTTCAGGATTCGAAGACAGCAGCAGCAGCTCTCTGTCTCCATGTTTATCACCCGAGAAGAAGCTTGATTTGCTTGGGAATTTGATAGTTATCAACAGGAAGATGCGATCCTTACTACTACGACTAAGTTTTTATAAGACTTCTAAAGAACAACCCAAGTCAAAGTCCGATCACGCTCCGAATTGCGTCAGCATCGTCATCAGGTCGCACGCATCAATTGCTCTGCTTCCAGGAATAGATCGCAGAAACGGGGCTTTACGGAAATTGGTTCGTCAACGTCCGGAAATTTGGCGTAAGATGCGCAGCCTTCGCGATCGGCATCTGGGGATAAGATTCAAATCCGAAGGTCGCGAACGCGTAGTTATCAACAGAATGTTATGAACAGCTGGGGGTAAGCTGCACTTCAAAGGGAAGGAGCTGGGCAAAGATCTGCCTCGCAAGCTCGTTCAAAAAAATTCAATGATCAATAAGTGATTGTTTTCAAAGAGATTTTTATGAATCTCTGAAGACAGAGCCTGCAGTGCGCAGGTGGCACAGGCTGTTTCTCGGCAGAACAGGATGGCATTGGCTCTGGTCGCGGACGCCTGGCTGGGCTATGGACCGCTGCATGAAGGTCTGGCCCTGCGGCTATCAACAGCCCGGAGATGGCCGTTCAGCGGGTGTGCGGATTTCCGGGGGGCATGCGCGGGTCGGGCCGGCTGCTGTTAGAAAAATTACAAAAGTCCGCGTCGGCGGACCGTCTTTCATGGCCCATGGGTGGACCGGCCCGCAAGCGCTCGAGCCCCGGGCCATGCAGGCAGGCCGATGCCGCTGAGGCAGGACGTTGGAAGAGACCCTGGACGCCTCTTCGCGCAGGTTTTACACAGGCTGTCGCTGCAATGTGAATGGCGGCAGGCCCTTGATGAGCTGCTGGCCATAGCTGGTGCCCGTCAGACGACGGTCGTAGCAATACACATGGGCCTGGTCTTCCTCGGTGCGGATGGCTCGCCCCACCCACTGCGCCAGGCGAATGGCCGTGGCCGGCACCACCAGCTCGTTGAAGGGGTTGCGGCCGCTGCTGCGCAGCCATTCGGCCCGCGCCTCGCCCACGGGGTCATCGGGCGGAGCAAAAGGCAGCTTGGTGATGAACAGCGACTCGCACAGCGCTCCGGGCAGATCCAGCCCTTCGCCGAAGGACTGCATGCCGAAGATGATGGAGGGCTCGCCCATGGCCACGGCCTCGCGGTGCCGCGCCAGCAGGGTTTGGCGCGGCAAGGCGGTCTGCACCAGCACCTGGTTGCGCATGCTGGTGGACAGAGCGTCCACGGCCTGGCGCATCTGCTCGCGCGAGGTGAACAGCACCAGGGCGCCGGCCTGTATGCGGCTCAGATCGGTCAGCAGGGCCTCGACCATCTCCTCGGTGAAGCGGGCGGCCTCACGTGGATCGGCGGCCGTTTCCCGGGCCACCAGAGTGCCCTGGCGGGCGTAGTCGAAGGGGCTGGGCACTTCGAGCGTGGTGACCGAGGCATCGCCGGCCAGCCCGGCTTCGCGCAGAAAGAAGTCGAAATGGCCGCAGCTGGTCAGGGTGGCCGAGGTCAGCACCGCTCCCCTCACCTGCGACCAAAGGTGCTGGCGCAGCGTGGAGCCCGGCTGTATGGGGCTGGCATGGGCCTTGACCACGATGAACTCGCCATCCATCTCCAGCGTGAACCATTTGGCGTGGGGCACGGGCTGAATGTCGTCGGCTTGCGTGTTCTGCTGCAGCAGCTGCTGCGTGGTGTTGTAGATGGCCTCCAGGCGCGGTGCCAGCGCCCCGACCTGCGCGTAAATGGTGGACAGCCGCCGCGCTTCCTCGGGCTTGTCCTTGATTTCGGCACGCAGGGCCTTGGAAATAGCGCGCAGCGCGTCCAGGAAGCCGTCCGCATGGTGGGCAATGAGGCCCAGAGGCTCCAGAAGCGCCTCTGGCAGCACGCCGCGGGCTGCCCGTACCCTGGCCGGCCCATAGCTGTCCTTTTGCGCTTTGAGGGCCTCTCCGTAGTGCTCCATGACCAGTCGCGCCAGCTCCTGCATCTGCTGGCGCAACTGGCCCGCATGTTTGGGCACGTCGGCCAGTTCCTCGACTTCGGCGACCTGGTTCACGCGCAGCGCACGGCTGGCCAGCTTGTCTATCCAGCCCAGGCGGCTCAGATCCATCTCGCCCGCGAACTGGTCCAGGGCCGTGGACGGCAGGTGATGGGCTTCATCGAGGATCAGCAGGCAGTTGTCCAGCTCCGGAAGCAGCTTGGAGCCCAGCGACGAGAGCAGCAAATCATGGTTGGCAACAATGACTTGCGCTGCCACCAGATCCTTGCGCCGCTCGTAATAGACGCAGTTGCTGAAAGCCGGGCAGTGCTTGCCCGTGCAGGAGGAAGACTCGGCCGCCACAGGGCTCCAGGCCTCGGCTTCCGGCGGCGTCTCCAGTGAGTCCCGGTCGCCGTCCCAGGCCTGGGTGGCCAGCGCATCGGCCATGGATTTGTAGAACTGCATGCGGGCCTGCAGCTCGTGCTGGGGGCGGCTGGCCTTGGCCTGGGCCTGTTCTTCGCCAAACAGGTCGTCCATCTCGTCCTGCACTTCTCCGGTGCTGGCCAGGCGCTCGAGCTTGAGCTTGCAGACGAAGCGGCCGCGCCCCTTGGCCAGGGCGAACTTGAAAGGCTGGTCCAGTTTTTGCGCCAGCGCCGGCAAATCCTTGTTGACCAGCTGTTCCTGCAGCGCCACGGTGGCCGTGGAGATCAGCACCCGCGTGCCGCGCGACAGCGCCATGCCGATGGCCGGAATGCTGTAGGCCAGCGATTTGCCCACGCCGGTGCCGGCCTGCACGACGGCAATGGCGCGCCGCGGATCCGGCTCGCCCTCATCCACTTTTCCGAGCTGGGCCTGGCTCAGCGTTTGCGCGACCTGGGCCGCCATTTTTCGCTGTCCTTCGCGGCTGCGAAATCCCGGCATGGCCCCAACCACGGCATCAAAGGAATTCAGGGCTTCTTGAGCCCACTTTTTTTCATGCATTTCAGCGTTTTTTGAGACGCAAAGACGCTGTGCCTTGGCGTTTTATATGTATTCGTACAGTGATACGTATTAAATAAGATGCTTTTTCTTATGCAATACGGCATACAAACAGCGGGATTTGTATGTTCTACAGAGGTGTTACGGATGCTCCATGCGGAGAACTTTTCCACCAGTTGTATGGACCTTGTTCATTGTAATTGTGGATTGTCTGAGGCGAGGTTCTTCAGAAACTTATCCACATGAAAAGGATGATTGAATTCTGTGCATAATGTGTAGATAAATATGTAGTCATGATTGTTGATATCGTTGTTAAATTTTTATGAATAAAAAACTTTTTCTAGATTTGATCTCTGTCTCCGATGTGGTTGAAGATTCGGGTTTTCCAGTGCTGTGAACAAGCTTGTTCAGCCTGGATATGGCTCTTGAGGTTGGAGGAATATCTTTGTTATCCACAGATCCGATGGCTTGCCGCATGGGCGGCTTGGGCCGGTCTTTTTTCCACCGCTGGTCGGGTTGGGGCATGCTCCCGCGTCCGAAGTGCTTTTTCGCCCGGTGAGCATGAGACCCCGCTCAAGCTATCCACTGCGTGGACAAGTCGACTGCTCTGTTTTTGATAGTAGATATCCAAAGTTCAACAATGGATTGGGTGCTTTTTTTCATGGAAATTGCCGGTGCGGGGATTCGCGAGAGGTAAGCCGGTCAATCAGAAAAACTGGCTACTTTTAGTACTCATGTATGAAAAATTACATGATGATTGCCTGTTTTTTGGGCGAATCGAGCTGGCAGGCCGCGTTTTGCTGAAAAAAACGGCAATCGAGGCCTGGCGGCGAGCGAAAGGCTGAGTTCCGGAGGTCGGGCGCTCCTGGCGCGTGCTTCCCGGCCGAGCCCGCGTTGGATGGCGGCCCTTACCAAACCGTAATGCAGGCGTCACCCACGCGCGCGTGAACGATTCCTAGCATGGCTGCCATCACCGGAAATGGGGCGGCGCCGCCCTTCACTTCCCGGTCGTGGAATAAAGGGTGAACGATGAACAAGAGCCTTGCGGGGTTGCCGAGCTGGACGCTGGCAAGAATGTCTATGGGTGCTGCCGCCATTGCGGTGGCTGGATTGATGGCCGGTTGCGACGCGTCCAAGGCCACGGAAGAGCCGCAGAAGCCGGCCGCCCAGTTGCCCAAGGGCTTTCTCCAGGTCAAGCCCGAGTCCGTGAAGATGCTCGAGATCGCGCCCGTGGCCGATCCCCAGGGCCAGCAGATGGCCTGGGCTCCCGCGCATGTGGCGTTTGTGGAAGACCGCGTGGCCTCGGTCTCCGTGCCCGTGGCGGCACGCGTGGTGGCCGTCAACGCGCATGTGGGTGACATGGTCAAGGCCGGCGATGTGCTGGCCACCCTGGTCAGCCCCGATGCCTTGCGTACCCGCTACGAGGTTGCCGCGGCCAAGACGGCCCATGACGTGGCCGTGGTGGAGGCCCAGCGCCAGCAGAACATGGTGGACAAGGGCGTGGGCGTGGAGGTCGATCTGCGCGCGGCCCAGGCCAAGCTGCGCGAGACCTCGCAGGAGCTGACCCGTGCCCAGGGCACGGCTGCGCTGCTGGGCTCGGGCGGCGGCGACCGCATCGAGCTGCGCGCGCCGCGTGCGGGCATCGTGGCCACGCGCAAGGCCGTGGTGGGCGATGCTGCCGAGCCCGGCTCCGCGCTCTTCATGATCGGCGATCCGCAGGCCATGAACGTGGTGGCCGAGGTGTTCGAGTCCGACCTGCCCGGCATCCGCCTGGGCAGCGCGGTGCAGGTCAACCTGCCGCAGCTGGCCAAGCCGCTCCAGGGCAAGGTGCGCCATCTGGGCGCCACGCTGGACAAGGAGTCGCGCCGCGCGGCCGTGGTGGTGGAGCTCAGCGAACAGAACCCGGCCCTGCGTCCCGGCATGCAGGCCAAGGTGGGGGTGCAGCTGTCCAATCTGCAAGAGATGCTGATCCCCGTCTCGGCGGTGCTGATCAAGGACGAAAGCCACAGCGTGGTCTATGTGCAGCATGAGAGCAACCGGTTCGAGGCGCGCACCGTGACCCTGGGCCGGCCCACGCGCGGCATGGTGCCGGTGATTGCCGGCCTCGAGGTGGGCGAGAAGATCGTGGTGCGCGGTGGCCTGCTGCTTGACGGCGCGGCCAGCCAGTTGCTGTAGTCGCGGCAGGAGTTTCAAGCATGCTGCGTTCATTCATTGCATTCGTCGTGCACCGGCGCCTGCTGGCCGTCTGCGCCACGCTGGCCATCGCCCTGTACGGCGTGTATTCCTATCTGCAGACCGCCATCGAGGCCTATCCCGATGTGACCAATGTGCAGGTGGGCGTGATCACCCAGGCGCCGGGCCTCGCACCCGAGGAGGTGGAGCGCCAGATCACCCAGCCGCTGGAGCGCGAGCTCAACGGCACGCCGGGGCTGATCTCGCTGCGCTCGGAGAGCTATTTCGGTCTCTCCATGATCAACCTGGTCTTCAACGACGACGCCAACAGCTTCAACGCGCGAGCCGAGGTGTCGCAGCGTCTGCCGCAGGCCAATCTGCCGGACGGTGTGACGCCCGAGATGGCGCCCGACTACACGCCGCTGGGCAAGATCTTCTACTACCGGCTGCAAAGCGACCGCCACACGCTGGCACAGCTGCGCACCCAGCAGGAATGGCATGTGGTACGCGTGCTCAAGCAGGTGCAGGGCGTGGCCGATGTGGTGAGCATAGGCGGCTTCGTCAAGGAATTCCATGTCGAGGTTGACCCCGAGAAACTCTACGCCCTGGGCCTGTCTCTCGACGATGTGAGCGAGGCCCTGTCCAAGTCCAACCGCAACGTGGGCGGCGGTCTGATGCGCCGCGGCGAGCAGTCCTTCATCATCCGCGGCATCGGCCTGCTGCGCACGCCGCAGGAGATCCAGGAGGTGGTGGTCACCATGCGCGGCAAGGCCCCGGTGACCATAGGCGATGTGGCGCGCGTGGCGCAGTCGCACACGCCGCGCCAGGGCTCGGTGGGCATGGACGACCAGAACGACGTGGTGCAGGGCATCGTGCTGCTCAAGCGCGGCGCCAATCCCTCCGTGGTGCTGGACGACATCCACGCCCGGGTCGAGACGCTCAACGGCGGCGGCCTGCCCGAGGGCATGCAGATGGTCACCAACTACGACCGCTCCGATCTCGTGGGCCATACGCTCAAGACCGTGCAGCACAATCTGCTGTTCGGCGCCACGCTGATCGTGGCCGTGCTGTGGCTGTTCCTGCGCAGCCTGCGCGGCTCGCTGATCGTGGCCACGGTGATTCCGCTGTCGCTGCTGGTGGCCTTCATAGGCCTGCACTGGCTGGGCATGCCGGCCAACCTGATCTCCATGGGCGCCATCGATTTCGGCATCATGGTGGACGGCGCCGTGGTGCTGGCCGAGAACATCATCCGCAACGCGCGCCAGCGCCGGCCCAAGACCGCCAACGACATGCGCCACATCATCGTGGACTCGGCTGTTGCCGTGGCCAAGCCCACGCTGTTTGCCATGGCCATCGTGATCGCCGCGCTGATCCCCGTGTTCTCGCTGCAGAGCATAGAAGGCCGCATCTTCCGCCCCCTGGCCATGACCTACAGCTTTGCGCTGCTGGGCGCGCTGGTCTTTGCCATGGGCCTGGTGCCCGCGCTGTGCGCGCTGCTGCTCAAACCCAAGCATGTGATGGTGGAGGAGCCCAAGATCTTCGACCGCGCCCACCATGGCTATCAGCACTGGCTGGGCGGGGTGCTGAACGCGGCCGGCCGCCGCTCCACCGTGCTCATTGCCTTCGTGGCCGTGCTGGCCGTGGCCGGGGTGTCCGCCAAGTGGCTGGGCACGGAATTCCTGCCCGAGCTCGACGAGGGCGACGCCTATGTGCTGGTGCAGATGCCGGCCTCGATCTCGCTGGAAAAAGGCCAGGACGTGCTGCGCGACGTGCGCTTGCGCCTCAAGGTCTTCCCCGAGGTGATCTCCGTGACCACGGAGCAGGGCCGGCCCGAATCGGGAACCGACAACGAGACGCTGAATCTGGCCAAGGTGCTGGTGCGCCTCAAGCCCCATGGCGAATGGCGCAAAGGCCTGAGCAAGCCCGGGCTGATCGAGGAAATGCGCAGCACGCTGGGAGAGATTCCGGGCGTGGCCTTCAACTTCGCGCAGCCGATTCGCGACAGCGTGGAGGAGTCCACCTCCGGCGCGCGCGGCCAGGTGGTGCTCAAGCTGTTCGGCCCCGACATCCCCACCTTGCGCGGCATTCTGCAGCAGACCCTGGGTCTGGTGAAGGACATAGACGGCGTGGTCGATCTGGGCCTGTACCGCGATGCCCCCGCGCCGCAGGTGCATGTGGAGTTCGACCGCCAGGCCCTGGCACGCCAGGGCATAGCCATGGAGACCGCGCAGAAGACGCTGGAAGTGGCGCTGGCCGGCAATGTCGCCACCACCCTGTGGGAAGGCGAATACCCGGTGCCGGTGCGCGTGCGCCTGCCCTATGTGGACCGCATGGACGAGGAGCGCATCCGCAACATCGCCATACCGCTGCCCGATGACGGCTCCGTGCCGCTGCACTCGGTGGGCACGGTGAGCATGAAGATCGGCAACTCCTCCATCTTCCGCGAAGGCAATGCGCGCTACATGGCGCTGAAGTTCAACGTCGAGGGGCGCGACATAGGCTCGGTCGTCAAGGACACGCTGGCCACCTTCAAGCAGAACGTGAAGCTGCCCGAAGGCTATCAGGCGGTCTGGGGCGGCGAGTGGGAAAACCAGCAGCGCGCCGCCGCGCGCCTGAAGGTGGTGGTGCCGCTGTCTCTGGTCATAGTCTATGCGCTGCTGTTCGGCGCGCTGGGCCAGGCGCGCAGCGCCGGCATCATCCTGCTGTGCGCGCCGTTTGCCATGGTGGGCGGCATTGCGGCGCTGCATCTGGCGCGTATCGAGCTGTCCATCAGCGCAGCCATTGGCTTCATCGCCTTGCTGGGCCAGGTGGCCCTGGCGGGCCTGCTGGTGATCTCGGCGGTCGAGGAGCTGCGCCGCCAGGGCATGCCCTTGATGCAGGCGCTGATCGAAGGCGCGGCGGAGCGCATGCGCTCCATCGTTCTGGTGGCGCTGCTGGCACTGCTGGGACTGTTGCCCATGGCCCTGTCCACGGGCGTGGGCAGCGAGACCCAGCGCCCGTTTGCCTCGGTGATCGTGGGCGGCATGGTGGTGCTGCCGCTGGTGGCGCTGGTGCTGCTGCCCGTGCTCTATGCCTGGCTGGGCCCCAAGAACATGTTGACGCAGGAAGAACGCGATGAAAGCGCTCAGGATGAATAAGTGGCACTCTCTTGCCGTGGCCGCCGCGCTGTGCTGTGCGGTCTGCAGCCCCGGCCATGCGGCCGATGGTGCCGAAGCCGCCGCCGTCGGCCATGTTGCGGCACCGGCACAGCCGGTGAGTCTGCAGGAATATCTGCGCATCGTGGTGCAGAACCAGCCGGCGCTGGCCGCGGACCGCATGCAGATCGGCCTGGCCAAGGCCGACAGCCGCACGGCCTCGGCCTTCCCCAATCCCGCCGTGCACTACAGCAGCAAGCGCGGCGAAAAGGAATGGGGCGTGGAGCAGCCGATTCCCATCTTCGGCCAGCGCGGCATGCGCATGGAAAACGCGCGCCTGGGCGAGCACGCCGCGCTGGCCAATGCCGATGTGGCCGTGGCGGTCACCATGAGCGACGCCGCCCATGCCTTCAACGAGCTGCTGGTGGCGCAGCAGCGCTACCTGCTCTGGCAGGCCGCGCGGGACGAGCTGGACAAGGCCGGACGCATCGTCAAAGGCCAGATCGAAGCCGGCACGCGCAGCCGCTATGACGGCGCACGCCTGAGCCTGCAGCAGGCCCAGATGGCGATGCAGGTCAGCAAGGCCCAGGCCGCGCTGCAGGACTCGGCCGCACGCGTGGCCGGCATTGCCGCCATGCCGCAGTGGCAGGTGCGCGTGGCCGGCAGCCTGCAGGCCGCCGACACCCGCCTGCAGCCCGGTTACGACCAGCTCTGGAACAGCGCTCAGACCCGCTTGCCGGCGCTGCGCGCCGCGCAGGCCGAGCTGGAGCGTGCGCGCCAGAAGATCAAGCTGGAGCAGCGCGAGGCATTGCCCACGCCGACCGTGGGAGTGGCGCGCGTCCGCAACAGCGTGGACGGCAATTTCAACCAGCTGGGCGTGAACGTGGAAATCCCGCTGTTCGACCGCCGTCAGGGCGCCATAGACCGCGCCAAGGTCGAGGCCGATCAGGCCGAGCTGCGCCGCGATGCAGCCATGCTGGCCGCGCAGTCGGAGCTGCAGCGCGCGCTGCAGCAGCTGGCGCTGCGCCGCAGCGCCGTGCAGGACTACGAAAAAGAAGGCCTGGCGCAGATCGCGCCCCTGCACCAGATGGCGCAGGACGCCTACAAGCTGGGCAAGGGCACGATCCTGGAGCTCATCGACGCGCTGGGGTCCATCAACGAGCACCGGCTGGAGCATCTGGAGCTAGTCAAGGACATGCTGGACGCCGAGTGGGAGGTGCGTCTGGCCAGCGGCGATCTGCCGCAGCTGCAGCCCTGAGTGCGGTCGCCGCAGATGGTGCAGGCAACGGCTTATAGTGTCTGTCCTCCCACGGCCAGAGACAGACACCGCATGTACCGCTACCTCATCATCGAAGACGATGCGCTCAATGCGCGTTACATCGCTGAAGGTCTGCGCCAGCAGGGGGCCCATGTCAGCGTCTGCGGTGACGGCGTGCAGGGCATTGCCCAGGCCGTGGGCGAGAGCTGGGACGTCATCATCCTCGACCGCATGCTGCCCGGCGGCTTCGACGGGCTGCAGATCCTGCAGGCGCTGCGCTCCATGGGCAAGCAGACGCCGGTGCTGGTGCTCAGCGCGCTGTCGGCTACGGACGAGAGAGTGCGCGGGCTCAAGGCCGGCTGCGATGACTATCTGACCAAGCCGTTTGCTTTCTCCGAACTTGCGGCGCGGCTGGAGGCCCTGGTGCGCCGCGCGCAGATCCCGGCGCCGACGCGCGAGATGCAGGTCGCCGATCTGCGCGTGAACCTGATTTCGCGCAGTGCCGAGCGCGCGGGCCAGCCGCTGGCGCTGCAGCCGCGCGAGTTTCGCCTGCTGGCCTTTCTGATGCAGCACGCGCACCAGATCGTCACGCGCACCATGCTGCTGGAGTCGGTCTGGGACTACCGCTTCGATCCGCAGACCAATGTGATCGACGTGCACATCAGCCGCCTGCGCAGCAAGGTGGACAAAGGCTTTGCCACCGCCCTCATACACACCGTGCGCGGCGTGGGCTACAGCCTGTCGGACCGCCCGCAGGACCTGCCCGAGGTCGCCTGATGGTGCACTCCAGGCCCTGGAGTTCGCTGGCCTTCAGGCTGGCGCTCAGCTATGGCGGACTGATGGTGCTGACCATGTGCATCGTGCTGGCGGTGTTCTACGTGCAGACCGTCGGCGTGGTGCGCGTGCGCCTCGACAAGCAGGCGGAAAACCATCTGCGCCGCCTCATGGAGCACTCGGCCAAATACGGCCAGGAGGCGCTGCAAAGCGAGATCCGCCAGACCATTCAGGATGGCGTGGACACCGATACCGAAATCCTGATCCTCATGAGCCCGGATGGCGAGCCCATAGTCAGCAATGCCGAGGTGTTTCCGCACCGCAAGCTGAGCACCATGGGCGTGCGCGAGCTCACGGTCAAGCGCAACGGCCGCCTCATCATCGGTCGCGTGGCCGTGGCCGAGATGCCCAACGGCAATCTGCTGGCGGCCGGCAGCGATATGCAGCTGCAGCGCGATATGGAGGATCTGTTCGGCCAGGCCAGCCTGATGGCGGCCATCGCCGCCTGCATCATGGCCGTGATCGGCGCCATCGTGTTCCGGCGCGTGGTGGACGAGCGCGCCGCCGCCATCCGCAGCACCATGTCGCGCGTGGCGGCCGGCGACCTGCGCCAGCGCATACCGGTCGATCAGCGCAACGACGAATTCACGCTGCTCAACCGCGATATCAACGCCATGCTGGATCGCCTGGAGCATTTGATGGAGGGCATACGCCATGTCTCCAACACCATTGCGCACAACCTCAGAACCCCGCTGACGCGCATTCTGCTGCGCCTGCGCAATGCGCAGCAGGCCGGCGCCAGGGAACAGGCGCTGACGCTGACGCTGGTGGCCGAGGAGGTGGCCGAACTGGGCGTGGTGTTCGACAAGCTGCTGCAGATCGCCGAGGTCGAAAGCGGTGCCAGCCGCAAGAACTTTGCGCCCGTCGATCTGCGCTCGCTGCTGGTGGACGTGGTGGACTTCTACGAGCCGCTGGTGGAGGACACGGGCGGCGTGCTGCGGCTGGCGGTACAGGGCCGCACCCAGGCCTTTGGCGATGGGGATCTGATCGCCAGCGCCGTTGCCAATCTTGTGGACAACGCTATCAAGTACGGAGCATCACCGGACAGCGAACATGGCATGGACGTGCTGCTGCATGCGGGCCCGGCGCAGGAGACAGCCGGCGAGGGCGCCTGGGGGGTGGAGATCACCGTGCGCGACCGCGGGCCCGGCGCCGATGCCCAGACCTTGAAGCATATGAGCACGCGTTTTTACCGTGCGGAATCGGATCGCGAAGGCTATGGCCTGGGTCTGGCCAGCGTGCTGGCCATCGTGCAGCTGCATGGCGGCAAGCTGAGTTTTCACAACCGCCATCCGGGCTTGCTGGCGCGCATCTGGCTGCCCGCCGTGGCCGACGTCTGAGTCGTCCCGAGGCTAGGACAGCGCCTTGTTGCCGTAGGCGCAGAAGCCCGGCTTGGGGCCTTTCTTGGGGTGCAGTCTGCAGGTCTCGGGCCGCTTGTCGTACACCGTGCAGCGGCGCGTGTTCTTGTCCAGAAAATTGCAGTCGCCGCCGGCGCGGCGCGCCATGGTGAAGATGTTGTGCTTGGGGTTGTAGTGGTCGATCAGCCTGGCCTTGAGCAGGCGCTTGGCGATCAGCTTGTGATCGACGTTGTCGACCTCGAACTGGTCGACGAGTTCCAGCCGAACCAGGTCCGACAGCTGCACCTCCAGCGGCATGGTGCAGCAGTTGGCGGCGCAGCTGTCGCACATGCCGGACTGGTACTTGCTCCAGGTCTCAAGGCGGTCTACATCGACGATGCGGATGGAGGATTTCATTGGCGGGCTCGGAACGGCGCATCACAAAGACGGCGATGCTGCCACGGGGCGCGTGCGCCTGCCGGCCGCGAAAAAGATGGACGAGCCGCGGCCAGGGAATTGTCGCGCATGCGGCAGGCGCTTGGGGGGCGATGCGGGGACCGGGCCGGGGCCGGTTCGGGGCACCGGATAATTCCCATATCTGCGGTGTTGCCTTGGCGGCTTCCCGTTCCGATCTTGAAGCAAGGAAATTATGAAAAATATGAATATTGGCACCCGCGTGGGAGGCGGTTTTGCCATCATCCTGCTATTGACGGCCTTGATGACCGTCTTTGGTCTCTGGCGGCTCGGCGCCGTGGCCCAGGCCACGAACGACATGACGCGCCAGCCGCTGGCCGTGGAGCGCATGATCAGCGACTGGTACCGCTACGTCTATACCGGCTCGCGCCGCACCACGGCCATCGTCAAGAGCAGCGATCCGTCGCTGGGCGAATTCTTTGCCGCGGACGCTGCCGCCAGCACGCGCGAATCGGGCGAGCTGCAAAAGCGCATCGAGCCTCTGCTGGAGCGCGCGGATGAGAAAGCCCTGTGGGCCGAGATCATGCTGGCGCGCAAGGCCTATCTTTCCTCGCGCGACCAGGCCGTCAAGGCCAAGCTCGACGGGCAGGTGGAGGAGGCCGAGCGTCTGCTGAATCAGGCCTATCTGCCGGCCACCGATCACTACATTGCCCTCATCCAGCGCCTGCTGGACATGCAGCGCACCAGTATCGACAACACGGCGCAGCAGATTGCCGCCACCTATGTCCAAAGCCGCAGCGGGCTCATCGTGCTGGGCGGCCTGGTCCTGGCCCTGGGCGCGGTCTGCGCCTGGTGGCTCACGCGCGGCATCACGCGGCCGCTGGCGCAGGCCGTGCAGGTGGCGCGCACCGTGGCGGCCAACGACCTGACCAGCCGGCCCGAGGCCCGCAGCCATGACGAAACCGGTCAGCTGCTGAGCGCTCTGGACGAGATGAATGCCAGCCTCTCGTCGGTGGTGGCGCGCGTGCGCTCGGGCGCCGAGAGCATTGCCACCGCATCGGGCCAGATCGACGCGGGCAACCAGGACCTGTCCTCGCGCACCGAGGAGCAGGCCAGCTCGCTGCAGCAGACCGCGGCCTCCATGGAGCAGCTGACCAGCATCGTGCGCCAGAACGCGGACAACGCGCGCCAGGCCAGCCAGCTGGCTTCCACGGCCTCGCAGACGGCCGCCGAGGGCGGGCAGGTGGTGGGCGGCGTGGTCGGGACCATGGACGCGATCAACGCCTCCAGCCGCCGCATCGCGGACATCATCGGCGTCATCGACTCCATCGCCTTCCAGACCAATATCCTGGCGCTCAATGCCGCCGTGGAAGCGGCCCGTGCCGGCGAACAGGGCCGCGGCTTTGCCGTGGTGGCCAGCGAGGTGCGCGCGCTGGCGCAGCGCAGCGCCACTGCCGCCAAGGACATCAAGGGCCTGATCGACGACTCCGTCGCCAAGGTGGAGGAGGGCTCGAGCCAGGTGGCCGAGGCCGGCCGCACCATGGACGCCATCGTGCAGAGCGTGCGTCGCGTCAGCGATCTGGTGGCCGAGATCAGCGTCGCCAGCCAGGAGCAGAGCGCGGGCATCAACCAAGTGAACCAGGCCATCTCGATGATGGACCAGGTCACGCAGCAGAATGCCGCGCTGGTCGAGCAGGCCGCAGCGGCCGCCGGCTCGCTCAAGGCCCAGGCCGGCGATCTGGCCGCTGCCGTCAGCGTGTTCCGCATCAACGGCGGCGCCACCCTGCGCCCGGCCGTCGCCGCGCCGCGCGTCGCGCAGGCTGCCGCAGCCAGGCCCGGGGCCGTGCGCCAGCCGGTGCGTGCGGCAGCCGCTCCCCAGGTGGCGTTGGCCCCGGCCAAGGCCGCCCCCGCGACCAAAGATGCCGAAGGCGATTGGGAAAATTTCTGAAACGATAGCTTCCAGCGCTGAGTCTGCATGGGTTTCAGGCGGATATCGCCTGAAATCCGCGTTGCGAGGCGGACCGGTTTCCGGTCCCCCGCAACCCAAGGCCTGGCGGTTGCAGCTCAGGGGAACGCCGCTGCACCGCACGCTCTACACTGGGCGGCTGATCATCAAAGGAGACGGACCTTGGCTACCCCACTCACGCTGTACTACGCCGCCGGCACCTGCGCTCAGGCCGTGCTCATCGCGCTGCATGAGGCCGGCGCGCAGTTCACGCTCAAGACGCTGAACTTTGCCGACAGCGAGCAGCGTAATCCCGAATACCTGGCCATCAACCCCAAGGCCCGCGTGCCCGCTCTGGTCACCGAGCGCGGCGTGCTGACCGAGGTTCCCGCGCTGCTGCTGTATGTGGCCCAGAGCTATCCGCAGGCCAATCTCGCGCCGCTGGACGACCCGTTCGCGCTGGCGCAGCTGCAGGAGTTCAATGCCTATCTGGCCGCCACCGTGCACATCGCCCACGCCCACCGCCCGCGCGCCTCGCGCTGGGCCGACGACGAGGCCGCCCAGGCCGCCATGCGCGCCAAGGTGCCGCAGAACATGCGCGACTGCTTTGCCGTGATCGAGCAGCATTACCTGGGCGACAAGACCTGGGTGATGGGGGAGCAGTTCACCGTCGCCGACGGCTATCTGTACACCGTGGCCGGCTGGCTCAAGGGGGACGGCGTGGACATCACCGAGTTCCCGCGTGTGGCGGCGCATTTCGAGCGCGTGAAGGCAAGGGCTTCGGTGCAGAGGCTGGGGTGATTGTGCAGGCGTTGTCTAGCTATTCCGAAATGAACAACGTTGGTCGCCAAAGATTGATGTCATTTGGTATCCGAACGGGCTGCGTCTTGTAGCTACTTGTCCTCATACACGGAATAGTTTCCCGGCAACCATCCACAGATGCGGGTCTTGGGGACGGAGCTAGCGAGTGTGGATTGTGGTTGGTTTAAACCCCTCAGTGCAGTGCTATCAGCGCAAAGATTTGCATATTTTAATATTAAATAAATATAAATTTACTTTTTTTTCATGTTATATTAATATTAAAATTCTTCAACATAAAGATGGCGTAGCTCTGTGCTAGTAAAGAAACCCACGAAAGGGCGACCGCCCGCTTCAAAGAAGACAAAGGGTGTATGGAAAGGGGAGCGACTTCAGATATCCCACACGATCACCCCTGATCTTCTTTCCAAGGTCGATCAGCTCGCGGCTGCAATGGGGCAGAGCCGTGCAGCGGTTATCAACCTTGCTATCTATCGATTGCTTGAACAGGAGTTCCACTCATGAACTCTGTTCTGGCGCGATTGCTGTGTCCTTCGCCATCAAGTTGGATCAATCTAATTAGTCGACCGCACGACAAGAGTCTTAAGTCGCGCTTGTTTTTCCACGTCGTTCGATCCAGATCGCACCGACCGTTTCCGATGTCTATCAATGAATGCCATGGCTGATCCAATCATCGAACAACTTCGCCGTCGCATCGAAGCAGAGGCTCTGAGCCTAGGTGAGGCAGCCAGTGCCATTGGTGTTGGGATTACCGTATTAAAGCGCCATCTCTCTGGTGAGTACGCTCGAAGCGACTCTCTCGCCAAATATCGATTGTGGTTGAGTGGGGCAGCCGTTCAACGCACGGGAGTCGCCGCAGCAGTGGAATCCACGTCTCCTGCCTCGGATGTTGAGCCAACATATCCTCAACTGGTGGACTTTGCTCCGCCTCAGCTGATTCCCGCTCAACGACGTTATGTAATAGACCTTTTCTGCGGCTGCGGTGGCATGTCTCTGGGATTTGAGCGCTTCAAAGACGGGCAGGTCTACCAGATCGCGATGGCACTGGACATCGAGGAGCCGATGGTTAGGGTCTTCAATGACAACCATCCCTCTCCCAGCGGGCAATTGCCTATCGCTAGGCGTGGTGACATTGCCGAGTTCATGAACGAGGCAGAGATCCTCGCTTTCTACTTGGATCACCTTGCACGGACGACAGGCGATCAAGGGCTGTCGTCAGCTTTGATGTCCTTGGGTCCCTACAGCATTGGCACGCTACGCCAGACACTTCGGGAGATTGATGCCCGCTTTCAGCGTCAATTGAGTGAGCTCAGAGGCGAACCTGAATACGTAGTTGCACTTCGAAATGCAGGGTCCAGCTCGCTTGGTCAGACTTCTGTGATTGGCTTTCATAGCGCAACAAAGCTTCCGACCACCAGCATCGGATATCCGAAGCTTGGCCCCCTCATTTGGCACGACGATGGACAGATCTCTCCAGACGCAGTACGCGGAGCCATTGAAGCGGATGAGAAGCTTATCAAGTCATGCAAAGCCAAGGCACGCAAGCTCTGGACCTCTGAGCTGAACAAGCTCATTACCCGCGCTGAAGGCTCTGGTAGGGGGCAGTTGGCCTCGGCTGCAGATCGGATCAATCGGTTCATCACTTTGCTGGACACCAAGCCAATGCTGTTGGTGCGCGAGTATTGGATTAGCTGGCGCGCAGCTAGAGAAGCAGTCCGAATTACGTTCCTTGATAACCCGATTGTTCAAAGTCGCCTGCGAGAAATCTACGAGGGCGGGCACCAAGTGTCTGTGCTGCTTGGTGGACCTCCGTGTCAAGGCTTCAGCAGAATCGGTCGGGGCAAGATTCGTAGCCTAAGAGAGCAGAGCGTCCATGTCCAAGAAGATGAAGACTCCGTGGACAGCCGCAATCAATTGATGCACCAGTACGTGCTCTTTGTTTCAGCGCTGGCACCTGAAGTGTTCTTGTTTGAGAATGTTCGACACTTTCAAGCAGTGGTGCGATCTGAAGGTATCGAATTCGATGCTGCAGACATACTTGCGGAGTCCATTGAGGCCGTCTCGGCAAGAGGCTTGGGCTATGCCGTCGCCCGAAAGATTGTTGTTGCGTCCAAGCATGCTGTCCCACAAACGCGAGAGCGCTTTGTCATGGCCGGTATCCGTCGTGATTTGGAGGGGGCTCTTGCAGGAATGAATGCAGCTTCATGGTGCTTGTCACTGCAAGTCAGGGAGCCAGTACCTCTTCAAGTCGCACTTGAGGGTCTTCCTGAGCCGTTGTTTGCGAATCAAGCCGATGTAAGCATGGGTTCCTCAGTCATTGCGTCGTGTCTTCCGATTTCACTGGAAACGGCAACTGCGGCCGATGTGTACAGATCATGGACACACAGTACAAGTTCTGTCGATGGTCACTTGGCGCGTCCGCCACGGCCAGACGATAGCGCTTTCTTTGGTCTGATGGGTCCAGGAAAGCGGTGGATGGACTACCGCTGTGACGAGGCTCCAACATTGAAGTTGTTGTCGCAAATACTGACAACGCTCCAGGCCTCTGTGGCGCAGGAACCGACACTTGCGCAAAAGCTCGGTGTGGATCCAAAGGCGCTTGAGACACTGGTGTCCTCTGTAGATGGCTCTCTCACTCTCCGACTACTTCTGGAGAGCATACAACCGGCGCCTGGCGAAGAACAGCATCATCTCCTGACGCAGACCTATCTACATAAACGCGAAGGTGCTCACGGTGACTGGTTGGCGCGAATGAATGCCTCGCTGCCATCAAAAACCGTTGTGAGCCATATGTCCAAGGACACCTATGCGTACGTGCACCCAACGGTTCCTAGAACCCTCTCGGTGAGAGAAGCCGCGAGAGTGCAGTCCTTTCCCGATGACTACAAATTCGGCAGCGTTGGACTGGTTGATGGCTTCAAGGTTGTCGGTAATGCAGTTCCACCGCTGTTGAGCTTGCAGTTTGCCGAACGGGTCGCAAAGGTTCTGGCACTAGTAGACGCATCGCGGCAGAGCAAGGATCGCAGAAGCGCATAACGTGGATGACCTAGAAACAAAAAAAGTGGCTCTGCGCAGCGCGAACATGTCGCGCATTCGTGGCACAGATACAGGGCCTGAACTCCTGCTTCGAAAAGCCCTTTGGAAGAAGGGCTTGCGATATCGCCTACACAGCAAGATTGAGGGGACGCGGCCTGATATCGTGTTCAAGTCGCGCAGACTAGCCATATTCATCGATGGATGCTTTTGGCACGGTTGTCCCTTGCACTACGTGCGTCCGCGATCTAGATCTGAGTTCTGGGCAGAAAAATTGAGAAGCAATACGGCACGCGATCAAGCTCAGACATCCCTGTTGGTTGAGAAAGGATGGACGGTTCTGCGTTTCTGGGAACACGAGGTCGAAGGGGAACTAAACCAAGTTGTTGCTACAGTGCTGTGTGCGCACAACAGCTCTCCTAGAAGCAATGAAAGCCGATTTGTCGTCACCAGCGTTGATCCGCAATCAGACGATACAGAACTATGGTTGATTGAAGACCTTTTCAATCGAGGCGCCTGTAGATATGAGCATCGTCACCGCAATCCGCTTAAGAGGTAAATCTGCAGTCTTATTAGTACTAGATAACTGTCAGAAGTGCTTGTCGCAAAGCACCACGTGCCGCGGTCTTGGCATCATTCCGATGGCTGACCAGCTTTTCTATGTCTACCCCAATCAAGTGGATTTTTTGCCTGCTGTGGGTCACCTTATAACTACTCACCCACGTAGGTGACATCCACGGTGCTCGAGGCACAAAGACAAAAGAGTTGTCCACCGCGAACGTATCCAAGTATGCGTTGACCTGATAGAAATCTTCTCGACGTGCACCATATGCCCGAGCATTTTCATTGAGTCGCTTCCACTTTGCATCGGCTACGGCGATCAGTTTGCTTTCGCGATGGAACAAGTAGTCAGGTTTCAGGCGTAAGACCTCTTCACCATTGTCATCTCCATGAAGCAGAAACAAAGGCTGTGCCCTGTTTTTCACGACAATCCCGCAGTCACTCAAAGTCTCAACCAAGACTTTTTGCATCGCTCTTTCAAACAAATGCTGCAATGGAAAGAGCATTGTGAATCCGCTGGTATCCCCTGCGTACGTAGGATCGACAAATTGGCCTTGAGAAAGCAGCTTGGCCAAAGATAGAGCGCGCTCCCAATGAACCTCGGAGGGAGAAAGCTGTAGATCGATAAATGAAGATATGGGAACCGGGTGGGCACCTTCCCAAGCTGATTTCAATCTCGTAGATAAAGTTGTGAGCAGCTGCCGGTTGGTACTACTTCGAGTCATCTTGGCTAAAGTTGTAGTCAGCCATAAGAGACAACGTGCCAAATCATTTTGGGTCGTAAGGGGCGTATGCCTAACTGGTAGAACGGTGAGATCACCGGGTAGTTTCGTCGCGAGTCGCGTAAAATCGATGCGACCTCTCAAGGTTCTCGAGTCCTCACGCTTCTCTTGGTAACGACGTGGCACCCCGTCAGTCAACGCCAAACTCAACTCCGCAGCAGCCTCTGAGATTATGACCTCCAGTGGATCGCGAACAGTAGATCGAACAGCCCCTGAGTTTGTGTGTGACCGACGCAGGTAGCCTGCAGCACGAAGAATATTTAACAGAAAGTCTGCATCTCTCGCTTCTTCGGCGGTATCAGTCTTGGGCAGAACGTTGATACGAATGTTGCCTACCTGAATAGTTCCAACAACCTCTGCGGCGCACAGTCTGCCTTTACTCATCCGAAAAGCCGGGAATGGAATTGATTCTGAAACCCTCATTACCCGTGCTTTAAAAGAGTTACTGTCAGTACCCTCGGGTATCTGAATCGGCATGCCTTCCCATGTAGTGAGCACTGTCAAATCCAGGCTCCTAAGAATTCAGGTTCCCGCCGCTAAAGCGGTACAGAAACGAATGAACTTGTGCGCATCCCAATTGACTCCATCCGGATCCCACCAATCGGCAAAAATTGGTGCTTGGGATTCACCCAATTCGTACTCTTCAGGAAGTCTCTCTGCAAAGACGGGATCGGCTTCAACTGAGCTGAACAAGGAGATTAGCTCAGCATCGCTTCGCACTTCACCTGCTATTGCGCGGATTTTTCGCCAGTCATCATGGAAGTATTCTGCAAGAGTTGGAATCAGGGCGGTACGGAATACGCGAGCGAGAGACCGAATCTCAGCATCTGGCATACCCATCCATCCGCGCGATTGAGCAATAGCATCCAGCTTGGCCGACATCAGGTAGGAGTGCCCAAACTCATGCCCTGCACCTAGCAGCATCCGAATTCTCGAGTTCAATCGACCAAGTAGAGCCCTGATGTCAATGCCACCAAGTGCATGGGCAAGCAGCGAGGTCTCAGGTCCAATGTACTCGAACTCAAATCGGCGACGCATAGCGAAATCCAACGCCGTCAAAGATCGATCAACCGTGTTCATGGTCCCGATGATGGAAATGCCCAGGGGTACGGTGAACAGCTCTTTTGAGTATGGCAGCCAGATCCGCTTTTCTTCTGGCATGCCTCGGCGTTTGTCGGCTTCCAACAAGGTCAGTAGCTCGCCGAATACTCGCGATGGCTCCGCACGGTTGATCTCATCAATAACTAGCGCAACAGATGTACCACTTCGTACTCCAGGCGCACGCAGTTGCAAGAGCTTTCTCATGACGGCGCCATAGTGCGAAGAATTTCCTAGATCGATAGTCGAAAACATGCGCGTTCGCACTGAGATGAAGCGTCTTATGACCAATCCATCTCGCGACGTTGCCGTTTCGTCGCCGACTGGAGCGGGAAGGTCCGGATCCGCAGGATCAATTCCAAAATCAGCGAGATCTCTTATTCCATTGCCTGGAATAGAAAAAATCTGGGGCTGAAGCCCCATCGAGATAATCCTCTCAATCACGGATCTTGGAACGTATCTATCGTAGTAAGCCGCAACTTGATCTGCACGCGCAGGCGTGCTTCTTACCGTCCAACCGCCAGCATCCTTGTCAATTACAACTCCTGCTGGTTGGCCCCGCCCGTCGAATAGCTGCTCGCCAATTTGCAGGTCTGTTTCTGATCCCGCTCTTAGACAAAGTGACTTGAATGGCCCATCAACGACACGGTAGGCGAGGCGACCTTCGTCATCAACAATAGGTCGATAGCCTTCGATAAAGTCTTCGTACGAATAGCTTGAGTGAAATGTCACCCAGAGTATTCGTCCTTCGGCTACTAGGCGATCATGCAATCCGCGGATCGCCTCCTCAGAGCTCGCACTCGCTAGTGCTTCAGCAAACCTCTCTGGCTCCAAAACCTTGGCAGCTTCACGTGCTGCTCTGTAGGTCTTCCCTGTACCAGGCGGGCCGCACAGAATCTTCATCGTTGGTCCAACCATTCTGTCTCCCCAGAAACTATGTAATCACCGCGTCAGATTTCAAGTAGACCTTGGTTAGGGTTGGCGCCATCAGCTGACACATCTCGGCACAAATCTATGTCTGGCGACCTAAGGAAACCTAGATAACTGCGCCAGCGATATTTCACTAACTCGACACAGTTTTCACTTTCTCTGTCACCCGACAAATGCCTTGCCAAATCAAACGTCGATATTCCCCGCCCGCAGCGCGTTCGTCTCGATGAAGTCGCGGCGTGGCTCGACCTCGTCGCCCATCAGCATGGTGAACACGCGGTCGGCCTCGATGGCGTCGCCGATCTTGACCTGCAGCAGGCTGCGGACGTTGGGGTCCATGGTGGTTTCCCAGAGCTGCTCGGGGTTCATTTCGCCCAGACCCTTGTAGCGCTGGCGGCCCGTGGTGCGTTCGGCTTCGGAGATCAGCCAGGCCATGGCCTGACGGAAGTCGCCGACCTTCTCGGTCTTGGCCTTGTCGCCTTCGCCGCGCGTGACCTTGGCGCCTTCGGCCAGCAGGCCGACGAAGTTCTGCGCTTCATCGGACAGGGCCGCGTAGTCATGGCTGCGCACGAACTCCTGGGTCAAGATGGAGCTCTTGATATTGCCGTGGTGATGGCGGCTGATGCGCAGGATGGGGTGCTCGCTGTTGGGGTCGATCTCGGCCGTCACATCGGCGGGCACGCCGGTGGTGGTCAGCTCGCGCAGCTTGGCTTCCAGAATCGGGGCGCAGGCCTGGGCTTCCTCGATGCTGTCGAGCTTGATCTGCACGCCGTCGGCGATGGCGCGCAGGGCTTCGGCGTCCATGAAGTTGGACAGGCGCTCGATGACGGTTTCGGCGGCCAGATGCATGTCGGCCAGCTTGGCCAGCTCCTCGCCTTCGATGCTGCGGCCGTTGGCACCGCCGGTGTTCACGCAGGCATGGTTCAGCGCGATCTTGAGCAGGTATTTGTTGAGGGCCGGGCCGTCCTTCAGGTACAGCTCTTCCTTGCCGTTCTTGACCTTGTACAGCGGCGGCTGGGCGATGTAGATGTGGCCGCGCTCGACCAGATCGGGCATCTGGCGGTAGAAGAAGGTCAGCAGCAGGGTGCGGATGTGGGCGCCGTCCACGTCCGCATCGGTCATGATGATGATGCGGTGGTAGCGCAGCTTGTCGACGTTGTAGTCGTCGGCGCCGCTCTTGCCGTTGCCGTCTTCGCTGGCCTTGCCGATGCCGGTGCCCAGGGCCGTGATCAGGGTGATGATTTCCTGGCTGGAGAGCAGCTTTTCGTAGCGGGCTTTTTCCACGTTCAGGATCTTGCCGCGCAGCGGCAGGATGGCCTGGAACTTGCGATCGCGGCCCTGCTTGGCGGAGCCGCCGGCGGAGTCACCCTCGACGATGTAGATTTCGCACAGCGACGGGTCTTTCTCCTGGCAGTCGGCCAGCTTGCCGGGCAGGCCCATGCCGTCGAGCACGCCCTTGCGGCGCGTCATTTCGCGGGCCTTGCGTGCGGCCTCGCGCGCACGCGCGGCTTCCACGATCTTGCCGCAGAGGATCTTGGCGTCGCCCGGCTTTTCCTCGAGGTATTCGGTGAGCAGCTTGCTGACGATGTCTTCCACGGGCGCGCGCACTTCCGAGCTGACCAGCTTGTCCTTGGTCTGGCTGGAGAACTTGGGCTCGGGCACCTTGACCGACAGCACGGCGCACAGGCCTTCGCGCATGTCGTCGCCGGTCACTTCGACCTTGGCCTTCTTGGCCAGCTCGTTGTCGGCGATGTACTTGCCGATGACGCGGGTCATGGCCGCGCGCAGGCCGGTCAGGTGGGTGCCGCCGTCACGCTGGGGAATGTTGTTGGTGAAGCACAGCACCTGCTCGGCATAGCTGTCGTTCCACTGCATGGCGACTTCCACGCCGATCTCGGTGCCGGGAATGCCGCCGTAGCTGTCGGCAGGGCGGGTGCCCATGGCATGGAAGGTCGTGGGGTGCAGCACCTTCTTGGCGCCGTTGATGAACTCCACAAAGCCCTTGACGCCGCCGGCGCCCGAGAAATCGTCCTCGCGGCCGTCGCGCTCGTCCTTGAGGCGGATGCGCACGCCGTTGTTCAGGAAGGAGAGTTCGCGCAGGCGCTTGGCCAGGACTTCGTAGCGGAACTCGAAGTTCTCCTTGAAGATTTCCTGGTCGGGCAGAAAGTGCACCTTGGTGCCGCGCTTGTCGCTGGGGCCGACCACGCGCATGGGCGAGATTTCCACGCCGTCCGCGACCTCGATCAGGCGGTTCTGCACAAAGCCGCGCGAGAAGTCGATCTCGTGGCGTCGGCCGTCGCGGCTGACGGTGAGCTTGAGCCAGACGGACAGCGCGTTCACGCAGGACACGCCCACGCCGTGCAGACCGCCCGAGACCTTGTAGCTGTTCTGGTTGAACTTGCCGCCCGCGTGCAGCTCGGTCAGCGCGATTTCGGCGGCCGAGCGCTTGGGCTCGTGCTTGTCGTCCATCTTCACGCCGGTGGGAATGCCGCGGCCGTTGTCGATGACGGACAGCGAGCCGTCGGCGTGGATGGTGACCAGGATGTCGTCGCAGTAGCCGGCCAGGGCCTCGTCGATGGAGTTGTCCACGACCTCGAAGACCAGGTGGTGCAGGCCGGTGCCGTCGGAGGTGTCGCCGATGTACATGCCCGGGCGCTTGCGCACGGCTTCCAGGCCTTCAAGGATCTGGATCGCGCCCTCGCCATAGCCGCCTGCATCCGCGGCGGTCTGGGTGTCTGGCTTGTTCTCTTCGGTCATGAAATTACCTTGCTGCTACAAAGTCAGAAGCTGTTGGCGCCTGACCTGCATAACTTTCAAATGAATACTTGCCCGAAATCGTTACAGGACGAGCGGTAGCTGCTCCTGTTATTCCGGGCAATGAAATGGCTGGCTGCGTTCGGTCCACTCAGATGCGCATGGGCATCACGACATACTTGAAGCTCTCGTTCTCGGGGATGGTGATCAGCGCCGAGCTGTTGCCGTCCTGCAGATCGATCTTCACCATGTCCTGGCCCATATTGGTGAGCACGTCGATCAGATAGGTCACGTTGAAGCCGATCTCGATGGTGTCGCCACCGTAGTCGATATCGAGCTCGTCCATGGCCTCTTCCTGCTCGGCGTTGTTGGACGCCACGCGCAAGGTGCCGGGCTCCACCGACAGGCGCACGCCCTTGAACTTGTCGCTGGTCATGATGGCCGTGCGCTGCAGGCTGGCCAGCAGCGGGGCGCGGCCCAGGGTCACGCTGTTGCTGTGGTTGCGCGGGATGACGCGGTTGTAGTCGGGGAACTTGCCCTCGACCAGCTTGGTCACGAACTCCATGCCGCCGAAAGTGAACTTGGCCTGGTTGCTCGCGAACTGCATCTCGATCACGGGCTGGTTGTCGCCGCTGGCATCGGAGAGCAGGCGCTGCAGCTCCAGCACGGTCTTGCGCGGCAGGATCACTTCCTGCTTGATGGGTACTTCCACATCCAGCGTGGCGCTGGCCCAGGCCAGGCGGTGGCCGTCGGTGGCCACCAGGCTCAGGGTGTTGCCTTCGGCCACGAACAGAATGCCGTTGAGGTAGTAGCGGATGTCCTGCACGGCCATGGAGAACGAGACCTGGCCCAGCAGGTCCTTGAGCACCTTTTGCGGCACGCTGAAGGCCGGGCCGAAGGCCGCCGATTCCTGCACCAGCGGGAAGTCCTCGGCCGGCAGGGTCTGCAGCGTGAAGCGGCTCTTGCCGCCCTTGAGAATCATCTTGGACTGCTGGGTCTCCAGGCTCACGGTCTGGTCGCCGGGCATGGTCTTCAGGATGTCGATCAGCTTGCGGGCACCGATGGTGGTGGTGAAGTCTCCCGTGTCGCCACCGAGTTCGGCCGTGGTGCGGATCTGGATTTCCAGGTCGCTGGTCGTCAGCTGCAGCGCATTGCCCGTCTTCTTGATCAGCACATTGGCTAGGATGGGCAGGGTGTGGCGGCGTTCGACGATGCCGGCCACTGATTGCAGAACCGCTAGAACTTTGTCTTGTGTGGCTTTCAGGACGATCATGTCAACCTCAGTGATTTAAGTGCGCATTTGTTTTGACGCGGCGGCGTCCGCAGGGTGGGGCGGACTCTCCCTCATGCCGCGTGAATCCCCCATTTTGCCGCTTGTGAGTGACATCCATGGGGGAGTTTTCATCAACCTTTGAGCGTCTGCTCCAGCACATGCAACTGCTGGTTCAGCTCGGTCAGCTGCTGGCGCTCGCCCGCAATCTTGCGCACGGCATGCAGCACGGTGGTGTGGTCGCGGCCGCCGAACAACTCGCCGATCTCGGGCAGGCTTTTCTGCGTCAGCTCCTTGGCCAGGTACATGGCAATCTGGCGCGGCCGCGCAATGCTGGCCGGGCGCTTCTTACTGTACATGTCGGCGACCTTGATCTTGTAGTAGTCGGCCACCGTCTTCTGGATGTTTTCCACAGAGATCTGGCGATTCTGGATCGACAGCAGATCGCGCAGCGCCTCGCGGGCCAGCTGGATCGAGACTTCCTTCTGGTTGAAGCGCGAGTAGGCCAGGATCTTGCGCAGCGCGCCTTCGAGCTCGCGCACGTTGGAGCGCACGTTCTTGGCCACGAAGAAGGCCACTTCCTCGGGCATCTCGGCGTTCTCGGCGCGCGCCTTGTTGATCAGGATCGCCACGCGCATCTCGAGCTCGGGCGGCTCTATGGCCACCGTCAGGCCCGAATCGAAGCGCGAGACCAGGCGCTCGTGGATATTCGTCAGACCCTTGGGGTAGGTGTCCGAGGTCATCACGATATGGCTCTTCTTGGCCAGCAGGGCCTCGAAGGCGTTGAAGAACTCTTCCTGCGTGCGGTCCTTGTTGGCGAAGAACTGCACGTCGTCGATCAGCAGCAGGTCCAGCGAGTGGTAGCGCTCCTTGAATTCGTCGAAGGTGCGGCGCTGGTAGGCCTTGACCACATCCGAGACGAACTGCTCGGCATGGATGTAGAGAACCTTGGCGTCGGGCTTGTCGGCCAGCAGCTTGTTGCCCACGGCGTGCACCAGGTGGGTCTTACCCAGGCCGACCCCGCCGTAGATGAACAACGGGTTGTACAGATGGCCGGGCGAGCCCGCCACGTGCATGGCGGCCGAGCGCGCCATGCGGTTGGCCGTACCTTCGACCAGGGTCTCGAAGGTCAGGGCCGGGTTCAATCGGGTGCGGAAAACCGGGGCGCTGGCTTCCTCGCTGGTGACCGTGGGCACGGCGACGTTGAGGGTCTCGGGTGCCGTCTGCTGCACGGCCGATGGCGGGCGCACATAAGTGCGCACCACGCTTTCGCGCTGAGCAAGCGCTAACTCAAGGGTGACCGGCTGGCCGTAGAGGGACTCCAGCATGGCCGAGATGCGGCCTGCGTACTGGGCTCGGATCCAGTCCAGCTTGAAGCGGTTGGCCACATAGACGGTGACCTTGGAAAAATCTTCAGCAACTTGTGCCGTCAGCGGCTTGATCCAGGTGTTGAATTGCTGCTCCGGCAGCTCCTGACCCAGTTGCTCAACGCAGACCTGCCACAGGGCCTGGCCTGCATCGTTGGTTGGTTCCTCTGTCATTGTCGAAAGTCTTGTTGTGGATAGGAGGAACAGTTGCGGGGCTTGTATTGTAGCTTTTGCGGAAGTTATCCACAAAATATCAGGAGGCTGTCCCCCGACTCGAGTGCGGGATAGGATGCACATCCTAATGGATTGGCGGGCCGCTGTTCGTAAAGAATTGGCTGGCCGGACCCGCACTGGAGCCATGGCCCGGAGCGTTCCTAATGAATTCAAGGGTCATTGCATCAAAGGCCCAACGCTGTGATAATCGCGGGTTTCCCTGAATGTGTTCAGGGTGATATGAGCCGGGCGCCCTTTTTGTGCGCGCGCGCCCAGGGCTAAATGCGCTGTGGCGGGTGCTCTGTTCCGCTTGTTGCCTTCTTGCCAGAGCACATGCCCCGCATGTGAAAAAATTCGGGCTTGGCGGTGACGGTGTGCGGCGCAGAACCTGGATGGTCGGGCGCAGACATGGCGCCTTGCCGACGCAAATACTGAACCTTCTCAAGGAACCAACATGAAACGTACTTACCAACCTTCCAAGACTCGCCGCGCCCGTACCCACGGTTTCCTGGTCCGCATGAAGACCAAGGGTGGCCGTGCCGTGATCAACGCACGCCGCGCCAAGGGCCGCAAGCGTCTGGCCGTCTAAGGCCAGCATTGGTTAGCGGTCTGCTCCTTCGCTGCGTTGAAGGCCTCTGACCCGAGGCGCTCCTATGCAACGGCTGAAAACGCGTCCGCAATTCCAGGCCACCATGTCCGCGGGCACCATTGCCCGCACCCAGCATTTCGCCTTGCACCGTATGGAGCTTGTGCCCGTGCTGCAGGACATGGCAGCCAACCCCAGCACAGGGCCCGGATCCAGCGATCCGCAGGCCCTGTTTGGCATTGGTGCCGTGCGCGAGCAGGCCTGGCTGGGTGCCATGGTGCCCAAGCGCTGGGCGCGCCGCTCGGTCACGCGCCACACCATCAAACGGCAGATCTATGCGGTGGCCGCGGATCACGAGGCCGCACTGCAGCGCGCAGCGCATGTGGTGCGCCTGCGTTCGGGCTTTGACCGTAAGCAATTCGTCAGTGCGACTTCGGACCTGCTCAAGGCGGCCGTGCGCAAGGAATTGCAGCAGCTGTTTGCCTCGGGCGTGCGCCGCCTGAAGCAGGAGCGGCAGGCCCCGGCCGAGGCCCGGGACTTGAAGCCAGATCCCGTCCAGGCCATTGATGGCGATGCGCCAGCAGCTCCCGATCCGATAGCGAATCGGGCGGAGATACGGCCATGATGCAGCGGCTGCTCATGGCCCTGGTGCGCGGCTACAGGCTGCTGCTCAGCCCCTGGCTGGGCTCGGCCTGCCGGTTCGAGCCGACATGCTCGGCCTATTCCCTTCAAGCGCTGGAGCAACACGGCGCTGCGGTAGGCTCTTATCTGACGGTGCGCCGGCTGGCGCGTTGTCACCCGTGGTGTGACGGAGGGCATGATCCCGTGCCACAGCAAAAGCCCAGGCTGTTTTCCTTTCTGGACGATGCCTCGGACTCTTCCGCGACCACCCAACCTTCCTCACCTAAGAAGTCTTCATGAACGATATTCGCCGCACCATACTGTGGGTGATATTTGGCTTTTCCATGGTTTTGCTCTGGGACAAGTGGCAAATCCATAACGGCAAAAAGCCCACCTTCTTCCCCACGCCGCAGACGGTCAGTGCGCCTGCGGCCAACGATGCCAAGCCCGCCGACGTCAGCGTGCCCCAGGCCGCCGCTGCCGCTTCGGCAGGCGATGTGCCCGGCGCCGCCGCGGCCCAGCCCGCCGCATCCGCCGTGCCGCGCCAGGACGTGACCGTGGCCAGCGACGTGATGCGCCTGACCTTCGACAGCGAAGGCGGCACGCTAAAAGCTTCCGAGCTGCTCAAGTACTCCGACACGGCCGACAAGAGCCAGCTCATGCAGGTGTTCGAACAGAATGCCAAGCGCGTGTACCTGGGCCAGACCGGTCTGATCGGCGGCAACTTCCCCACCCACAAGACGCCCATGACCGTGGTGCCCGGCGAGCGCGAGCTCAAGGACGGCCAGGACAGCGTGCAGGTGCGCTTCGAGTCGGCGGAGCAGGGCGGCGTCAAGCTGGTCAAGACCTTCACCCTCAAGCGCGGCGCCTATGACATCGGCGTGCAGTACGACGTGGTCAACACCGGCACGGCCGCAGTGAACCCGCAGCTGTACATGCAGCTGGTGCGCGACGGCAACAAGCCCGAGCACGAGTCCACTTTCTATTCCACCTTCACGGGCCCGGCCGTCTATACCGACGCCAAGAAATACCACAAGGTGGAGTTCAAGGACATCGAAAGCGGCAAGGCCGAGGTCGACAAGTCCTCCACCAGCGGCTATGTGGCCATGGTGCAGCACTACTTTGCCAGCGCCTGGCTGCTGGCCGACGGCACGCAGCGCGACAACTTCGTGCGCAAGGTCGGCGACAACCTTTATGCCGTGGGCATGATCACCCCCGTGGGCAATGTGGCGCCCGGCCAGACCAAGACGCTGAGCGCACGCCTGTTCTCGGGCCCGCAGATCGAACCCATGCTGGAAAAGCTCTCGCCGGGCCTGGAACTGGTCAAGGACTATGGCTGGCTGACGATTCTGGCCAAGCCTCTGTACTGGCTGCTGTCCGAGCTGCACCAGTTCATCGGCAACTGGGGCTGGTCCATCGTGGCCCTGGTGCTGCTGCTGAAGATCGCTTTCTACTGGCTCAACGCCAAGGCCTACTCGTCCATGGCCAAGATGAAGGCCATCAACCCCAAGATTCAGGAAATGCGCGAGCGCCTGAAGGACAAGCCCCAGCAGATGCAGCAGGAGATGATGCGCATCTACCGCGAGGAGAAGGTCAACCCCATGGGCGGCTGCCTGCCCATCGTGATCCAGATCCCGGTCTTCATGGCCTTGTACTGGGTGCTGCAGTCCAGCGTGGAAATCCGCAACGCACCGTGGATCGGCTGGATCCACGATCTGTCCTCGCCCGATCCCTTCTTCATCCTGCCGCTGCTGATGACCCTGTCCTCGCTGCTGCAGACGGCGCTGAACCCCGCTCCGCCCGACCCCATGCAGGCCAAGATGATGTGGATCATGCCGCTGATGTTCAGCGTGATGTTCTTCTTCTTCCCGGCCGGCCTGGTGCTGTACTGGCTGACGAACAACATCCTGTCCATCGCCCAGCAGTGGATCATCAACAAGCGCATGGGCGTGCCGCCCCAGTTCAACCTGCCCAAGTTCGGCAAGTAAGCTGCGCAAACCAAAACGCCACCTTTCGAGGTGGCGTTTTTTTATGTCCGCAGGAGGCTTATTTGCCGATGCAGAAGCTCGAGAAGATCACGCCCAGCAGGTCGTCGGAGCTGAACTCGCCGGTAATGGAGTTCAGCGCAACCTGAGCCAGGCGCAGCTCCTCGGCCAGCAGATCCAGATGGGCGGCCTGGGCTGCCAGCTGTTCGTCGGCCATCTCCAGATGGGCTTGCACGGCCTGCAAAGCCTCGACATGGCGGGCGCGGGCCAGGTATAGGCCTTCGGGGGCCGACTGCCAGCCCGCGACCTCCAGCAGGCGTTTGCGCAGCGCATCGAGGCCGTCGCCGGTACGCGCCGACAGACTGACCTGGGCGGAGTCCGTAGCGGCCGCATGGCGGGCCCGCAGCTCGGCGCTCGCCATATCGGTCTTGTTCCAGACCTGGATGACGGGCACCTGGGCCGGCAGCTTCTGCTGCAGCGTGGCCGCGATCTCGGCGTCCGCGGCCGCGTAGTCCGCCTGCTCCACGCGCGTGAGGTCGTGGAGAAAGAGCACGGCATCGGCCGCAGCGATCTCGTCCCAGGCGCGCGCTATGCCTATGCGCTCCACCTCGTCCTCGCTGTCGCGCAGGCCTGCGGTGTCGATCACATGCAGGGGCACGCCCTCGATCTGAATCGTCTGCTGCACCTTGTCGCGCGTGGTGCCGGCGATGGGGGTGACGATGGCCAGCTCCGCACCGGCCAGCGCGTTGAGCAGAGAGCTCTTGCCCGCATTGGGCTGGCCAGCGATCACCACCTTGATGCCTTCGCGCAGCAGCGCACCCTGATGCGCGCGGGCCAGCACGGTGGCCACCTGGGCGCGCAGGCGCTCGAGCTGGCCGAAGGCATCGGCCTTCTGCAGAAAGTCGATTTCCTCTTCGGGAAAGTCCAGCGTGGCCTCCACCAGCATGCGCAGATGGACCAGGGCTTCGCGCAGCACCTGAATCTCCTGCGAGAAAGCCCCGGACAGCGATCGGCTCGCGCTGCGCGCCGCCGCCTCGGTGCTGGCGTCGATCAGGTCGGCAATGGCTTCGGCCTGGGCCAGATCGATCTTGTCGTTGAGGAAGGCGCGCTCGGTGAACTCGCCGGGCTGGGCCAGGCGCAGCCCGGCCAGCACCGGCTTGCCCTGTGCATCGGGGGTCTGGGCCGCTTCCAGACAGCGCGCCAGCAGTAGCTGCAGCACCACGGGGCCGCCATGGGCCTGCAGCTCCAGCACATCCTCGCCGGTATAGCTGTTCGGACCCGGAAAGAAGATGGCCAGACCATGGTCGATGGGAGAGCCCTGGCCATCCCGGAATGGCAGATAGCTGGCCTCGCGCGGTTTCAAATCCCGGCCGCAGAGCGTGCGCACCAGGGGCGCGATGCTCTTGCCCGACACCCGGACTATGCCCACGGCACCGCGCCCCGGAGCGGTGGCGATGGCGGCGATGGGATCGTTGTGGCGGGGCAGCATGGGGCGGACTTTCAGCGATGACAGGAAACAAGACTGCGGATCATAGCCTTGCAAGTCAAGAGCCTGCGGTATGAGGCGATGTTGGCGGCGACCTGTAACAGAAAGAGGAGATTTGTAAAATTGTCATAAAAATGACATCGAAAAAATGAAAAAGTCTTTCGTCTTGAGAATCGGCTATCTGCTGGCCTGGGTCTTGCTTTTCACCCCCCCGTTCCTGATTCAGACCACTGCCCGACAGGCCGGCTATATCCTGCTCTCGGCACTGTTTTTCTTCCCGCTGGCGCTATATCGGAAATCCCTGGCGATCAGCGCCGGCGTGCTGATCTTCCTGGGCAGCCTCAATATCTTCCATGCCCAGTTTCTGGGCAGTCTGATCGATGAATTTGCCATCGCGACGGTCATGCGCACCGAGTCGCATGAGGTCATGGAGTTTCTCGATCTGATCGATTTCACGATGATTCTGTCGCTGCTGGCCTGGGTGGTCGTCAGCAGCGCCTGCGGCCTGTTCCTCTGGCGTCACCGTGATTCCCAGCTAATGGCTTTTCCGAGGCAGAACCGGTTCATGAAGGCCGGCGTCGGGCTGCTGTGGGTCGGCTTTTTCCTGTTCGGCATGGCCACGCAGTCCCGCGCCAAGGATTACCTCTACCGGCTGCGGAACTTCTATCCCGTTCCCATGGTGCAGGCAGGCGTCCGCTATGGCGAGATAACCCATTCGATTTTCTACACGCCACAGCTGCCCGCCGCGGCCCCGGAAAAATCGCCGGTCAGGACTCTGGTCGTGGTGATTGGCGAGAGCGCCAGCGGCCAGCGCTGGTCCATGCTGGGTTATGACGGCGAGGACACCAATCAGGCGCTGAGGAATATCGAGCACCTGCAGGTTCAGAAGGTTCTGGCCAATGGCACGAATACCGCCCAGGCCCTGCCCTATATATTGACCGGGCAGTCCGCGGCCGACAGCCTGCGCAATGCCGCGCCGTCATTTCTGGATCTGGCCAGACATGCGGGCTACAAAACCTTTGTTTTTTCCAACTCCAGATTCTTCGACAAGGCCGAAGACCTGTACGCGCAGATCTTGCGCCGTTCCGCCGATGTCTACCGCAAGGCCGGCAATGGTGCGCATGACGAGGTGATGACGCCTTTGCTGGAGCAGGCGCTGGCCGACACCGCACCTTACAAGCTGATTGTTCTGCACACCTATGGCAGCCACCCGGATATTGCCAAGCGCTATCCGGCGTCCCGCTATCCGGGCGCGGATGCCTATAACAATTCCATACGCTACAGCTCCGACCTGCTGGCCCGCTGGATAGGCCTGATCGATGCGGCTTCGGATGCGCCCAGCGCCATGCTCTATGTCTCGGACCATGGGCTCAGCGTGCCGCCCTGCGTGGACAGCCCGCGCCACGGTCGGGACCGTGCCGTGTTCGAGGTGCCTATGGCGTACTGGGCGAACGCTGCGCTGAGCAAGATCCAGGGCCAGGACTGGCTGGAGCACGCCGACGGCCGGCTCGAGCACAGCACTACCCTGGCTCCCGCGCTGCTGGCCCGCGCCCAGGGTTATGAGGTGCAGGCCGCCATGCCGCAGCTGCAGGATAGCCGCCAGCTCCAGATCGAAGGCCGGCCCTATGCGCAGCTGTTCCGGCAGGACAGCTGCAAGCCTTGAGTCCGCCCTGGCCCGACCAGGGAAATATGTCACAGCTGTTTGACCTGCCGTGCTGTGCTACTACCCCTCTTTTTTTGATAGCGCTCGGCCTACAATCCAAAATCCGATTTCATCGTCCGCAAGAGCACAGGGGCCGGGTAGTGCGCCCATAGAGAGTCCTTACTGCGGATGACTTACTTTGCGAGCTGGAGACCGCTGATGTCCGACACCAAGCCCATTACCTCGATCGATAAACGTGCGCTGCTGCGTCAGGCGGCACTGGAGTATCACGAGTTCCCCAAGCCCGGCAAGGTGGCCATCACGGCAACCAAGCCCATGGCCAATCAACATGATCTGGCCCTGGCTTACTCGCCCGGCGTGGCTGCGCCCTGCGAAGAGATCGTCAAGGACCCGGCTGCCGCCTTCAAATACACCAGTCGCGGCAACCTGGTGGGCGTGATCTCCAACGGCACGGCAGTGCTGGGCCTGGGCGACATCGGCGCGCTGGCCTCCAAGCCCGTGATGGAGGGCAAGGGCGTGCTGTTCAAGAAGTTCGCCGGCGTCGATGTGTTCGACATCGAGATCGACGAGAAGGACCCGCAGAAGCTGGTGGACGTGATTGCCGCGCTGGAGCCCACCTTCGGCGCCATCAACCTCGAGGACATCAAGGCGCCCGAGTGCTTCTTCGTGGAGCGTGAGCTGCGCAAGCGCATGAACATCCCCGTCTTCCACGACGACCAGCATGGCACGGCCATCACCGTGGCCGCCGCCATGGTCAACGCCCTGAAGGTGGCGGGCAAGAAGATCGAAGAGATCAAGCTGGTGGCCTCGGGCGCCGGTGCTGCGGCTCTGGCCTGCCTGAACCTGCTGCTGGAAGTGGGTCTGAAGCGTGAGAACGTGTTCGTGACCGACATCGCCGGCGTGGTCTACGAGGGCCGTACCGAGCTGATGGATCCCGACAAGGCACTGTTCGCGCAGAAGACCGAGCTGCGCACGCTGGGCGAGGTGATCGAAGGCGCCGACGCCTTCCTGGGCCTGTCCGCCGGCAATGTGCTCAAGCAGGACATGGTCAGGAAGATGGCGGCCAAGCCCATCATCTTCGCGCTGGCCAACCCGAATCCCGAAATCACGCCCGAAGACGTGAAGGCGGTGCGCGACGATGCCATCATCGCCACGGGCCGCACGGACTACCCCAACCAGGTCAACAACGTCCTGTGCTTCCCCTATATCTTCCGCGGGGCGCTGGACTGCGGAGCGACCACCATCACCACCTCGATGGAGATCGCCTGCGTCCACGCGATTGCCGAGCTGGCCCAGGCCGAGCAGTCCGAAGAAGTGGCCGCCGCCTATGTGGGCGAGGTGCTGAGCTTCGGCCCCGAGTACCTGATTCCCAAGCCCTTCGATCCGCGCCTGATGCTGATCGTGGCGCCCGCCGTGGCCCAGGCTGCGGCCGATGCCGGTGTGGCCAAGCGCCCCATCCAGGACATGGACGCCTACCGCGAGCATCTGAAGACCTTTGTCTACGCTTCCGGCACCATGATGAAGCCCATCGTGATGGCCGCCAAGAAGTCCGCCAAGAAGCGCGTGGCCTATGCCGAGGGCGAGGAAGAGCGCATCCTGCGCGCGGCCCAGATCGTGGTCGACGAGCGCATCGCCCGCCCCACGCTGATCGGCCGCCCCGCCATCATCGCCCAGCGCATCGAGAAGTTCGGCTTGCGCCTGAAGGAAGGTGCCGACTACGATGTGGTCAACGTCGAGCATGACGAGCGCTACCGCGACTTCTGGAAGACCTACCACCGCATGACGGAGCGCAAGGGCATCACCGAGCCCATTGCCAAGATCGAAATGCGTCGCCGCCTGACGCTGATCGGCTCCATGCTGCTGCACAAGGGCGAGGTCGACGGCCTGATCTGCGGTACCTGGAACAACACCAATGTGCACCTGAACTACATCGATCAGGTGATTGGCAAGCGCGCCGGCGTGGCCACCTATGCCTGCATGAACGGTCTGCTGCTGCCCGAGCGTCAGGTCTTCCTGGTTGACACCCATGTCAACTACGACCCCTCTGCCGAGCAGCTGGCCGAGATCACCATCATGGCCGCCGAGGAAATGATGCGTTTCGGCATCAAGCCCAAGGCCGCGCTGCTCTCGCACAGCAACTTCGGCTCCAGCAACCAGCCCAGCGCCGTCAAGATGCGCCAGACCCTGGACCTGCTGCGCCAGCAGGCCCCCTGGCTGGAAGTGGATGGCGAAATGCACGGCGACGTGGCCCTGGACGGCAAGAGCCGCGCCAAGCTCATGCCCAACAGCACGCTGCTGGGCGATGCCAACCTGCTGGTGCTGCCCAATATCGACTCCGCCAACATCAGCTACAACCTGCTCAAGCAGGCGGCCGGCGGCGGCATTGCGATCGGCCCGGTGCTGCTGGGTGCGGCCAAGCCCGTGCATGTGCTGACACCCAGCACCACGGTGCGCCGCATCGTGAACATGACCGCGCTCACCGTGGCCGATGCCAATGTGAGCCGCTGAGCGCCCGACCATTAAAAAGCCCGCAGTGCCTTGGCACTGCGGGCTTTTTTGCGTCCGGACGACGCTGTTCTACCAGGTGCGGCTGACGCCCGTATCCACGGTGCCGAAGACCTCGACGCCGTTGGCGCTGCCGGAACTCGACGAGGACGGCATGGTGCCCGAGCAGGCCGTCAGCGCCAGCATGGCGGCGGCCGCGATAAGCCATTTGCGCATAGTGCATCTCCCTGCCCGCGACCTGCGGCGGGCCATGGCCCATGGTAGCGGCCGCGGGATTTCCCAGTCTCGGCAGCGGTTATGCCGAAAAACACGCTCCAGGCAAGCTGCAGAGAGCGTCTGCAGCTATCAATTTCTCTTAGGCTTCCAGATACAGCTCGGCCAGGCGCGCGCGCGCCGCGCCGTCCACGCCCAGAACCCGGGTGAGGTAGCTGTCCACGCTGCCATGCTGGGCGCGCACGGCATCGACCGAGGCCATCAGATACGAGGGCTGGACCCGCCACAGCGCATCGAGCACCTCTTCAGACATATCGCCATACAGCTGCGTGGGACGCTTGAACAACTGGTTGGTCAACAGATAGTCGTCCATGATCTGCTCCTCGTCCACGCCCAGCGCCGTCAGCAGCAGGGCCGCGGCCCAGCCCGTGCGGTCCTTGCCCGCCGTGCAGTGGAAGACCAGCGGCGCATCGCTGACCTGCAGCAGCTCGAAGAACTGCGCAAAGCGCTGGCCGTAGACATGCACAAAGCTGCGGTAGGTGTCGTGCATCAGCTCCTCGGTATCGCGGGCCGTGAGCGCCCGGCCCTGGCCCAGCATGGACTGGGCGCGCTGCACCACCGTGGGCTCGACCACCAGCGCATGGCGCTCGATATGGGGCCAGGCATAGGACAGATGCTGGCTTTCGCCCAGGCCGCGAAAGTCCGCGCTGCGCGTGACGCCCAGGGAGCGCAGCCGGGCCAGATCTTCTGCCGTCAGATGGGCCAGGTGGGCGGAGCGGTACAGCTTGCGCCATTGCAGGCTGCGGCCGTCCAGGCCTTTGTAGCCGCCCAGATCGCGGAAATTCGAGGCTCCCGAGAGCGCGATGGGGCGGCTGTGGTTCGTGGCCGGCACGGCGGCCGCAGGCAGGTCGTTCTGAGTGTGCATAACATGCTTATAGCGGATTGCCGCGGCCCGGCCATGTCATGGGTGTTACCCGGAGCGACGCAGCCATGAAAAAGCCTCCGGCTTGGGTCGCAAGCGGAGGCTTGGCGGTTCATGACGTCGCCGGACTCAGCTCACATGCTTGCCGACGATACCGGCCAGCTCGAACATGCTGATCTGGTCCTTGCCGAACACCGGCTTGAGCTTGGCATCGGCATTGATGGCGCGCTTGTCCTTGGCATCCTGCAGGCCGTTGGCCTTGATGTAGTCCCAGAGCTTCTTGATCACATCGGGGCGCGAGGTGGGCTCGTTGCCGATCACCGTGGCCAGTTCGGCGCTGGGCTTGAGCGTGGCGCTCACGGTGCGCGGCTTTTTGACGGCAGCGGTCTTGGTCGCTGCAGTTTTGGCCGCTGTTTTTGTCGTGGTCTTTTTGGCTGCTGCGCTGCTCTTCTTTGCGGCGGCTGTGGTTTTGGTAGCGGCCGCGCCAGCCGTTTTGCGCGCCGGGTACTTGCTCTCGCGCTGCTCGAACTCGAAGTTGACCTTGCCTGCGGCGGCATCCCAGACCAGGAAGGCCTTGAAGTTGCGGCGCGTGCGGTTGGAGACGAACTTCTCGAGCAGGTCGGTCTTGCCGGTCTGCAGCAGCTTGTTCATCTGCTCGCGCTCAATGGGCTGCTGCAGGATGATCTGGCCGCTCTTGAAGTCGCAGCTGGGCGTGGTCTGTTCCAGCGTGGGCACGGCCTTGGAGCAGACGTAGTTGGCGCCATGCTCGAACACCGGTGCACCGCACTTGGGGCAGGGGCCCAGGGACTGCTGCTGGCCGAAGTCCACGATCTCGCCCGTGTCCTCGGAGTCCTTGTCGTCGCCGAAGTCGAATTCGAGCTTGTAGTTGCCGGCTTCCTCATCGCGAGCGATGGTGACTTCTGCCGTAAAGGGCCAGCCGGCCTTGGAGCGGAAGCCCTCCAGCGGGCCGATGCGGCGCTCGCGCAGCAGCTGCTCGGCCTCGGCCGTCTCGAAGGTGCGGCCCGCGGGCGACTTGGTGAAGGAGAAACCGCAGCCCTCGCCCGCGCCGTTGGCGCCCGTGCAGGCATAGCGGCGGTAGTTTTCCTTGACCACGCCGCCGCAGTTGGGGCAGGGCGTGGAAAGCGTCGCATAGTCGCCGGGCACGGTGTCTCGGTCGTACTCCTTGGCCTTCTTGACCAGCTTCTCGGTCATGGCCTGGATCTGCTGCATAAAGGCTTCGCGCGAGAGCTGGCCTTTTTCCATCTGCGAGAGCTTGTATTCCCACTCACCGGTCAGGTCGGCGCGGCACAGCTCCTCGACCTCCAGGCCGCGCAGCAGCGTCATCAGCTGGAAGGCCTTGGCCGTGGGGATGAGCTCGCGGCCTTCGCGCAGCATGTATTTCTCGGTCAGCAGGCCTTCGATGATGGCCGCGCGCGTGGCTGGCGTGCCCAGGCCTTTTTCCTGCATGGCTTCGCGCAGCTCGTCGTCGTCGATCTGCTTGCCCGCGCTTTCCATGGCGCCCAGCAGCGTGGCTTCGGAGTAGCGCGCGGGCGGCTTGGTCTTCAGGCTCTTGACGTCGGCATGGTGGGTGCGCGGCTGCTCGCCGGGCTTGACGGCCACCAGCGGCTGGCCCTTGTCGCCTTCCTTGGCGTCTTCCACCTCGTTGGCGGCTTCCTTGCCGTAGATCGCCAGCCAGCCCGGCTTGACCAGCACCTTGCCCTCGGTCTTGAAGGAATGCTGCTCCACCTTGCTGATGCGTGTGGTGACCTGGTATTCGGCGCTGGGGAAGAACACGGCCATGAAGCGGCGCACCACCAGGTCGTACAGCTTTTGCTCGGCCTCGGACAGGCCCGAAGGCGCCTGCGTGGTCGGGATGATGGCGAAGTGATCCGAGACCTTGCTGTTGTCGAAGATGCGCTTGGTCGGGCGGATGTAGTTGTCGTTGATGGCCTGCTGGGCGAACGGCGCCAGATGGCGCATGCCGCTGCCGGCCAGCATGTCGAAGGTCTGGCGTGCCACGGGCAGATAGTCCTCGGGCAGGGCGCGCGAGTCGGTACGCGGATAGGTCAGCGCCTTGTGGCGCTCGTACAGGCTTTGCGCCAGCGCCAGCGTGGTCTTGGCCGAGAAGCCGAACTTGCCGTTGGCCTCGCGCTGCAGGCTGGTCAGGTCGAACAGCAGCGGCGAGGCCTGCGTGGTGGGCTTGCTTTCTTCGGTGACGGTGGCGGGCTTGCCCTGGACGGCGGCGGCAATCGCCTCGGCCTCGGCCTTGTGCCACAGGCGGTCGGCACGGGCCTCGGCGTCGTCCGACTTCTTCCACTGCGGGTTGAACCACTTGCCCAGGTACTGGCCGGCCTGGGCGTCGAAACTGCCATGCACCTCCCAGTAATCGCGGCTCACGAACTTGCGGATTTTTTCCTCGCGCTCCACGACCAGGGACAGCGTGGGCGTCTGCACGCGGCCCACGGTGGTCAGGAAGAAGCCGCCGTCGCGCGAGTTGAAGGCCGTCATGGCACGCGTGCCGTTGATGCCGACCAGCCAGTCGGCCTCGGAGCGGCTGCGCGCGGCGCTGGCCAGGCCCTGCATCTGCTGGTCGCTGCGCAGATTCTTGAAGCCGTCGCGGATCGCCTGCGGCGTCATGGACTGCAGCCACAGGCGCTTGATGGGCTTGGCTAACGTGCCCTTGGCGCCGCCCGCGTACTGCTCGATCAGGCGGAAGATCAGCTCCCCTTCGCGGCCCGCGTCACAGGCGTTGATGAGTTCGGTCACGTCCTTGCGCTTGGCCAGCTTGACCACGGCGCCCAGCCGGCTCTTGGTCTTGTCCACGGGCTTGAGGTCGAAATGCGGCGGGATCACGGGCAGGTGCGCGAAGCTCCATTTGCCGCGCTTGACGTCGTACTGCTCCGGAGCCTGGATTTCCACCAGGTGGCCGACCGCACTGGTCACCACATAGCTGTCGGATTCGAAATGGTCATCGTGTTTTTCGAACTTGCCTGCCACCGGGGTCAGTGCACGGACGATGTCCTGTGCGACAGAAGGCTTTTCTGCAATCACCAGGGTTTTAGTCATTGTGTGTTCTCGTCGTCATTAACCACCTGAGCCGCTACATGGGCTCAGACTCATACAATTCGCTTCTCGCGCGCACGCACGCGCACATGTGTGCACATTCAAAGTATCAGAGAAAACATGTCCCGCACATCCCTGGCCCCTTCAACGGGCCGCCGCATCCAGACCCGGCGCTCCGGCGTGCATGGCAAAGGTGTTTTCGCCGTGCAGGATATTGCGGAAGGCGAAACCATCATCGAGTACGTGGGCGAGGTCATCAACTGGCAGCAGGCCCAGGACCGGCATCCGCACGATCCCAGCCAGCCCAATCACACCTTCTACTTCCAGGTCGACGAGGAGCGCGTGATCGACGCCACGCACAGCGGCAACTCCTCGCGCTGGATCAATCACAGCTGCGACCCGAACTGCTACACCGATGAGCAGGACGGCCGTATCTTCATCGTGGCGCTGCGCAATATCGCGGCCGGCGAGGAACTCAGCTACGACTACGGCCTGATGGTGGAGGAGCGCTACACGCCCAAGCTCAAGGCCGAATATGCGTGCCACTGCGGCGCCAGTAACTGCCGCGGCACCATGCTGGCGCCGAAAAGGGGCTGGAAACCGCCGATGCCGGCCGGAACCCCCTGAGGCGCTGCGCGCCTTCCCCCTCTCTCTTCGGGAAGGGGGCGACAGCCTCGCTGCGCGGCGGCGGGGGCCGCCTAGGTCTTGCTCGCTGTCTCTGATTTCAGGGCGCGCCGGTTTTGGAGTGCGCTGACGGTTTTTAGATTTGGATAGATAAAAATGACCCAGCCGATTCACTGGAATGCCGAAGCCTTGTGGGAAGCCATTGCGCCGCAGCTGCCGGGCTTTACGGTCGAGGTCCTGCCGACCATAGACTCCAGCAACACCGAACTCATGCGCCGCGCGCGCGATGGGCTGACGGAGCCGGTGCTGCTGATTGCCGAGCAGCAGACGCAGGGCCGTGGCCGGTTGGGGCGCAACTGGGTCAGTGGTGTTGGCGATTCGCTGATGTTCTCGCTGGGCCTGCCGCTGGCGCCGCGCGACTGGTCGGGCCTGTCGCTGGCGGTTGGCGTGAGCGTGGCCGAGAGCCTGCAGCCCAAGCTGCCCGCCGTGGGCAGCGGCACTCCCAAGATCGGCATCAAATGGCCCAATGACCTCTGGCTGGAAGGCGACCGCAAGCTGGCCGGCATTCTGATCGAGACCGCCAGCTTTGTGGGCAGCCACCAGCACGATATGAGCGCGCCGCGCTATGTGGTGATCGGCGTCGGCATCAATGTTCGTCCCCGCCCCGGCGACGGCATGCGCACGGCCCCGGCCTGCCTGCAGGAGCTGGATGCGGCGCTGGACGCACCCACGGCCCTGGCCTGCATTCTGCCGGCGCTGGTCGCCGAGGTTCAGGCCTTTGCGCGACACGGCTTTGCGCCGTTGCTGCCGCGCTTTGCCCAGCGCGATCTGCTGGCGGGCCGCGAGGTCCATCTGAGCGACGGCAGCCGCGGTCTGGCCCTGGGCGTGGCCGACGATGGCGGCTTTCTGGTGCGCACCGACAATGGCGTGCAGGCCGTGACCAGTTCCGAGATCAGCGTGCGCCCGGCCGACAGCCCGCTGCAGGCTTGAAATGCGGCACCTCCTGAGGCGCTTTGCGCCTTCCTGCGCGCTAGGGGAGGAGGACGCAGCCCTCGCTGCGGGGCGGCCCTTGCTCGGCTGCCCGCGATTGGAATGCGCCGGGTTCACAGGCTATGTAGGGGCTGTAACCTGGCGGATAACATTGATATGAGAACGCCATGCTGAGAATCGTCTTTCTGCTGCTGCTACTGGCCAATGCCGGCTATTACCTGTGGAGCCACGGCTATCTGGCCAATATGGGGCTGCAGCCATCGGTGCAGTCCGAACCTCAGCGTCTGCAAGAGCAGATCAAGCCCGATGCCTTGACGCTGCAAGCGCCCGAGCCTGCGACCGAGCAGGCCGAGGAGCCTGTGCAGGAAGAGCCCAAGCCCGAGGAAAAAACGGAGCCCAAACCCGAGGCAAAGCCTGAACCCAGGCTGGAAAAGGCCGACAAGCCCGAGACCGTGGCAGCCAAGGAGGTGAAAGAGCCAGAGAGTTGCTATCAGGCCTCCGGCATCGAGGAAAAGCAGGCCGAGACCATTCGCCGGGCCCTGGCGGCAGGCAAGCTCAAGAGCGAATGGGATCTGGTCGCCAACCACCAGGGCGGCCGCTGGATGGTCTATATGGGCAAGTTCCCCGACACCGAGTTTCTGGACCGCAAGCGCGGCGAGCTGCGCCTGATGAACATCGACTTTGACCGTGCGGGCGGCGGCTTCGAGCCCGGTCTGTCGCTGGGGCGTTTTTCCACCGAGGAGGCGGCCCAGCGCCAGCTGGCCACCTTCACGCGCCAGGGCGTGCGCACGGCCCGCGTGGTGCAGGAGCGCCCCGAGGTGACGACCTATGTGCTGCGCCTGCCCAAGGCCACGGCCAGCTTCCGGAACGAGGTGGCCGTGCTGGCCGGCAAGAATCTGCTGCCCAAGGCGCTGCAGGCCTGCCCCAAATAAGCGCGAGCTCCTGATTGAGGAGCGTTTAACGCACAAAAGGCCTGCAGATGCAGGCCTTTTGTGTTTGCAAGCATGACGCGACGGGCGCTACATGCTCCTGTTTTAATCCAGATGGATGTCGGCGGAGGCCGCGACCTTCTTCATCTTGGCCACTTCGCTGGCGATCTGCTTGGTGAATTCGGCGCTCGAGGTGCCCGAAGGATAGAGGCCCTGGGCGGCCATGCGCTGCTTGACGGCCGGGTCCTTGAGTGCGGCCACGATGGCCTTCTGCATGCGCTCCACCTGGGCCGCTGGCGTGCTCTTGGGAGCCACCAGGCCGAACCACGAGGGATCGTTGAGGTCGGGGTGGCCGGCCTGGGCATAGGTCGGCACATCGGGCAGCACGTCCAGGCGCTCGTGCCAGGACACGGCCAGGGCGCGCAGCTTGCCCGACTTGATATGGGGCAGGGACGAGGCCACCTGGTCGAAGTACACGGGCACCTGGCCGCCCAGCACGTCGTTGATGGCCGGGCCGGCGCCGCGGTAGGGGATGTGGTGCATGTCGGTGCCCGTGCTCTTGATGAACTGGGCGCCCCACATATGGCCGATGGTGCCGTTGCCGGGCGTGGCAAAAGACACCTTGCCGGGGTTGGCCTTCAGATAGGCCACGAATTCAGCGAAGTTCTTGGCCGGCACCAGCTTGGGGTTGATCACGATCACGCCCGGAGCCTTGACGATTTCCGTCACGCCCACGAAGTCGTTGAGCGCGTCATAGGGCAGCTTCTTGAACACCGCGGGGTTCACGCCATGGGTGGACAGGGTGGCGATGCCGAAGGTCACGCCGTCGTTGGCACGGGCCACTTCGGCCATGCCGATGGAGCCGCCGGCGCCGGCCTTGTTCTCGATCACCACGGCCTGGCCGCCCAGCAGCTTGGGCAGCACGTCCTGCATATTGCGCGGCACCATGTCGGTGGAGCCGCCGGCCGGGAAGGGCACGACGATGCGCAGTGGGCGCGCCGTGTCCTGGGCCTGGGCCAGGCCGGAGAAAGAAGAAGCCACTGCGGAGGCAGCGGCGGTGCAGATGAATTGACGACGTTGCATCAACAAAACTCCCGGATCCATTTCCAAATCTGCTGCACCAGCCGCACGCGAGCGCTGACTTTTGGGGCAGTCCATGTGAAATTGATTTTAGGGGCCTGAGGAATTTGCAAAATACGCAGTTTCCGATACCAGCGCTGCAATAAAGCGAACACCGGGTACGAATCAGCTTTGTCCGGGCAGCGGCGTGAAGCGCACGGTAAACAGCGCGCCCGGCGGGGTCTGGCCCTGGCGCGCATCCTCCAGCAGCACCTGGGCGCCGTGCTGGCGCGCGATTTCCATGACGATGGGCAGGCCCAGGCCCGAGCCGTCGGCCTCGGTGCCCAGGGTGCGGTAGAAGGGCTGGAAGACCAGCTCCCGCTCGGCCGGCGGCACGCCGGGGCCCGAGTCCTCCACCTGCAGCAGCAGCACCTGGCCGAAGCGGTCGGCCTGCACGCGCACCGTGACCATGCCGGGCAGCGCGCTGGACGAGGGCGTGTAGTTGATGGCGTTGTCCACCAGATTGCGCACCAGCTCGGCCAGCAGCGTGGCATTGCCGTTGAGCCAGACGCCGGGGGTGGCGGAGCTCGCGCCTTCATAGCCCAGGTCTATGTGCTTGTCCATGGCGCGCGGCAGGCAGTCCTGCACCACGTCGGTGACGATGCGCACCAGATTGCAGGCCTGCATGGTGGGCACGGCGCTTTCGGCCCGCGCCAGTGCCAGCAGCTGATTCACGGTATGGGTGGCGCGCATGCTGGAGCGCCCGATCTGCGCCAGCGAGCGCTTCAGCTCCTCGGTGTTCGTGCCCTCGCGCTGGGCCAGGTCGGCCTGCATGCGCAGGCCCGCCAGCGGCGTCTTGAGTTGGTGGGCCGCGTCGGCCAGAAAGCGCTTTTGCGTGGCGATGGAGTCGTCGAGCCGCTCCAGCAGGTCGTTGACGGAGTCGACCAGCGGCACCACCTCCAGCGGCACCTCCTTGTGGTTGATCGGCGAGAGGTCCTCGGGCTTGCGCGCGCGTATGCGCTCCTCCAGCCGGTGCAGCGGCTTGATGCCGCGCGCCAGCGCCAGCCATACCAGCAGCGCGGCCAGCGGCAGGATCACGAATTGCGGCAGCATCACGCCCTTGATGATCTCCGTGGCCAGCACGCTGCGCTTCTCGCGCGTCTCCGCGACCTGGACCAGGGCGCTGGGCTCGCCGGGCAGGGGCATGCGCACCCAGATATAGGCCACGCGCAGATCGATGCCCTTGTATTCCTCGTCGCGCAGCAGCACCGTGCCCGTGGGCGGAGCCTCGTCGCGCTCGGGAGGCCGGGGCAGGTCGCGTTCGCCGGCCAGGTATTCGCCCTTGACGCCGCTGACCTGGAAGAACACCGTGTCCGATTCGTCGGCGCGCAGGATCTCGCTGGCCGACTGCGGCAGATTGAACTGCACCTTGCCGCGCTGCACGATGACCAGCTGGGCCAGTGCCTGGGCGTTGTATTCGAGCGCGCGGTCGAAGGGCTTGTTGGCCAGTCCCTGGGCCACCAGCCAGGTCAGGGCCAGGCTCACGGGCCACAGCAGCAGCAGCGGCGTGAGCATCCAGTCCAGGATCTCGCCGAAGAGGGAACGCTGCTCGCGCTGGAATATTTTCACGACGGCCGTCCGCTATGGATTGGAGGTTGCCGGCCTCAGCGCCCTGGTGTTCGGGCGCCCGAGGCCATGGATAGAGGAGTGACGGCGGCTCTCAGCTCGGGATTTTTTCCAGGCAGTAGCCCAGGCCGCGCACCGTGGCGATGCGTATCGGGCCTTTCTCGATCTTCTTGCGCAGGCGGTGGATATAGACCTCGATGGCGTTGTTGCTCACCTCGTCGCCCCATTCGCAGAGCCGGTCCACCAGCTGGTCCTTGCTGACCAGGCGGCCTGCGCGCTGCAGCAAGACCTCCAGCAGGCCCAGCTCGCGCGCGGAGAGTTCCACCATCTTGCCGTCTATGGTCGCCACGCGCCCGGCCTGGTCGTAGACCAGCGGGCCGTGCTTGATGGTGGAGCTGGCGCCGCCCATGCCGCGGCGCGTGAGGGCGCGCACGCGCGCCTCCAGCTCGGACAGGGCAAACGGCTTGGCCATATAGTCGTCGGCGCCCAGGTCCAGGCCCTGCACGCGTTCCTCGATGGAATCGGCGGCCGTGAGGATCAGCACCGGCAGCGCGTCGCCGCGCCCGCGCAGGCGCTTGAGCACTTCCAGGCCGTGCATGCGGGGCAGGCCCAGGTCCAGGATCAGCAGGTCAAACTCGCTGCTGGTCATCAGCGCCGCGTCGGCCTCGCTGCCGTTGGCCACATGGCTGACCACGGCGCCCGAGCTGCGCAGCGTGCGCAGCAGACCGTCGGCCAGCACCTGATCATCTTCGGCAATCAGTATGCGCATGTTGTCTCCTAGAAGCTTTCTTTATGCGTGGATTCTAGGATGCGGAAACCGTACTCAGAGTAAGGGGGCAAACTGCTCCGGCCAGTTATTCCTGGAAGGTCCAGCCGCCTCAGCGATCCAGCGGCAGGATCTGGGTGTCCTTGACCTCTTCCATCACCACATAGCTGTGCGACTCGGCCGGCACGGGCAGCTTTTTGAGTATGTCGCCCAGCAGGCGCCGGTACTCGCGCATGCCGCCCAGCCGGGCCTTGACCAGATAGTCGAAGCTGCCGGACACCAGATGGCACTCGAGCACGTCGGGCACATGCAGCAGCTCCTTGCGCACCTTGTCGAAGACCTCTTCGGACTTTGACGACAGCTTGAGCTCCACGAATACCAGCAGCGTCTTGCCCAGGGCCTCGGGCGAGAGATGCGCGTGGTAGCCCGTGATCACGCCAGCGCGTTCCATGCGCTTGATGCGCTCCGAACAAGGGGAGGCGGACAGGCCGACGCGCTCGGCCAGCTCGGTGATCGCGATGCGGCCCTCGCGCTGCAGTATGTCGAGGATTCGGCGGTCCGTGCGGTCAAGCGCGTGAATTTCGCTGGTAGAGGCCATGGCAATGCATTCGATTCAGTGGATACAGCTGCACACAGCCAATTTTTCAGTGTAATTTTCTGGTACGCAAGCCATAACCTTTGTCAATCCACTTTGCGGAGCGAGGGTTTCCATGAAAGTCATTGTTCTTGGTAGCGGTGTGATCGGTGTGAGCAGCGCCTACTACCTGGCGCGCCAGGGCGCGGAGGTCATCGTGCTCGACCGCCAGGACGGTCCGGCACAGGAAACCAGCTTTGCCAATGCGGGCCAGGTCTCGCCCGGCTACTCCACGCCCTGGGCCGCGCCCGGCATTCCGCTCAAGGCGCTTAAGTGGATGGTCCAGCAAAAGCATGCGCCGCTGGCCGTGCGGCTCGACGGCAGCCTGTTCCAGCTGAGCTGGATGGCGCAGATGCTGCGCAACTGCACGCCGCAGCGCTATGCCGTCAACAAGGAGCGCATGATGCGCGTGGCCGAGTACAGCCGCAGCTGCCTGCAGCAGCTGCGCGCCGAAACCGGCATCGCCTACGAGCAGCGCACCGGCGGCACGCTGCAGCTGTTCCGCACCCAGGCCCAGCTCGATGCCGTGGAGCGCGACATCGCCGTGCTGCAGGAGTGCGGCGTGCCCTATGAGCTGCTGACCCGCGACGAGCTGGCCCGCGTCGAGCCCTCTCTGGCCCAGGCGCGCGACCGGCTCAGCGGCGGCCTGCGCCTGCCCAATGACGAAACCGGCGACTGCCATCAGTTCACGCGGCAGCTGGCCGACATCGCCCGCGGCCTGGGCGTGGATTTCCGCTTCAACCAGCAGGTCGAGGGCCTGGTCATCGAGGGCGACCGCGTCACCGGCGTGCGCGTGGGCGGCCAGCTGCTGCAGGCCGACCGCTATGTGATGGCCTTCGGCAGCTATTCGCGCGAGGCGCTGGCGCCGCTGGGCCTGGACCTGCCCGTGTATCCGGTCAAGGGCTATTCGCTGACCGTGCCGCTGCTGGACCCGGCGCTGGCGCCGCAGTCCACGGTGCTGGACGAAACCTACAAGATCGCGGTCACGCGTTTCGACCAGCGCATCCGCGTCGGCGGCATGGCCGAGCTGGGCGGCTTCGACCTGCGCCTGGACCCGCGCCGGCGCGCCACGCTGGAGATGGTGGTGAGCGATCTGTTCCCCGGCGGCGATCTGCCGCGCGCCAGCTTCTGGACCGGTCTGCGCCCCATGACGCCGGACGGCACGCCCATCATCGGCGCCACGCGCTACGCCAATCTGTTCCTCAACACCGGCCACGGCACCCTGGGCTGGACCATGGCCTGCGGCTCGGGCCGGCTGATCGCCGATCTGGTCGGCGGACGCCGCCCGGAAATCAGTACCGAAGGCCTGGCTCTGGAGCGCTATGCCCGGCCCTCGGTGCGCCTGGCTCCCCAGACCCCGGCACCCACGACGGCCTGAGCCATGGCCTGCGGCCCATGGTGACGCCGGCCGGCACCATTGCCTGCGAGCTGCTGTGCAATGTCATACGCGTGCCGCTGCATACAGCGCGGCCGACATCGAAACATCGCTGCCGACGCTTGCACCGCCAGCATTTGACGCGGCTCTGGCTCAGGGCTTAGCTCGCATAGGCCTCCAGACCCAGCGCCACCACGGTGGCCACATCCTCGCCCACGGCTTCGCGGAACTCGGCCTCGGCCTGGCTCACGGCATCGTGAAAGGCCTGCAGCCAGGCCAGGCCGGCCTCGGTGAAGCGCACGCGCTTGGCTCTGGCGTCATGGGCATCGGCCTCGCGCGTGACCAGGCCCCAGGCCTCGCACTGGGTCACCAGATCGGCCATGGCCTGCTTGCTCATGCCGGCCTTCTCGGCCAGATCGGTGAGCCGGTCTCCGGCCAGCGACAGATGCCGCGTGATGTGGATATGTGCGGCCCCCACCTTGTCGCGGGCGGCGAGATTGGACAGGGCCAGCGGCACCTCCACGGCGCGCGCCATGAGCTGCAGCACGCGCGCATCGAAGCGGCGCATGGCATGGCCTAGCAGGCGGCCCAGATGGGTCTGGCGCCAGGCGTCGGCGGCCGGGGTGACCGGGGAAATATCGCTCATGCCAAATAGTAAGGCAAACTGACTAAATAATTCAATGCGTGAGCGACACAAGCCCATAAACTACTGTTCAAGCATCCAGCCTGAATGCAAAAACAGGTCTGGCCACAGACCGTCACCAACCTTTCCGGGAGCCTGATATGAACGCCAATGCCAAGACCACCGCCGACAACAGCGAAAAAGCCAAAGCCCTGGCCGCAGCGCTGGCCCAGATCGAAAAGCAGTTCGGCAAGGGCACCATCATGAAGCTCGGCGAGGGCGAGGCCATGGATGACATCCAGGTGGTGTCCACGGGTTCGCTGGGCCTGGATATTGCGCTGGGCGTGGGTGGCTTGCCGCGGGGCCGCGTGGTCGAGATCTACGGCCCCGAATCCTCGGGCAAGACCACGCTGACCCTGCAGGTGCTGGCGGAAATGCAGAAACAGGGCGGCACCTGCGCCTTCATCGATGCCGAGCATGCGCTGGACACCAGCTATGCCCAGAAGCTGGGCGTGAACCTCAACGAGGTGCTGATCAGCCAGCCCGACACCGGCGAGCAGGCGCTCGAAATCGTGGACAGCCTGGTGCGCTCGGGCGCCGTGGACCTGATCGTGGTGGACTCGGTGGCCGCTCTGGTGCCCAAGGCCGAAATCGAAGGCGAGATGGGCGATGCCCTGCCCGGTCTGCAGGCCCGATTGATGAGCCAGGCGCTGCGCAAGCTCACGGCCACCATCAAGAAGACCAACTGCATGGTCATCTTCATCAACCAGATCCGCATGAAGATCGGCGTGATGTTCGGCTCGCCCGAAACCACTACCGGCGGCAATGCGCTGAAGTTCTATGCCTCCGTGCGCCTGGACATCCGCCGCACCGGCACCATCAAGAAGGGTGACGAGGCCATCGGCAACGAGACCAAGGTCAAGGTCGTGAAGAACAAGGTCTCGCCTCCGTTCAAGACCGCCGAGTTCGACATCCTGTTCGGCGAAGGCATCAGCCGCGAAGGGGAGATCCTGGACATGGGCGTGAACGCCAAGATTCTGGAAAAGAGCGGCGCCTGGTATGCCTACAACGGCGAAAAGATCGGCCAGGGCCGCGACAACTCGCGTGAATTCCTGCGTGAGAACCCCGCGCTGGCCGTCGAGATCGAAAACAAGGTCCGTGAGAGCCTGGGCATTGCCCTGCTGCCCGTAGCAGCCGGCGAAGAAGCCGCCAAGCCTGCCAAAGGCAAGAAGGCTGACAAGAGTGCCAATGTCGATGAAGACGGTGTGATTCAGGCTTGAAGCTCTTCAGTGCTCCCTTGAAAGAACGGGGGAGCACGGCAGATACACGGCGCCAGAAATGGCGCCAGCCCCGCAGCAAAGACCGTCGTCCCCCTTGGGTAAAGACGCGAAGCGGCCCAGGGGGAGCTAGTTTTGCCATCTTTGCGCAGGCGGTCCCTGCGCATTTTTTTATTCGGGATAGATCCGCGCATGAGCTTCGCCAGGCTCTCACTCAAAGGCCGTGCCCTCAAGCTGCTGGCGCAGCGCGAGCATTCGCGCCTGGAACTGCAGCGCAAGCTGGCGCCCTATGTGGAAGAGGGCGACGACCTGCCGGCCGTGCTCGACGAGCTGGAACGGCGCGGCTTCATCAATGTGGAGCGGGTCGTGGAGTCGGTGCTCCACAGCAAGGCCGGCCGCTATGGCTGTGCGCGCCTGCTGCAGGAGCTGCGCAGCAAGGGCCTGGACGATGAAACCCTGCGCCAGGCCGGCGAGCAGCTGCGCGACACCGAGCTGCAGCGCGCGCGCGAGCTGTGGTGCAAGCGTTTCGGCACGCCGCCCGCAGATGCCAAGGAAAAAGCCAGGCAGCTGCGCTTCATGGCCTCGCGCGGCTTTTCCGGGGCCGTGGCATCGCGCGTGCTGCGCGATGCACCCTATCCGGACAGCGACGAGGATCTGGATCAGGGCTGAGCACCCGGGCCGGCGCACCCCCGGCGTGCGCGCTCCAGGGATGAGGTCCCTAGTTCGATAGCAGCAGACCCAGCCATGCGGCCGACGGCATGGCGATGAGTCCCGTGGCAACGGCCGCGCCATAGCGTGTGCCACCGCTGGCAAAAGCCAGCACGGTCTTGGCCAGGCAGCTGGCGCCGAGCACGGCCAGAACACCCCAGCGCGCGAGCTCCAGGGGCACGGCGCCCGAGATTTGCAGCTGCGCCACGCCGGCCGCCGCCGCATGGACCTCGGCCAGCGCCACCAGCGTGGTGGTGACCAGCACTCCGGCGCTGCCGAAACGTTGGCCCAGCCAGGCGGCCAGCAGCGACACCCCGGCGATCAGTGCCGCGATCAGCAGAGCCTGGCTGAGCGCGAAGGCGCGGCCGGAGTCCGCAGCGGGCGGCATGTCGGTCTGGTTGGCGCGCCACAGCCAGAAGCCGGCGACGGTCAGCAGGGCCAGCACGGCGGCGGCCAGAGCGGGCAGGGCCGCGCTCAGCAGCGGCGGGGAGACCGTGCCCACCACGGCCACGAACAGCAGCAGCGAAGCCAGATTGGCCAGCAGCGCCGCCGCTGCGCAGGCCGCGGTCCGGGCGCGGTTGTCGCGCGCGCTCTGTCCCATGCCCGTGACCGCGGCCGACGAGGACACGAAGCCGGCAAAAAAGCCCGCCAGCGGCAGGCCCCAGCGCGCACCGAACAGGCGCTGCGCCACATGGCCGAACATGCCCACGGCCATGACCAGCACCACGATGCGCCAGACCGTGGTGGGGCTGACGGCCCCCCAGGGGTCCAGCGGCTCGGTTGGCAGCAGCGGCATGACCACCAGGGCCGCGGCGCCCAGCATCAAGGCATCCTGCAGCTCGCTTTCGCTGATCAGCTCGCGGCTGAGTTTTTGCATCGGGGCCTTGGCCAGCAGCAAGATCGCCACCAGCACGCCCAGGGCCGCGGCCAGCGAGGCATCGACGGCGGCCAGAGCCCCCAGCAGCACGGTCAGAAGCAAGGCCACCTCGCCGGTCAGGCCCGGGTCTTGGCTGGCGGTCTGCCGGTAGGAGGCAATGGTGAGCCCGCCCACCAGCAGCAGGCCGACGGCAAAAGCCGGTGCGCCCAGCATCCAGGCCACGCAGCCCAGCAGGCAGGCCAGGGCATGGGTGCGCGTGCCCGCGGCAAGTTGCGGCTGGCCATGCATGCGCTCGCGCACCAGGCCTATCATCAGGCCCATGCCCAGGGCGGTCAGCAGGGCGTGCAGGGTTTCGTCGCTCATCATCTTCGGCCTTCTCCTCAATGGCTGGGGGAACGCGTGGCCCACCAGCAGATCAGCGAACCCAGCGTGACCAGGGCCACGCCCTGCCAGAAGCTCCAGCCCGGCAGCACCTGCAGCAGGGCGCTGGCCACGAGCGCCGACAGCACCGGTGTGAAGTAAGAGGCCGCGGCCAGCACGGCCAGTCTGCCATGCTGGATCCCGTGTTCCCAGCAGCTGTAGCCGAGTGCGGTCAGGGCCCCGGCCAGCAACAGCTGCCAGGCGGTGAGCCAGGACCAGTGCAGGGCGGGGGCCGCATCCTGCATGAGCCAGTGCAGCCACAGGGCGGCGGCCGTCCAGCTCACGAACAGGCCCACGGCATTGAAGCCGACGCCATGGCGGCGCGCCAGCAGCGAGTAGGCGGGCCACAGCAGGGCTGCCGCAAACCCCATGCCATAGGCCAGAGGATTGTTGCGCACATGGCCCCACATGGCCTGTGCGCTGAAGGCATCGCCGCCCAGCACGCGTGCCAGGCCCCACAGGCAGATCAGCAGGCCGGGCCACAGCCACCAGCGTGCCACCTGCTGGCCGCAGAGCACGGCCAGCGCTATGGTGAGGCTGGGCCAGAGGTAGTTGATGAGGCCGATTTCCATGGCCTGGCTGCGGTCATGGGCCAGGCCCACGGCCACGGACAGGCAGATCTCATAGATCATGAACAGCGCGCCGCAGCCCCAGAGATACATGGGCTGCATGCTGCGCCAGCGGGCCAGTTCCCGCCAGCCCTGGCGGCCGCGCGCCAGGGCGATGCAGAGCGCCGCCATGGTGTAGAGGCAGGCCGCTCCGCCCACGGCGCCCAGCGGCTCGGCCAGGGCGCGCATCAGGCCCACGGTGCAGCTCCAGCACAGCACGGCCAGCAGTCCGATCAGGGTGGCGCGGTGCTGCGGGTTGGAATTCTGGGACATGGAGGCAGGCAGGGTTATCAGAACGATAGCTGCCTGCGCCCGTCAGATAAGGGGTTCCGGATGAAATGCCGGAAACCTCATGGTGGGAATGCGCCAGCTGCTATCTAAAACAAGCATGCTGCGCATTGTGCGCGCAGCTTACTGGATTGCCACCACGCCTGCCACGGCGCGCCTGCGCACGAACTGGTAGGCCACGCCCAGCAGCACAAACCACAGCGGCGTGACGATCAGCGCCTGGCGCGTATCGTCCTTGAGCGTGAGCAGCACCAGAATACCCGCAAAGAAGGCCAGGCAGGCCACGCACATGGGGACGCCGCCGGGCATCTTGAACCTGGACGCCTGGTGCAGCGCTGCGCGCTGGCGGCGGTAGGCGATGTAGGACAGCAGAATCAGCGACCAGACAAACATGAACAGAATCGCCGACACCGTGGTCACCAGGGTGAAGGCTTCCATGAGGTCGGGAATCATCCACATCAGGAAAGCGCCCGCCAGCAGGCAGATGCACGAGAACATCAGGCCGCGCGAAGGCACGCTGCGCGAGGACAAGGTGCCGAAGGACTTGGGCGCATCGCCCTTGAGCGACAGGCCGTAGAGCATGCGGCTGGTGGAAAACACCCCGCTGTTGGCCGAGGATGCGGCCGAGGTCAGCACCACGAAGTTGATCACGCCGGCCGCGGCGGGCAGGCCGGCCAGCACGAACAGCTCCACGAATGGGCTCTTGCCCGGCACCACGTCGCGCCAGGGCGTGACGGCCATGATGGCCACCAGCGCCAGCACATAGAAGACGATGATGCGCACGGGAATCGAGTTGATGGCGCGCGGCAGCGTGCGCTCCGGATCCTTGGCCTCGGCGGCGGTCGTGCCCACCAGCTCGATGCCGACAAAGGCGAACACCGCAATCTGGAAGCCCGCGAAAAAGCCCATCAAGCCGTTGGGGAACATGCCGCCGTCATTCCACAGATTGGCCAGCGAAGCCTGGCGGCCCGCGGGCGATACAAAGCCCGAGAACACCATGCACAGGCCCACGCCGATCAGCGTCACGATGGCCACGATCTTGATCATGGCGAACCAGAACTCGGTCTCGCCAAACAGCTTCACCGTCAGCAGGTTCAGGCCCAGCAGCACCAGCACGCAGGCAATCGCAGGCAGCCACTGCGGGATGTCCGGGAACCAGAACTGCGCATAGCCGGTGATGGCGATCACATCCGCAATGCCGGTGACGATCCAGCAGAACCAGTAGGTCCAGCCCGTGAAAAAGCCCGCCCAGGGGCCCAGCAGATCGGCAGAGAAATCGATGAAGGAGCGGTACTGCAGATTGGACAGCAGCAGCTCGCCCATGGCCCGCATCACGAAGAACAGCATGATGCCGATGGCCATGTACACAAAGACGATGGACGGCCCGGCCAGGCTGATGGTCTTGCCCGAGCCCATGAACAGGCCCGTGCCTATGGCGCCGCCGATGGCGATCAACTGGATATGGCGGTTGGTGAGATTGCGTTGCAGGTCGTCATGGCCATCCTGGCCCGGCGCGCCTGATGCCTTGCGAGTCATCTGAGGGAAACCTTTGCAAAAGCTGCCGTCGCCACGGTCGGCAACGCCGCCGCTGCGGCGCCGGACCGCAATGGCTGGCAGGAAACCTGAAATCCTAGGAGCCAGCAAGGATAAACCAAGCCGACAAATGTCATCCGGGGTGCTGGAATCCGGGCTCGGGCGGCAGCCCGAAGCCGCGCCGGCGAGGCCTTTTGTCGGCCGGGGTACCCGCGCCGGGCCGTTTTCCGCGGCACCATGGAAGCACGGCCTGGAACTTGCCGCTATCGGGCCTGCTCCTGCGGGCGGCCGACTACGGTCGGTGCAGGGCGGGGGCGGCATGCAGGCTGCTGGCACTTTGTTGGACAAGCGCCGGCAGCTATCGGAACAGTGGTGAAGCGGAGCGCAGGCCGGGGCTGCGCTTACAGACCCAGCATGATCTGCAGGTTCTGCACGGCCGCGCCGCTCGCGCCCTTGCCCAGATTGTCCAGACGCGCGATCAGCACGGCCTGGCGGTATTGCTCGTTGGCAAACACGCGCAGCTCCAGCTGGTTGGTATTGGCCAGGGTGTCGGCGGCCAGCTTGCTGTCGTCGGTGGGGGGCAGCACGCTGACCCAGTTGGCGCTGGTGTTGGTCCTGGCGTAATGGCCGGCCAGGGCTTCGTGCAGATCGGCGGCCTTGGGGGCGCCGGGCAGCAGGTCCAGATGCAGCGGCAGCTGCACCAGCATGCCCTGGGGGAAGTTGCCCACGGCGGGAATGAACACGGGGCGGCGCGTCATGCCCGTGTAGTGCAGGATTTCGGGGATGTGCTTGTGGCTCAGGCCCAGGGCGTAGGCCTCGTAGGGCGCGGCGCTGCCAGCCTCATAGGCCTCGATCATGGTGCGGCCGCCGCCCGAGTAGCCCGATACCGAAGGCAGGCTCACGGGGTAGTCGGCGGGGATCAGGCCCGCTGCCACCAGCGGGGCCAGCAGGGCGATCGCGCCCGTGGCATAGCAGCCGGGGTTGGCCACGCGGGTGGCGGTCTGGATCGCTTCGAGCTGGCCGGCGCGCAGCTCGGGGAAGCCGTAGACCCAGCCCGGCGCCGTGCGGTGGGCGGTGGAGGCGTCGATGATCTTGATGGCGCGGCCGGTATCAAAGGTGATGGAGTCCACCATGGCCACGGTGTCGCGGGCCGCATCGTCGTGCAGGCACAGGATGACCAGATCCACGCCGGCGATCAGGCTGCGTTTGGCGGCCGGGTCCTTGCGCAGTGCGGGGTCTATGCTGACCAGCTCCACACCTGCAAAATCGACCAGACGATCACGGATCTGCAGACCTGTGGTCCCAGCTTCTCCGTCGATAAAGACTTTTGCCATCGCATTGCTCTCCTGCACCGGCGCGCGCATTTCTTGGTTTCATGCCGCTGCCTGCGGCACCATTGCCGCTTTCCGCCGTCGATTGTCCTTGAATCCTGCGCCTGATGTGCGTCAGCTGTCTTTGCGGCACCCCTCCTGCAAATGGCCTAGTTGGGCCCGCGAGTATTGTCGGGCGTCAGCACTCTGCCAGCCTGCAGGATTGCCGCCGCCGTCGTGCTCCCACTTTTATATAAGACATAAGAAAGTTGCGCGAAAAAAAGTTATCGTGTAAGAACAAATTCGCCAACGATATCAATGCATTGCGGCCGCTGGCCGAGCTTGTAAAGTCCGCATGAAATTGTGGATTTTGCGCATGTACGGCTGTCGTTTTGCGCGGTGCAGCATGGTACATTCCTGCACGCCATGTCATACGAACCCGATCGCCTGACCATTCGAGTCCGTGGCAAGCGGGTATTTCCCCTCAGTTCAGAGAGACAAAGTCATGAAGATTCATGAATACCAAGGCAAGGAAATCTTGCGTCAATTTGGTGTGCCCGTTCCCCGTGGCATTCCTGCATTCACAGTTCAAGAGGCTGTTGAAGCAGCCCAGAAGCTGGGTGGACCCGTGTGGGTTGTGAAGGCCCAGATTCACGCTGGTGGCCGCGGCAAGGGCGGCGGCGTGAAGGTTGCCAAGACCATCGAGGACGTGCAGAAGCTGTCCGAGCAGATTCTGGGCATGCAGCTGGTGACTCACCAGACCGGCCCCGAAGGCCAGAAGGTTCGCCGCCTGTACATCGAAGACGGCGCCGACATCAAGAACGAGCTGTATGTGTCCCTGGTGACCGACCGCGCCACGCAGAAGGTGGCCCTGATCGCTTCGAGCGAAGGCGGCATGGACATCGAGGAAGTGGCTCACTCCACGCCCGAGAAGATCATCACCGAGATGATCGACCCCCTGACCGGCATCACCGAAGCGCAATCGCGCAAGGTGGCAGCTGCCATCGGTCTGGAAGGCAAGTCCGTGGACCAGGCCGTGGATCTGTTCGCCAAGATCTACAAGTGCTACATGGACACCGACGCGTCGCTGGTGGAAATCAACCCCCTGAACTGCGACTCCAAGGGCGACCTGATGGCTCTGGACGCCAAGTTCAACTTTGACCCCAACGCCCTGTTCCGTCACCCCGAAATCGTGGCCTTCCGCGATCTGGACGAAGAAGATGCTGCCGAAATCGAAGCTTCCAAGTTCGATCTGGCCTACATCTCCCTGGACGGCAACATCGGCTGCCTGGTGAACGGCGCCGGCCTGGCCATGGCCACCATGGACACCATCAAGCTGTTCGGCGGCGAGCCTGCCAACTTCTTGGACGTGGGCGGCGGCGCAACGGCCGAGAAGGTGACCGAAGCCTTCAAGATCATGCTCAAGAACCCCGAAGTCAAGGGCATTCTGGTCAACATCTTCGGCGGCATCATGAAGTGCGACACCATCGCCAACGGCGTGGTCACCGCCTGCAAGGCCGTGAACCTGAGCGTGCCTCTGGTCGTGCGCATGAAGGGCACCAACGAAGAGCTGGGCAAGCAAATCCTCAAGGATTCCGGTCTGCCCATCATCGCTGCCGACACCATGGCCGAAGCCGCGACCAAGATCGTTGCAGCCGTTAAGTAATACGCCCCGGAGATAAAACCATGTCGATCTTTATCAACAAAGACACCAAAGTCATTACCCAGGGCATTACTGGCAAGACCGGTCAGTTCCACACTGAAAAGTGCCAGGAATACGCGAACGGCAAGAACTGCTTCGTGGCCGGCGTGAACCCCAAGAAGGCTGGCGAAAAGATTTTCGACATCCCAATCTACGGTTCGGTCAAGGACGCAGCCAAGGAAACCGGCGCCACCGTGTCGGTGATCTACGTGCCGCCCGCAGGCGCTGCCGCCGCGATCTGGGAAGCCGTGGAAGCCGACCTGGACCTGGCCATCTGCATCACCGAAGGCATTCCCGTGCGCGACATGCTGGAAGTGCGCAACAAGATGAAGGCCAAGGAAGCCGCCGGCGGCAAGAAGACCCTGCTGCTGGGCCCCAACTGCCCCGGCCTGATCACGCCCGACGAGATCAAGATCGGCATCATGCCCGGTCACATCCACAAGAAGGGCCGCGTGGGCGTGGTGAGCCGTTCCGGCACGCTGACCTATGAAGCCGTGGCACAGCTGACCGAACTGGGCATCGGCCAGTCTTCCGCTGTGGGCATCGGTGGCGACCCCATCAACGGTCTGAAGCACATCGACGTGATGCGCGCCTTCAACGACGATCCCGACACCGACGCCGTGATCATGATCGGTGAAATCGGCGGTCCCGACGAAGCCGAAGCCGCCCAGTGGTGCAAGGCCAATATGAAGAAGCCTATCGTGGGCTTCATCGCTGGCGTGACTGCTCCTCCCGGCAAGCGCATGGGCCACGCCGGCGCGCTGATCTCCGGCGGTGCCGACACGGCCGATGCCAAGCTGGCCATCATGGAAGAGTGCGGTTTCACCATCACCCGCAATCCCTCCGAGATGGGCCGCCTGCTGCAGGGCCTGCTGAAGTAAGCCCGGAAAAGTTCCCGATGCTGCGTGAAAATTTACGCAGTATTACGAACTGGCAAAGGGGCAACTCGCCCCTACACTGCCTTCACCATAAAAGAAGAAAGCGCCGCCTAATGCGGCGCTTTCATATTCAAACAGAGTGGAGTCACAATGGAATTCCTCAATAGCGCCGATTTCTGGCTCGGCCTGGTGAAGATCATCTGGATCAACATCATCCTCTCCGGCGACAACGCCGTGGTCATCGCACTGGCCGCCCGTTCCCTGCCTCCCGCACAGCAGAAGAAGGCCGTCATGTTCGGCTCGGGCGCTGCCGTGGTGCTGCGTATCGTGCTGACCGTGGTGGCTGCCAAGCTGCTGGAGCTGTCCTTCCTGCAGATCGTGGGCGGCTGCCTGCTGCTGTGGATCGGCTATCAGCTGCTCAGCGGCGGTGACGAGGACGAAGGCGAATCCAAGGGCACGGGCTCGATGATGGCCGCCATCCGCACCATCCTGATCGCCGACCTGGTGATGAGCCTGGATAACGTGATCGCTGTGGCGGCTGCCGCCCAGGGCAATATGGTGCTGCTGATCCTGGGTCTGGCCATCTCCATCCCCCTGGTGATCTTCGGCTCCACGCTGATGATCAAGCTGATGGAACGCTTCCCCGTCATCGTCACGCTGGGCGCGGCGCTGATCGGCTGGGTGGGCGGCGAGACCATCATGAACGACAACATGCTGCACGGCTACGTGGAAGCTCAACCCTGGCTGCACTATGCGGCGGCTGCGGCCGGCGCCGTGCTGGTGGTGGGTCTGGGCAAGTTCATGCAGGCACGTGGCGCCAAGAAGGAAGTGGCTGCGGCCTAAGTCCTTGCCAAGCTCCTGGCGCAAAAGCGCACCGTGGTTTCACGGTGCGCTTTTGTTTTTATAGCTGCCAGCGCCTGCCGGCTAAGTGCTTGAGGCTGTTTGAGCCAGCGTGCAGGGGCGGAGCCGGCGGCTGCGGCAAACTACGGCCATGAGCAAGACCCAGTACTACACCGCCTCCAGCCTGGACGGCTTTCTCGCCACCGAGGACGACTCCCTGGACTGGCTCTTCCCCCTGGCCAGCCTGGACGAATCCAGCTATCCGGCTTTTATCGCCGAGGTCGGCGCCCTGGCCATGGGTTCGGCCACCTATGAGTGGATGCTGCGCAATGCCGAGGCCGTGCTCAAGGAAACCGGTGCGGCCTGGCCCTATACCCAGCCCGCCTGGGTCTTCACCAGCCGGCAGCTGCCCTCGATCGAAGGTGCCGATGTGCGCTTTGTCAGCGGCGCTGTGGGCCCGGTCTGGGCGCAGATGAAGCAGGCCGCGGCCGGCAAGAATATCTGGATCGTGGGCGGCGGCGATCTGGCCGGGCAGTTTCACGATGCGGGCCTGCTGGACGAGCTGATCGTCCAGATCGGCTCGGCCACCCTGGGCAGCGGCAAGCCCCTGTTCCCGCGCCGGGTGCTGGGTCCCAAGCTGGCGCTGCAGTCGGTGCGGCAGATGGGGCCCGGCATGGCCGAGCTGCGTTACGAGCTGCGCCAGGACTAGTCGGCCGCTTTCGCCACGGGCTTGCTGCTGGGCCACAGCACCGAGGCGATGGCCACCACCATCAGGCACACGGCGGTCCAGTCCTGCCAGTGCAGCACCTCGCCCAGCCACCAGGCTCCGGCAAACACGCCGAGCGCGGGGATCATCATCACGCTCAGGGTCGAAGCCACGGGCGGCAGGCTGCGCGCCAGGTAGAACCACACGGCCTGGGCAAAGCCCAGCACCAGAACGCCATTGAACGCGATGGCCGCCAGCGCGCTCTGGTCGGGGGCGTGCCACTGCTTGCGTTCAAAGACAAAGGCCAGCAGGGTCAGCACCAGGGTGGTGATGGCCACCATCCACAGCGACAGCGTCATCAGCGGCACGGGCGCCTCGGTGCGACGCAGCAGCTGCGTGCCCCAGGCCCAGCCCGCGGCCGCGATCAGCATGAGGATCACGCCCAGGGGCTTGCTGCCCAAGGCGCCGACCTCGTGCCAGAGCAGCAGAATCACGCCCAGAAAGGCCGCACCCACGCCGGCCCAGGCGCGCGGGCCGAGCTTGTCGCTGAAGAACAGGCTGCCGAACACGGCCGAGAAAATGGGCATGGTATAGCCCAGGATGGCCGCGCGCCCGCTGGACAGCGTGGGGATGGCGATGATGATCAGGCAGTGCCAGAGCACCATATTGAACAGCGTGAGCTTGGCCAGCTGGCCCCAGTAGCTGCGCGGCACGGTCAGCGGCAGGCCTTTGCTGGCGACAAAGATGGCCAGAATCGGCAGGCCTATCCACATGCTGACCATGCGGAAGGACAGCGGCGGGAAATGCTGCACGCCGAGTTTCATCACCGGCCAGTTCAGACCCCAGACGATGGTGAGCAGGATGAGAAGAATGAGCTGTTTGGGTGTGAAAGAAGGCATAGCCCGCAGATTCTGCCTGGGATGGCTTCCTCCTGTGCGGCTGCGCCGCTTCCCCCCGAGGGGGACGACGGCCTGTGCTGCGGGGCGGCCCTTGCTGGCCGTCCCGCGCCTGGGCCGTGCCGGTTTTTGAGGCCGGGGGGCAAAACCCGGGGGGGCAGGCTTGGCAGGTCTGAGCCACTAAAATTGCGCTTTATGACTTTTCTCGACATGCTGCGCGACGCGTCCACGCGCAATGACTCCATGCTGTGCGTGGGTCTGGACCCCGAACCCAGCCGCTTCCCCGGCGCCATGCAGGGCGATGCGTCCAAGATCTACGACTTCTGTGCAGCCATCGTCGATGCCACCCACGATCTGGTCAACAGCTTCAAGCCGCAGATCGCCTACTTCGCGGCCCATCGCGCCGAGGACCAGCTCGAAAAGCTGATGGCACATATGCGCCGCGTGGCGCCCAATGTGCCCGTGATCCTGGATGCCAAGCGCGGCGACATCGGCTCCACCGCCGAGCAGTACGCCAAGGAGGCTTTCGAGCGCTATGGCGCCGATGCCGTGACCCTGTCGCCCTTCATGGGCTTCGACTCCATCACGCCCTACCTCAAGTACGAAGGCAAGGGCGCTTTCCTGCTGTGCCGCACCTCCAACCCCGGCGGGGACGATCTGCAGGCCCAGACCCTGGCCGATGTGCCCGGCAACCCGCAGATGTTCGAACATGTGGCCAAGCTGGCCCAGGGCCCGTGGAACACCAACGGCCAGCTCGGCCTGGTGGTGGGTGCGACCCGCCCGCACGAGATCGAGCGCGTGCGCGCCGTGGCTCCCACGCTGCCCCTGCTGATTCCCGGCGTGGGCGCCCAGGGCGGCGATGCCGTGGCCACCGTGAAGGCCGCGCGCATCGGCGGCGGGCCCATCATCATCAACTCCTCGCGTGCCATTCTCTATGCGAGCCAGGGCGAGGACTTCGCCCTGGCCGCGCGCGCCGCCGCCATGGCCACGCGCGCCACGCTGCAGGCAGCAGCGAACCACTGAAGCCGGGCTCTGGCCATGCAAAGCAAGTGGCTGGAAGACTTTCTGCTCCTGGCCCAGGAGCGCAGTTTCACGCGTGCGGCGGAGCTGCGCCATGTGACCCACCCGGCCTTCGGCCGCCGTATCCGCGCACTCGAGGCCTGGGCCGGCACGGCCTTGATCGAGTCGGGCAGCGGTCCGGTGCGGCTCACGCCCGCGGGCGAGGCTTTTCGCGACACGGCCGAGCAGTTGGTACGCACCCTGGCCCAGTCGCATGACGAGCTGCAGGCCGTGGCCGGGCGTCAGGCCCATGTGATCACGCTGGCCACGGGCCGCACGCTGGCGCGCACCATCGTGGCCGACTGGCTGGCCCGCCATGTCAGCGTGCTGCAGACCGCGGAGCTGCGCGTCATCACCCGCACCCTCGATGAAACCGTGGCCATGCTGCAGCGCGGCGAGGTGAGCTTTGCCCTGCTCTACCACCATGCGGCGATTGCCGTTCGGCTCGACGGCCGGCAGTTCAACCACCTGACCGTGACGCACGACAAGCTGGTGCCCGTGGCGCGCGCCGATGCCGACGGCAAGGCCGTTTTCGACCTGGCCCAGGCCGTGCAGCCGGGAGCCAGCCCCGTGCCCTATCTGGCGTTTTCCCATAGCATGGCGCTGGGGCGGCTGGTCGAGGATCACCTGGCCAACAATCCGCTCACGCCGCGCCTGCGCCGCTGCATAGACTGCGACTCGGCCGATGCCAATTACGAATATGTGCTCAAGGGCCTGGGCGTGGCCTGGATGCCCTGGTCCATGGTGCGGCGCGATTGCCAGGCCGGCCGGCTGGCGCTGGCCGGCGACAGCAGTCTGGACGTGCATTTCGATGTGCGTCTGTACCGCCCCAAGCGCCGCCTGGGCGCCATAGCCGAGCAGTTCTGGAGCGAAATCACGCAGTCCTGATCGAGGCTGGCGCCGTAGAGCGTTGCCATGTGCTCAATCAGCACGCAATGGTGCCGTATCGGCACCAAATGTCTTTCTGGGTGTTCGCACAATCGAGCCCATACAGATTCGGAATAGTTTCATGCAAAACAAAGACATGCTCCGCCGTACCGCCATCGTCGCCGGCCTGCTGCTGGCCACCACCGCGGCCGCCCCGGCCTTCGCAGCCGACAACTACCCCAGCCGCGCCATCACCATGGTGGTCGGCTATCCCGCGGGCGGCAGCACCGACCTCGTGGGCCGCCTGGTGGCCGACGGCCTGGCCTCGCGCCTGGGCCAGCCCGTGGTGGTGGAAAACGTCGGCGGCGCCGGCGGTGCCATCGGCGCGCAGAAGGTCGCCAAGTCCCCGGCCGACGGCTACACCATCATGGTGGGCGCCAACAACGAGCTGGCCATCGCCAAGCTCATCAACAAGGCCGTGAAGTACAGCATCGACGACTTCACCTCCATCGGCCTCGTGGGCTCGCAGCCCATGGTGCTGGTGGCCTCGCACAAGGCCGGCGTGAAGAATGCGGCCGAGTTCGTGAGCCTGGTGGGCAAGAACCCCGACAAGTTCAGCTACGGCAGCTCCGGCGTGGGCACGGCGCTGCATCTGGCGGGCGAGCTGGTCAAGGAGCAGGGCAAGCTGCACATGACCCATATCCCCTACAAGGGCGTGGCGCCGCTGACCACCGATCTGGTGGGCAACAACATCGAGTTCGGCATGTTCGTGCTGTCCTCGGGCCTGCCCCAGATCAAGGCCGGCAAGGTGGTGGCCCTGGGCACGACCGAAGCCAAGCGCTCGGCCATCACGCCCGATATTCCGGCCCTGTCCGAGCTGCCCCAGTTCAAGAACGTGGACATCAACAGCTGGTTTGCGCTGATGGCTCCCAAGGGCCTGCCCGCGCCCATCGCCGCCAAGCTGAAGAAGGCTTTGGACGAGACCATGGCCTCGCCCGAGTTCCGCAAGAAGATGGAAGAAACCGGCAATGTGGTGGCCAATCCCAAGGTGGATGCAGGCAAGTACATCAATAACGAGATCGCCAAGTACAGCAAGATCGTTCAGTTCGCCAAGATCGAGAACTGATAGGGCGGCGGCCCCAGGCCGCCGTGAAAACGCGAACGGCTTGTGCCCCAGGGCGCAAGCCGTTTTCTTTTGATAGCTGCCGGCGCTTGCTGCGCGCGGGCTTGAGGCGGACCAGAGGGTACGACCTGCCGGCCTGGGGAGTCCGGCTATGGCCGCATCAGCCGCGCTGGCAACGCGCGGGCGTCAGCTCTCCCACGTTCACCTTCTGCTGCGCCAGGGCCGCATCCAGCGGCTCCCCCAGCAGCAGATTGCGCGCCAGCAGGCTGTAGCCGAAAGCGCTCTGGATGCCGTAGCCGCCCTGGGCCGCAACCCAGAAGAAGCCGGCCAGGGGCGTGGGCGAGGCATCCCAGCCTATCACCAGCTCGCCATCGGCCACGAAGGAGCGCAGGCCCGCCCAGGTGTGCGCGGGGCGGCGTATCGTGAGCGTGGTGCATTCCTCGATGCGGTAGATGCCGGTGGCGATGTCCAGCTCCTCGGGTACCACGTCGTGCGGTGCCACGGGGTCGGCATTGGCGGGCGAGCCCAGCAGCAGGCCGGCGTCGGGCTTGATGTACCAGCCCTCGTCGGCACTGATGATGGCGGGCCAGTGCGTGGTGTCCATGCCCGCAGGAGCCGCAAAGGTGAAGGCGCTGCGGCGCTTGGGCGTGAGGCCTATGGGGGCCGCGCCGGCCATGGCGGCCAGCACATCGGCCCAGGCGCCGGCGGCGTTGACGAGCACCTTGGCGCGGACGCTGCGGCCCTGGGGCAGGGCGATATGCCAGAGCTCATCGACGCGGCTCAGGCCCTCGACCTCGGCGTTGCACCACAGATCGCCACCGCGGCGGCGCAGGCCGTGGATAAAGCCCTGGTGCAGAGCGTTGACATCGATATCGCGCGCGCCCTGGTCCAGAAAGCCGTCCACCAGCACCTCGGTGTTCAGGCAGGGCACCAGGGCCTTGAGCTGCTCGCCATTCAGGCGTTCGGCCTGCGGCGAATGAATCAGGGCTTCGGCATAGGCGGCGTCGAGCAGCGCCTTCTGCTCGGCCGTGCCCACATAGAGCACGCCGCGCGGTGTGAGTATGGGCGCCTGGACAAAGCCCGAGGGCGGCGCCTCGTAGAAGGCGCGGCTGGCGCGGGTCAGCGCCTGGACCTGGGCCGGCCCATAGTGCTCCTCGAACAGCGCGGCCGAGCGGCCCGTGGTGTGATAGCCGGGCTGGGATTCGCGCTCCAGCACCAGCACCGAAGGAGGCTGGTCGCCGCCCGACTGCGCCAGCTGCCACGCCACCGACGTACCGGCCATGCCCGCACCCACGATGATGAAATCCCAGACATCTTTTTCCATATCCATCTCTCCATTCACGTCGAGCAAGCTATGGTTTATATAGCTGAATGCGTGCCATTAATCTGAATTTTCTGCCGCTTTCCCTTTGCGCTTGAGCGAGGCCTGAGCGGCTTTCTCCAGATAGGGCTTGAGGTAGCGTCCGGTCACGCTGTCCGGGTTGGCTGCCACCTGCTCGGGCGTGCCCGTGGCCACCACCTGGCCGCCGCCCGAGCCGCCCTCGGGTCCCATGTCGATCAGCCAGTCGGCGGTCTTGATCACATCCAGATTGTGCTCGATCACGACAATGGTGTTGCCCGCATCGCGCAGCTGGTGCAGCACCTTCAACAGCAGGGCGATGTCGGCAAAGTGCAGACCGGTGGTGGGCTCGTCGAGGATATAGAGCGTGCGGCCCGTGTCGCGCTTGGACAGCTCCTGCGCGAGCTTGACGCGCTGGGCCTCGCCGCCCGAGAGCGTGGTTGCGCTCTGGCCCAGGCGGATATAGCTCAGGCCCACGTCGAGCAGGGTCTGCAGCTTGCGCGCGATGCTGGGCACGTCCTTGAAGAAGGCGTGGGCGTCCTCCACCGTCATCTCCAGGATCTGCGAGATGTTGCGGCCCTTCCACAGCACCTCCAGCGTCTCGCGGTTGTAGCGCTGGGCGTGGCAGATGTCGCAGGGCACATATACGTCGGGCAGAAAATGCATTTCCACCTTGACCACGCCGTCGCCCTGGCAGGCCTCGCAGCGACCGCCGGCCACGTTGAAGCTGAAGCGCCCCGGACCATAGCCGCGTTCCTTGGCGGTATTGGTCTCGGCCATGAGTTCGCGAATCGGCGTGAACAGGCCGGTATAGGTGGCCGGGTTGCTGCGCGGCGTGCGGCCTATGGGGGACTGATCGACGTTGATGACCTTGTCGAAATAGTCCATGCCCACGATCTCGTCGTGGGGGGCGGGCTCGTCGCTGGCGCGGTAGAGCTGGCGCGCGACCTCGGCGTACAGCGTGTCGTTGACCAGGGTGCTCTTGCCCGAGCCCGAGACGCCGGTCACACAGGTGAGCAGGCCCACGGGGAAGTCCACCGTCACATTCTTCAGGTTGTGGCCGCGTGCGCCTTCCACGCGCAGCGCCTGCAGGTCGGCCGGCGCCGCATCCTCGGCGGCGCGTTTCTGTGCCGCCGTGGTGGGAAAGTGGGAGGTGCTGCTTTGGCTCTCCGGCGTCTCGTCGGCCTTGCGCAGCACGGGTTGCCAGGGCGTGCGGCGCGCGGGCACGGGAATGCTTTGCGTGCCGTTCAGATAGCGGCCCGTGGGGGAGTCGGGGTTGGCCTTGACCTCGTCGTAGGTGCCCTGGGCCATGATGCGGCCGCCATGCACGCCCGCACCCGGGCCCATGTCGATGATCTGGTCGGCCGCCCGCATCATGTCTTCATCGTGCTCGACCACGATCACGCTGTTGCCGATGTCGCGCAGATGCTCCAGCGTGCCGATCAGCTTGTCGTTGTCGCGCTGGTGCAGGCCGATGGAGGGCTCGTCCAGCACATACATCACGCCCGTCAGGCCCGAACCGATCTGGCTGGCCAGGCGGATGCGCTGGGCCTCGCCGCCCGACAGCGTGTCGGCGCTGCGGTCCAGGCTCAGATAGGACAGGCCCACATCGTTGAGGAACAGCAGGCGCGAGGCGATCTCGCGCAGGATCTTGCCGGCGATCTCGGCCTTGGCACCGGTCAGCGGCAGGTTCTGGCACCAGGCCAGGGCCTCGGCCAGCGTGGCGTGGCCGACCTCGTACAGCGCGCGGGCCCGCTCGCCTTCGCCCACGCGCACAAAGCGCGCCTCGCGGCGCAGGCGCGTGCCTTCGCATTCCGGGCATTTGCGCACGCTGCGCAGCTTGGCCAGATCGTCGCGCACCACGCTGGATTCGGTCTCGCGAAAGCGGCGCTGGATGTTGGGCAGGATGCCTTCGAACGGATGCTGCTTGATAAAGGCTTCACCCTTGCGCTCGCCGCTCTCGAAAACATAGTTGAAGGAGATGGCTTCATCGCCCGAGCCCCAGAGAATCACATGGCGGACCGGCTCGGGCAGGTCTTCGAACGGGGTTTCGCAGCTCACGCCATAGTGTCTGGCCACGCTTTCCAGCATGGAAAAGTAATAGTTGTTGCGCTTGTCCCAGCCTTTGATGGCACCGCTGGCCAGGCTCAGCGTGGGGAAGGCCACCACGCGCTCGGGGTCGAAGGCTTCGCTGTTGCCCAAGCCGTCGCAGGCCGGACAGGCCCCCATGGGCGAGTTGAAGGAAAACAGGCGCGGCTCCAGCTCGGGCAGGGAGTAATCGCACATGGGGCAGGCGAACTTGGCGCTGAACAGGTGCTCACGGCCCGTGTCCATCTCCAAGGCGATGACGCGGCCGCCGGCCTCGGCGCCGCCAGCGCGCAGGGCCGCCTCGAAGCTTTCGGCCAGGCGCTGCTTGACGTCTTCACGCACCTTGAGACGGTCTATCACCACATCGATGTTGTGGCGCTCGTTCTTTTCGAGATGGGGCAGGGACTGGGCGTCGTAGATCTGTCCGTCGACGCGAAAGCGTACATAGCCCTGGGCCTGCAGCTGCGCGAACAGTTCGGCGAATTCGCCTTTCTTCTCGCGCGCCAGCGGGCCGAGGATCATGAGCCTGGTGTCCTCGGGCAGTTGCAACACGCTGTCCACCATCTGGCTGATGGTCTGGGCCTGCAGCGGCAGATTGTGCTCGGGGCAGAACGGCGTGCCTGCGCGGGCGTACAAGAGGCGCAGATAGTCGTTGATCTCGGTCACCGTGCCCACGGTGGAGCGCGGGTTGTGGCTGGTCGCCTTCTGCTCGATGGAGATCGCTGGCGACAGGCCCTCGATCAGGTCCACATCGGGCTTGTCCAGGCGTCCCAGGAACTGGCGCGCATAGGCCGACAGGCTTTCTACATAGCGGCGCTGGCCTTCGGCGTACAAGGTGTCGAAAGCCAGGCTGGATTTGCCCGAGCCCGACAGGCCTGTGATCACCACCAGCTGGTTGCGCGGAATGTCGAGGTCTATGTTCTTGAGGTTGTGCGTGCGTGCGCCGCGGATGGCGATGCGCGTCTGCGCCAGCGAGCGGCCCAGGTAGAGGCTGTCATCGGCAGCGGTGGTCTTGCTAGCAGAGGGCGAATCGGGCTTCAGGGACACAAGCGCTCCAGGCGGGAGGAAACTCTCCATGATAGTCAGACGGGCATTGGAGTGGATAGATGGCCCGGGTTCACGGACAATCCGAGGTTCTATTTCCTCTTTCGTGCCGGACGGTGTTTTTAGTTAACGTAGGCACAAGAATTTGACTCTTGGCAGAATTTGAGCGTGAAAAAAATCCAAACATCCCCGAGTGCGGGCACGCAGGGCACAGACAGATCCTCAACCATCATGACTCCGCAGGAGCGCCGCTCCAGCGGCGCGTTGGCGCTGATTTTTGCGTTGCGCATGCTGGGCCTGTTCCTGGTCCTGCCCGTCTTCATGCTGGAGGCGCGCAAATATCCGGGCGGCGACGATCCCGCCATGATCGGCCTGGCCATGGGCCTGTACGGCCTGACCCAGGCCCTGTTCCAGTTGCCGATAGGCCTGGCCTCGGACCGTTTCGGCCGCAAGCGCGTCATCGTGGCCGGCCTGCTGGTTTTTGCGGCCGGCAGCCTGGTGGCGGCCATGGCCGGCTCGCTCACGGGCCTGATGCTGGGCCGCGGTCTGCAGGGCGCGGGCGCCGTGTCGGCCGCCGTGACCGCATTGCTGGCCGATCTGACGCGTGACAGCGTGCGCACCAAGGCCATGGCCATGGTGGGGGGCAGCATAGGGCTGATGTTTGCGCTGGCGCTGGTGCTGGCGCCGCTGCTCAATGCCTGGATGGGTCTGTCCGGCATCTTCGGCCTGACCTGCGCGCTGGCGCTGGCCGGCATTGCCGTGGTGCTGTGGGTGGTGCCGCCCGAGCCCAAGCAGCATGCGAATGCCCCCAAGGGCAAGTTCAGCGACCTGCTGGGTCAGACGGATTTGCTGCGTCTGAATTTCGGCGTCTTCATCCTGCATACGGTGCAGATGTCCATGTGGGTTGCCGTGCCCGCCATGCTGGTGCAGGCCGGCCTGGTCAAGGAGGAGCACTGGCATATCTATCTGCCCGCCGTGCTGCTGTCCTTTCTGGCCATGGGCGGTCTGTTCTCCATGGAGCGCAAAGGCCGGCTGCGTGCGGCCTTGCTGGGCGCCATCGGCCTGGTGTTCGTGGTGCAGGTCGGCCTGGGCATGCTGGCGGCCAGCGGCAGCATTCCCACCATCTGGTGCATGGCGCTGCTGATGTTTCTGTTCTTCTGCGGCTTCAACGCACTGGAAGCCACCCAGCCCAGCCTGGTCTCGCGCATGGCGCCCACGCGCTTGCGCGGTGCGGCTCTCGGGGCCTACAACACCTTGCAGTCCCTGGGCCTGTTTGCGGGCGGCGCCATCGGCGGTGCCGTAGCCAAGTGGGCGGGGGCACCGGGCTTGTTCGGCATGACGGCGGTGTTGACTCTGCTGTGGCTGGTCGTGAGCTGGCCGCTGCGTCCCGCGGGCCGTCACGGCTGAGCACAAACACGCGCGGCCACCTAGGGAAATCTCGTGCTTGGCATCGCCCGCTTGGGGCAAAATGCGCACTCCATTGGTTCGGGACCTTTCATCATTGCCCGGGCCACTTTTTGAAAAGGCAAATCTATGGCATCCGTCAACAAAGTCATCATCGTCGGCAATCTGGGTCGTGACCCCGAAATGCGCACCTTTCCCAGCGGCGACCAGGTGGCCAATGTGACCATCGCCACGACCGATCGCTGGCGCGACAAGAACTCCGGCGAGAACCGTGAGGCCACCGAGTGGCACCGTGTGGTGTTCAACGGCAAGCTGGCCGAGATCGTGGGCCAGTACCTGCGCAAGGGCAGCCAGGTCTATGTGGAGGGCAGTCTGCGTACGCGCAAGTGGACCGACCAGGCCACAGGCCAGGAGCGCTATGCCACCGAAATCCGCGCCGACACCATGCAGATGCTGGGCAGCCGCCAGGGTGGCGGCCAGCAACAAGGCGGCTATGGCGACGAAGGCTACGGCGAAAGCAGCTACGAAGCTCCGCGTCGCGCAGCGCCTGCCCCCATGCAGCAGCGCCCGGCACCGGCGGCCGCCCGTCCGGCACCGGCTCCCATGTCGCCCCCGCCCCAGCGTGCGGCTTCGGGCTTTGACGATATGGACGACGACATTCCCTTCTAGAGCCTGCTTGCAGATTTTGTGGGTAAAGGCCCGCGTTCCCTTGGGGACGCGGGCCTTTTGCATTGGCGGGCCGCAATTTCCGGTTCACGGGGCTGTGCCTGGCGGCGAATCAGTCTGATGCAGGCCTGGTAGAAAAAAACGATGGAAGGATTGGACTCCATGTATTTTGTGGAATAACATTCAGCGATTGTTTGCGTTTCATTCAGTTACGATTGAAGAATTCGAACCCAATCGCACGTAAAGTGTGAGTGTTTCCTCTCCCCATTCGTGCCGCCAAGTTGGGGCTTGGCCGTTTCCCCAGGAGCATTCCTGCATGCCGACCTTGGTCATATCAATCGACGGTGCCGTCATCAAAGAGGTGAAGCTCACCAAGGAGCGCACCACGCTGGGCCGTCGCCCGTACAACGACATCGTGATTGAAAACCTGGCCGTCAGCGGCGAGCATGCGGTGCTCACCATAGACAGCGGCATGGTTGTCATCGAAGACCTGCGCAGCACCAATGGCACTTATGTGAATGGCAATGCTATCCAGAAGCAGCCTTTGCAAAATGGGGACCTGCTGGATATCGGTCGCTACAAAATCCGCTTTCTGAACGACAGCCCGGTCGCTGCCCAGGTGCCAGCTGCACACGGGGACAAGGCCCTGGTGCATATTGCCGAAGATGTCGATAGCGGCTATTCCAAGCTCAGGAGTGCTTCTGGCTTTGGCGAAATCTCCAGCTTTGCATCGACCGTGCACGGTGTCGCCTCGGCCCTGACCGAGCGCCATGCCATGATCCGCATGCTCACCGGCAGCATGGCCGGCAAGGAAGTCTCTCTCTACAAGGTGGTCACCACCCTGGGCAAGCCCGGCGTGGCCATTGCCTCCATCACCCAGAAGCCCCATGGCTTTGTGCTGACTCAGCTTGAGGGTGACAGCTCGGCTCTCAGGCTCAACGGCCAGGTCGTGGGCCCGCTGTCCGTGCCCTTGCTCAACGGCGATACCGTGGAACTGGCCGGCAGTTCCATGCGCTTTGTCGTGCAATAAGGCGCGAGCCGCTCGCGCGACCTCAGTCGGCGGCGGATCGATTGCCTCTGACATTTTTGTCAGATTTGGCTCTGAGGCGTCAAAAATGTAAATTCTTTTGGTAGAGGTGCAAGCAATCGTGTCAGTCTTGCTGGCTTCTTTGCTGGATGCGTACTTGGCACGCTGCTTGCTTGATGAAAGTGGTATTCATCCATCAAGGGAGTTTTCATGAAGCGTTCCATTCAAAAGGGTTTCACCCTGATCGAACTGATGATCGTCGTGGCGATCATCGGTATTCTGGCTGCCGTGGCTCTGCCTGCTTATAAGGACTACACCATCAAAGCGCGTATGTCTGAAGTGGTGCTGGCTGCATCGCAGTGCCGAACGACCATCAGCGAAACCGTCCAGAGCATGAATACGACGGCCACGCTCTCAGGCTCCAATGCTTTTGGTTGTGATGCCACGACTCCGACAAAGATGGTGGCATCGATCACAACAGATTCCAATACTGGCGCTATTACAGTCGTGCCGACTCAGAATATCGGCGTATCCACTACACCCGCAGCAGGCACCGACGAAATCACGCTGACCCCCTACAAAGACAGCTCTAACGGCGCATATGCGCTGAATACAGCGACCACCGGTGGTCAAGGCACCCAAGTGTATGAATGGAAGTGCACATCCAAGGGCATCGCAAATAAGTATGCACCTGGCTCTTGCAAGTAAACTGTCAAGCGCATTAAGCGTTTGATTCAATGCAAGAAGGGGGCATAGCCCCCTTTTTCTTTGGTCTCGAGAGCCTCGAATGACTTCAGTCTCATCTTCACGACCCTTGTCCATTATCGCGTTGGCTGCACTGGTTTATGCATTGTGCTGGCTGCTGCCCAATCATCACTGGCCGTGGCCAGATTTTTATTCCGATGCATGGGCAGGCCTGTCCATGTGGGTGATTGCGGCAGTCGTACTGTGGAAAAGCAGGCAGTTCACCACGCTGGAATGGCACACGCTCGCGTTACTTGTTCTGGCATGCTGCGGCATTATCTGGGGGCAATACGCAGCAGGCTTACTCAAGGAGTTGGGGCAAGCATGGACCAGCACGCTGTATCTGCTCGGGCTGCTGATGGCTTTGCTGACAGGATCAGCTTGGGAGCGCTGGAATCCAGGGCAATGTGCTGATTTCCTGTTTCTGGCCGTGCTGGCAGGAGCCAGCGGATCTTTGATCGTGCAATTTCAGCAATGGCTTCTGATCAATCCAGGAGATATGTTCTGGTTATTCCTCCCGCCGCCGCCGAGGAGATTCCATGCCAACCTGGGGCAGCCTAATCAATTAGCCACGTTGCTGTGCCTGGGTGTGCTGGCCTGCGGGTGGCTGCGCGAGCGAGGCCGGCTCAGCGGATGGGCAGCCTGGGTATGGGCTGCGCTGCTGGCCGTTGGGCTGGCTTTGACGGAATCGCGCACAAGCTGGGTAGTCATTGCCGGCTCGCTGACTGCGCTGGTGCTGTGGCGCAAACAGCTGAAGATAGAAGGCAGGATGATTGCAGCCGCCCTGAGTTGGACGACATTCTTTCTGCTATGCACGGTGGCGCTGCCCCATGTCAATCTCTGGCTGGGCCGCACGGCGGAACTGCAGGAGCTTCGCGACATATCCACTAGCGAACTGCGGCTGATCTATTGGGCCAAGCTGTGGCAAGCGCTGGTGGCCCAGCCGTGGTTGGGATACGGATGGATGCAGACCAGTTTTGCTCAGCTCACGTCAGACCCGTATGCGATGCTGACCGGAGGTACTTTTAGGCATGCTCACAATCTATTTTTGGATTTGTGGGTTTGGCTGGGGATTCCACTAGGATTGACGGTATCCCTGATTCTGGTGATATGGGCTTTTAGGGCAGTGCTCCGCATCAGGCAGCGTGAACAGCTTTGGATGCTGCTGTTCGTCTTTGCGCTGATGGTTCACGCCATGCTGGAGTATCCGCTGTACTACGCTTACTTTCTGCTGCCGCTGGGCCTGATGCTGGGAGCACTGAATGTGACGCAGGGATTCAAGCCTGTAGCACGCATGCACTTTGGGCTGGCTGCTAGCGCACTGGCGCTAGCAGGCGCTGGGTGGATTGTTACCGCATACGACTATGTGCGCATTGAGGAGAATTTTTTTACACTTCGCTTCGAGCACGAACGGCTGGCTAAGCCAGGGGAGTACGCCGAACCACAAGTGATTGCTCTGACGCAGTTGCAGGATATGTTGTGGCTGGCCCGGGTGGATCCGTTAACCACCCATGGTGCACCTGATCTGGAACGGGCAGTGCGAATTGCCAAGCTTTTACCCAGCGTTGTGGGTATGTACAAGCTGACGGCCATGTATGCATTTGCAGGGCAGCCTCAACAGGCGGAGTACTGGGTGATAGTCATGACACGGATGAACGGCCTAAAACAAAAAACCGTGCAAGAGATACGTCGTCAATGGGAAGAGCAAGCGGCCAAGTATCCACCGATGGCAGACGTGAAATGGCCGGTATAGGTGATAGGTGCCTATGCACTTTCAAGCGCCATTCTGCTCGCACCAGTGCGACCTTGGTGCGAACCCTCAAGCCGCTATCCAGTCCCCCGACTTCCCCCCGTGCTTCTCCAGGACCCTCACTCCCTCCATCACCATCCCCTTATCCACAGCCTTGCACATATCGTAGATAGTCAATAAACCGATTTGCACCGCAGTCAGGGCTTCCATTTCCACGCCAGTTTGTCCATGCAACTCAACCGTGGCGGTGCAGAGGATGGAGCTGGATTCGGGCTGTAGTTCAAACTCCACGGCCACGCGGGTCAGGGCCAGGGGGTGGCACAGGGGAATCAGGTCGCTGGTCTTTTTGGCGGCCATGATGGCAGCGATGCGGGCCACGCCGAGCACATCGCCTTTCTTGGCCGTGCCGCTTTGAACAATGGCCAGGGTCTCGGGTTTCATGCTGATGCGGCCTTCGGCCACGGCCACGCGGTGGGTGGCGGGCTTGGCGCCGACGTCCACCATATGGGCCTGGCCCTGGGCGTCGAAGTGGGTGAGGGCGGACATAAGCTTCTCTTTCCTGCGGGCTGGCATGGCCAGGGCCCGCAAATTTGCGTTTTCAGGTTCGGGCGCCGCAGATGGGCCGGCTTGGAGCAGGCTTGGATGTTGCAGCGCAAATCAATCAGGGCATCATAGTGGGGTGTTGAACTGCTGGCAGCTCAGAGTCCTGAATGCTGGCAATGTCGTGATTGCCATGCCATTTTTGATGCAAAAACCGCCCAAAGTCCATGCGCTGAAAGCGCTAGTAGCTTCTGTTTTGATAGCTATTCAATGCGCTGCCCCCATGTTGAATCCGGCTCAGGCCGCAGGTCTGCCGACGCTGGGGGATGGCGCTTCATCGCTGACCACGGGCGAGGAGCGGCGGCTCGGGGACTCCATCGCCAAGGAGCTGTACCGCGATCCGGACTATCTCGACGATCCCGTGCTGCAGGAATATGTGGAAGGCATCTGGCTGCATCTGCAGAGCGCGGCGCGCAAGAACGGCGAGCTTTCGCCCGAACTGGAAGAGCGTTTTGCCTGGACGCTGCTGCTGGGCAAGGACCGCCAGGTGAATGCCTTTGCGCTGCCCGGCGGCTATATGGGCGTGTATCTGGGCTTGATCGGCGTGGTCAGCAGCGGGGATGAACTGGCTTCGGTCATCGCCCACGAAACCAGCCACATCACCCAGCGCCATATTGCGCGCATGCTGGCCCAGCAGGGCAAGCAGACGCCGCTGATGCTGGCTTCCATGCTGCTGGGCGCTCTGGCGGCCACGCGCAGCCCGGATGCGGCCATGGCCATCATGATGGGCGGGCCGGCGGCGATGATGCAGAACCAGCTGAATTTCTCGCGCGCCATGGAGAGCGAGGCGGATCGCATGGGCTACAGCCTGATGGCGCCGGCCGGCTTCGCGCCCCAGGGTTTTGTGAGCATGTTCGGCAAGCTGGAGCAGGCCAGCCGCTTGAATGACAACGGCAGCTGGCCCTATCTGCGCAGCCACCCGCTGACCACGCAGCGTATCGCGGACATGGATTCGCGCATGCCGCCCGGCAAGCGCGCGGCGGCGCCGGCGCCCACGCTGGAACACGTCATGATGGCGGCCCGCGCCCGCGTGATTTCCAACTCCGGCGTGGATGTGCTGCGCCAATGGGCGGTGCTGCCGCGCTCCGGCAGCTTTGCCGGCCAGCCCCAGACGGAGCAGCTGAGCCAGCTGTATGCAGCCACGCTCAGCGCCATGCAGCTGCGCGACTGGAAGACGGCGCGCGAGATGGTTCAGCGTCTGCTGACGGCAACGGCCGGCGATGCTGAGGCAAGGATTCAGGCGCAGTGGCTCAATGCCGAACTCGAATACCGGGCCGACAATCCCCAGGCCGCACTGGCGGCCCTGCCGCTGCAATCCGGCACGCCAGCGGGGCCCAGGGCCGAGCCGCGTCAGGCCGGGCCACGTCAGGCCCCGGCGCGCGATACAGGCCCCAGCCTGGCCACGGTGAATGTGGTGGAGCATGTGGGGCCGCGCCGGCCGGAGCTGCTGCTCAAGGCCGATATTCTGCTCAAGCTCGATCAGGCCGGCCCCATGGCCGGCCCTCTGCAGACCTGGGTGACCGAGCATCCGGCGGACGGCACGGCCTGGCAGACCCTGGCGCGCGTCTGGCGCAGCCAGGGCCAGGAGATGCGCGCGCTGCGTGCCGAGGCCGAGGCCCAGGTCGCGCATTACGACTATGCGGCGGCGGTGGATCGTTTCAAGGCGGCCCAAGATCTGGCCCGCAAGGCCGGGGCCAAGGCCGATTACTTCGAGGCCTCCATCATCGACACGCGACTGCGCGCGGTGGACGAGTTACTCCGGGAACAGCTGCGCGACAAGACGATCAATAAGTAGGCCCAGCACCGAGTAGATCAGCGCGCCCAGCATGGCGGCCCAGAAGCTGGTGACATGAAAGCCGCCCAGCAGGCCCGAGGCCATCCAGAACATCAGGCCGTTGACCACCAGCAGGAACAGGCCCACGGTGATGATGGTCACGGGCAGCGTCAGCACCACCAGAATGGGGCGGATGACGGTGTTGAGCAGGCCTATGACCAGCGCCGCAATCATGGCCGAGCCGAAGCTGTGCACCTGAACGCCGCTGTAGACATAGGCGACCCCGAGCAGGGCCGCAGCGCAGAGAAGCCATTTGACGAGGATTTTCATGCCTTCAGCATAGCAGCAGGCTGTGGCTATGGCTCACGGAAGCCACGCATAAAAAAGCCCTGCCCGGTTTTTGCCCGGCAGGGCTCAATATGGTGTGCGGCAGATGCTCTTAAATCGAGAGCGAATCGTCGAGCACAAAACCCAGCATCGCGGCCAGGGCGGCCATGGTGCCGGGCAGATTCCAGCGGCGGCCCATGGGCGCCGTCTGGGCGGCGGTTTGCGCGCTTTCCTGCTTGGGGCGGCGGGCGTCGATGATCTGCGCCGCGCCGTGCTCCTGCTGCAGCTCGGCCACCAGCTCGGTCAGCGGTCCCTTGGCCAGCACGGGTGTGACCTTGGCACCGGCCTGGCCCATGACGGGCAGCAGCGCCGCAAACAGCTTGTCGGCCCATTTGCCGCGCCAGTTTTCGCGGGCCCGGTGGCTGACCCACTTGCTCACCCGATGGGTCATGCGCGGTGCGCAGGCCACCAGCAGCCAGTGGGAGGGAGCCGCCTGGCTGGAACCCGCAAGTGTCTGGAGCATGGGCAGGGCGTATGCGGCGTCATCTACGTAAACAATGATGGGCTTCAAAATGGTTCCTTCGTGAGAACGAAAGTCGGGGAGTGCGGACTCCCCGGGAGTCGATGGGCCTTATTGTGAATCCTGCAGGAAGTGCCGCCGCGGCGGCATCCCTGCAGCAGCCTCAGGTTTTGGCCATCAGTGCTGGGCCGCGGGGGCGGGACGGCGGCTGGCAATGAACTTGCCCAGGGCCAGTACCAGCAGTGCACCGGCGATATGGGCGGTCCAGTACAGGGTCTGGGAAATCTCGGCCAGGCCCTGCTCGTCGGTGCTGCCCAGCTTGGGCATCCACAGCCATTGCTCGGTGTTGACGAACAGCGGGTCGGTCACCAGCATGCCGCCGGCAATCCAGCCCAGCAGCATGCCGCCGGCCACGATGATCAGGGGGAAGCGCTCCATGAGCTTGATGACCAGCTGCGAGCCCCAGACGATGATGGGGATGGAGATCAGCAGGCCCAGGGCCACCAGCAGCATCTGGTGCTCGCCCGAGCTTTGCGCGGCGCCAGCGATCGCGATCACGTTGTCCACCGACATCACCAGGTCGGCCACGATGATGGTCTTGATGGCGGCAAACAGCTTGTCGCTGCCCTGGATGTTGTCATGGCCGTCCTCGTCGGGAGCGATCAGCTTGATGCCTATCCACACCAGCAGCAGAGCACCCACGAGCTTCAGGAAGGGCAGGGCCAGCAGCGTCATGGCAAAGGCGATCAGCACGATGCGCAGCACGATGGCGCCGGCCGTGCCGTAGATGATGCCCTTGGTGCGCTGCGCGGGCGGCAGCTTGCGGCAGGCCAGCGCGATCACGACGGCGTTGTCGCCGCCCAGCAGGATGTCGATGATGATGATTTGCCCGAGCGCTATCCAGAATGGGGCGTGGGTCAGAAAGTCCAGATCCATGGTTGTTGTTTCCTCTTTGTCGAATGCCACCGGGGCGCGGGCCGCCGGCACCAAATGACCGTTGTGACGTAAGCCGAAGCGACTGTCCGGGCGAGGAAGAAAACCATGCTCGGGGAGTGCACCTTGATCGACCGTCATCGGGTCCATCAAAGGTCTTGCTCGATTGCAGCGTGACTGCAATCCGAATGGCCGGAAGCCTAGGCTTCGTATTGACGACCGATCCGCTGCCGGCACAGACATGCCGGATAAGCTACTCCCCTTCGAAGTGGTGAATTTCAACACAGCATGCGGGGGATGACAAGCCGCAAAACCTGGCTAGTTCACAGGTTTTATAGCGTTTGAGTCGGTGGGAAGGCTCTTCGATGCTTTGTCTTTTGCTATCAATAATGAAGCAACCCCGCGGGGGCAAACCCTGGGCCGGCGGCTTATGATTCGGCTCTCTCATGACTGCCATCCACATCACCGACATCGAAGCTGCGATCAACTACTGGCGAGGCCGCGCTCCGTCGCCCGATGGCGTGCTGCTGGCGCCCGAGGTGCGGGCGCTGGCCGAGGTCTATGCGCTGATGATTCACGGCCGCGAGGACGAGGTGGCCGTCGCGGGCTTTCCGCCCTATGCCATGGCGGCCTGGCTGGTCTGGTACGACACCATGCCCGACACGCCCTGCATTGCCATCTGCTCCACCAGCCAGGGCGACGAGAAATGCAAGGGCTGCGGGCGCAGCTTTGATGAGGTGCAGCTGTGGACGGCCATGGAGCCCGCCGACAAGCGCGCCGTGTGGCGGCGCATCACGGCCGAGGGGGACTCCTGGCGTTTTACCCGCTATGCCGAGCGGGCCGCGGAGCTTAAACACACCCCCTGAGGCGCTACGCGCCTTCCCCCTCTCTCGCTTCGCGGGATGGGGACGATGCCATCGCTGCGGGGCGGCCCTTGCTCGGCACCCCGCGCCAATGCCCGGTCAGGTCTGTGCCTTACTTCCAGCGCACGGGTTCCACAAATACCGTGCCCAGATTGCTGGACAGCGTCAGCTGCCCCTCCTGGATCGTGGCCTGCAGCTGCATGCTGCGCTCGGCCAGGCTGCCTAGCTGCTGGGCGATCTCGGAGTCGATATAGAGCACTTCCAGCTTGTCCTGGCGGTTGACCTTGCCTTCCAGGCCCTTCCACCAGACATGGGAGGCGTGGTGGAAGGGGTAGACCAGCACATGGTCGGACTTGTTGCAGGCCTTGGTGATGGGCTTTTCGTCGGGCTGGCCGACCTCGATCCACAGGCGCTTCTGGCCGGTGAAGTCGGTGATGTGCACGTCCGGATCATCGGGGTCGGACAGGCCCACGCCAAAGCCCAGCGTGCCGTCGCCGTTGCACAGGTCCTGCAGCTGGTGGGCGTTGAGCGCCAGGGCCACGAGGCGCACCATCATGCGCTCGTCGGTCTCGCTGGGGTGGCGCGCCAGGGTCAGGTTGTGGTCGGCGTAGTAGTTGTGGTCGATGTCGGCAATCGACAGATTGGCTTTGAAGATGGTGGACTTGATGGCCATGAGGCGCCCCGCCCGCGGGCAGGCTTTCTAGAAATTCTCAAAAACAAGAGCTGCCACCGCAGATGATCTCTGCAATTGGCAGCTCCTGAATACTGAAGCGCTTTCAGATCAAGCGCAAGCAGCTATCGTTTTAAATGCGCTTGGCCAGCTCGGCAGCCTTGCCGATGTAGGAAGCCGGCGTCATGGCCAGCAGACGGTCCTTGTCGGCCTGGGGAATTTCCAGACCGTTGATCAGGCGGTGCAGGTCTTCGGCCAGCACGGTCTTGCCGCGCGTGACTTCCTTGAGCTTTTCGTAGGCGCCCTGCACGCCATAGCGGCGCATCACGGTCTGGATGGGCTCGGCCAGCACTTCCCAGGCGTGGTTCAGGTCTTCCTGCAGGCGCTCTTCGTTGAGTTCCAGCTTGTTCAGGCCGGTCATCAGCGAGGCGTAGGCCAGCGTGGTGTAGCCGAAGGCCACGCCGATGTTGCGCAGCACGGTGGAGTCGGTCAGGTCACGCTGCCAGCGGCTGATGGGCAGCTTTTCGGCCAGATGCTTGAGCATGGCGTTGGCCATGCCCAGATTGCCTTCGCAGTTCTCGAAGTCGATGGGGTTGACCTTGTGGGGCATGGTGGACGAGCCGATCTCGCCGGCCTTCAGGCGCTGCTTGAAGAAGCCCAGGGACACATAGCCCCAGATGTCGCGCGATAGGTCGATCAGGATGGTGTTGGTGCGAGCCATGGCATCGAACAGCTCGGCCATGTAGTCATGGGGCTCGATCTGGATGGAATAGGGCTGGAAGCTGATGCCCAGACCCTTGGGCTCGGCGGACTCCACCACCTTCTGGCTGAAGGCTTCCCAGTCGAACTCGGGCCAGGCCGACAGGTGGGCGTTGTAGTTGCCCACGGCGCCGTTCATCTTGCCCAGAATCTTCACGCCGGCGATGTTGGCGGCGGCCTTTTGCAGGCGCACGACCACGTTGGCCAGTTCCTTGCCCACGGTGGTGGGGGAGGCCGTCTGGCCGTGCGTGCGGCTCAGCATGGGCACTTCGGCATAGAGGTGGGCCATTTCGCGCAGCTTGGCGATGATGCCGTTAATGGCCGGCAGCAGCACGGTGTCGCGGCCGACGCGGATCTGCAGGGCGTGGCTGGTGTTGTTGATGTCTTCGCTGGTGCAGGCAAAGTGCACGAACTCGGCGGCTTTTTGCAGCTCGGCGCGGCCGTCGAACTTGCCCTTGATCCAGTACTCCACGGCCTTCACGTCGTGGTTGGTGGTCTTCTCGATGGCCTTGATGGCGTCGGCATCGGCTTCGGAGAAGTTGGCCACCAGAGCGTGCAGATAGTCGCGCGATTCGGCGGACAGAGGCGCGAACTCGGCAAAACCGGCGTCCGACAGGGCGATGAACCAGGTCACCTCCACCTGAACACGGCGGTGCATATAGCCGTATTCGCTCATGATGGGGCGCAGGGCGGACAGCTTGGCGGCGTAGCGGCCGTCCAGCGGGGAGATGGCGGTGAGGGAGGACAGGTTCATGGTGGCGCAATTGTAGGTGCGCAGCAGCAATCGCACGCAGCGCTGGGTTGCTCGGTGGCTGTGGCAGGCACGCCTACAAGCCCTGTGCGGCGGCAGCCGTGCCGTCATTCCAGCGCATAGAATCATCGCACCGGCCCGTCGCCGGTGACTCGTGTCATGGAACCGCTGCTATGAAACTAATAGGCTCCACCACCAGCCCCTTTGTGCGCAAAGTCCGCGTCGTGCTGGCCGAAAAGAAGCTGGACTATCAATTCGTCGAAGAGAACCCCTGGGAGGAAGTACTTTCACCCGGTACTGGCAATCCTCTGGGCAAGGTGCCGCGTCTGGTGATGGACGGCACGGAGGCGATGTTCGACTCGCGCGTCATCGTCGAATATCTGGACACACTTTCGCCGGTTGGCAAGCTGATTCCGGGCACGGGCCGCGAGCGCGCCGAGGTCAAGACCTGGGAGGCCCTGGCTGACGGCATGCTGGACGCTGCGGTTCTGGTGCGGCTGGAGGCCACCTGGCCCGGGCGCAGCGCAGAGCAGCGCAGCCAGGCCTGGATGGATCGCCAGATGGGCAAGGTCCGGGCCGCGCTCAAGGTCATGTCGCAGGGATTGGGCGAGAAGCCGTTTTGCTGTGGTGGCACACATCTGACGCTGGCCGATATCAGCGTCTGCTGTGCCCTGGCCTGGCTGGATTTCCGCTTTCCCGAGATGGACTGGCGCGCCGAACACCCGAATCTGGCCGCCTTGCTGGCCAAGATCGGTGCCCGTCCCAGCTTTGCGGCGACAGAACCTCGATGACCCCCTGAGTCGCTGCGCGCCTTCCCCAAGGGGAACGACGGCCTTTGCTGCGGGGCGGCCCTGGCTGGCCGTCTCACGCGTGGGACGCGCCAGTTTTATACGCCATGCCATGAGTAGCTGGGGGCATGCGCTGCACCAACGAAAAAGGCCACCGGACGGTGGCCTTTTTGCTGGGTAATAAAAAAGTTGCGAAGCATCCCGAAACGAATTAAGAGAGGGAGGGAGGAGAAGCGCTCCGGGGGCTTTCAATGGGTGAACCCAAGGGCTTCGCAACATCAAAATCGGCTCGTGCAGGCCTCTCGAATTCCCTGCACCTGTCTATCAGATGCGACACTGTTGCAGAAGTTCCAGCCCCTGTGGGTTTCGAATTTGTAACAGTTTGAGGGCGCCCGCTTTTTGCCTGTAGGCCGATTTTGATCATTGCTGCCAGCGCCGCCGCAGGCGGCTCCGGCAGCGGCTTCAGACCGTGGAATCGGCGAATACAGCCTGCCACAGCGCCAGCACCGCATCGCGCTGCGGCTGGGCCTGTTCGGGCGGCAGCTGGCCCGAGCGCTCGTCCAGGCGCGCCACGTGCTGCAGGCGGCGCAGCTCCCGGTAGGCCGCGGCCGCCGCATGGCCCACGCCGGCGGGCAGCAGGCCCGCCTCCTCGGCGCGCTGCAGCAGCGCGATATTGCCCAGGTTGGCGATCAGCTCGGGGTGGCTGGCCGACTCGGACAGCACCAGATACTGCACGGCAAACTCCACATCCACCATGCCGCCCGGACTGTGCTTGACGTCGAACAGGCCGCTGCGCACGGGATGGGCGCTGCGCACCCGCTCGCGCATGGACTTGATCTCGGTGCGCAGCGCCGCCGCATCGCGCGGCGCGGTGATCACGGCCTCGCGCACGGCGTCGAAGCGCTCGCGCAGCTTCATGTCCGTGGGCGCTAGGCCCGGCGGCGGCGGAAAGTCGGGGCTGCCGAGCACAAAGCGCGCGCGCGTCATGGCCTGATGCTCCCAGGTCCAGGCGGTGTTGCTGCCGCGCTGCTGCTGGTAATTGGCATAGGACTCGAAGCTGGTCACCAGCAGGCCCGAGTTGCCGTTGGGCCGCAGCGCGGTGTCGATCTCGAACAGATCGCCCTCGCCGGTTTTCACGGTCAGCCAGTTGATGAGCTTGCGCACAAAGGCCGCGTAGACCTCGGGCGCGCGCTCGTCGTCGTCGTCGAACACGAAGACGATGTCCAGATCGCTGCCGTAGCCGAGCTCCTTGCCGCCCAGCTTGCCGTAGCCGATGATGCCGAAGCGCGGCGATTCGCGGTGGCGGTTCTTGAGGCGGGACCAGCACCAGCGGGCGGTGACGCGTAGCACGCTGTCGGCCAACGCGCTCAGGTCGTCGGCCACCTGCTCCACGCTGATGCGGCCCTCGATGTCGCGCGCCAGGGTGCGGAAGACTTCCGCATGGTGGGCGCGGCGCAGCAGATTGAGCAGGGTCTCGTCGTCGTCCTCGCCCGTGGACCGCAGGGCCGCCAGGCGCAGCGCCAGCTCATGCTCGAATTCCGCCGCCACGAAGCGCTCCTTCAGGATGGCGTCGCTGGCCAGCTCGTCGATCACGCCCGGGTGCTGCTGCAGATAGCGCGCCGGCCAGCGGGCCGCACCCAGCAGGTGCAGCAGCCGCTCATGGACCGCGGGGCGCTCCAGCAGCAGCGCCAGATAGCTTTCGCGGCGCAGCAGCGGCTCCAGCCATTGCAGAAAGCGCTTGGCGGCCTCCTCGGAGGCCTGGCGGCCTTCCACCCACTGGGCCGTGCGCTCCACCAGCCGGAACAGGCGGGCCCGGGCTTCATCGCGCAGGCCCGTGATGCGCGCGTTGCTGCGCCAGTCGGCCACCTGGCCGGCCAGGGTCGGCGGCAGCAGCCCGATCAGGTCTTCGATTTCCTGCGGCGTCGGCGTGCCGTTGGGCGCGGGCCGGGCCGAGCCGCAGCGGCCGTTGCCGCATTGCTGCGCATCGCCGCCCAGCAGGGTGTCGAACTCCTGGGCCACCAGTTCGCGGTGCTCGTCGAATTGGTGCAGAAAGCTGCAGGCATCGGCAAAGCCCATGGTGCGGGCGATCCACAGCAGATCGTCGTCGCGCGTGGGCAGCACATGGGTCTGCTGGTCGTCCAGATATTGGATGCGGTGCTCGACCTGGCGCAGGAACACATAGGCGCGGCTCAGGGCCTCGGCAATCTCGGCATGCATCAGATTGGCGCGTACCAGGCGCTGCAGCGCTTCCAGCGTGGGGCGGCAGCGCAGTTCGGGGAACTGGCCGCCGCGCACCACCTGCAGCAGTTGCACGATGAATTCGATCTCGCGGATGCCGCCGCGCGAGAGCTTGACGTCGTTGGCGCGCTCGGGGTGGCCGGCGCTGCGCCTGGAGGCATGCTCGCGGATCTGGCGGTGCAGGCTGCGCAGTGCGTCGAACACCGCATAGTCCAGATAGCGACGGAACACAAAGGGCAGGACCGCGCCGCGCAGCGCCTGCACATTGGGCGACTGCACGCAGTCATAGGGCGCGACCACGCGGCTCTTGAGCCAGGCAAAGCGCTCCCATTCGCGGCCATGGGTCTGCAGGTATTCCTCCAGCGAGGCCAGCGAGACCGCCGGCGGGCCCGAGTTGCCATTGGGCCGCAGGGCCAGGTCCACGCGGAAGACCAGGCCGTGCTCGGTGGTGTCGCCGATCAGGCCGAAGATGCCTTTGACGGCGCGGCCGAAGTATTCGTGGTTGGAGATCACGCCGCGGCCGTCGGCCTGGCCGGCGGTTTCGCCGTCGTGCTCATAGACGTAGATCAGGTCGATGTCGCTGGAGACATTGAGCTCGCGCGCACCCAGCTTGCCCATGCCTATGATCCACAGCTGCACCTCCTGGCCCGCGGGGCCTTGGGGGGCGCCATGGCGGGCGTCGAGTTCGGTGCGCACCTGCTTGCAGGCGCGGTCCAGGGCCAGCTCGGCGAGTTCCGTGACCGCCTTGGTGACCACGGCCAGCGGTGCTTCCTGCTCGCAGTCCAGGACGATGAGGCGTTCCATCACCAGCTGGCGCAGCACGCGCAGGGAGGCGGACAGATCGAGCTCGCGCGCCTGCAGCGTGGCCAGGGCCCGCTCCATCAGGGCCCGGTCCGGAGGGCCGGGAGGCAAGACATCGAACCAGTCTTCGTAACGGCGGTGCAGGCGCTGGACAAAGCGCGAGTACTGGGCCGGGGAAGAAGCATTCAGGGTGTTTTCTGCCATTGCTTGCTCTGGGGACTGCATACGGACCGTTAAAAATGGTGCCGAACGGGCAGGTAACCGACACGGCAACGTATGGTTACCGAAACGCGCACAGGGGTGCCGGTCATAATTCCTGCCATTGCTAGGCCACCGATGATCGAACCGAAACCACTCCCAACTCGCCAAATCCATAGGCTGGCCAGCTTGGCTCGGTGGTCACTGGGACTGGTCCTGGGCCTGTGGCTGCTGCTGGCTTCCGTGTGGGGGGTGCTCCATTTCCTGATTGTGCCGCGAATCAGTGAGTGGCGCCCCGAGCTGGAAACCCTGGCCTCACGCACCCTGGGTGTACCGGTTTCCATAGGCTCGCTGGCCGCGCGCCGCGAGGGGCTGGTGCCCACCTTCGAGCTCGGCGACGTGGTGCTGCATGACCCCGTCAGCGGCAGCGAGGCCTTGCATCTGCATAGGGTCGTGATCGCGGTTTCCGCCCATTCGCTGATGACCTTGGGCGTGGAGCAGATTTATGTGGAGGCGCCGGATCTGACCGTGCGGCGCGCTCCGGACGGCCAGGTCTTTATCGCCGGCATGGCCGTCCCGGCCAGCTCGGGCCGCAGCTCCGGCGCCGACTGGATTTTTTCCCAGCCCGAGATCGCCATACGCCACGGCAAGCTGCAGTGGGTGGACGAGATGCGCCAGGTGCCGCCCCTGCAGCTGGAGGAGGTGGATCTGGTGCTGCGCAACAAGGGCTGGGGGCATGCGCTGCGGGTGGACGTGACGCCCCCCAAGGAATGGGGGCAGCGCTTCACGGTCATGGGCAGCTTCCGCGAACCGCTGCTTTCCGTGCACGAGGGGCGTCTCGAGCGCTGGAGCGGCCAGGCCTACCTGGATTTCGCGCATATCGATCTGTCGCAGCTGGGCCAGTATCTGGGACCGCAGGAGTGGAAGCTGCAGCAAGGCAATGGCGCGGTGCGCGCCTGGCTGGAGATCGGGCGCGGTCAGCCCGTGGGCGTGGTGGCCGATGTCTCGGTCCAGGCGCTGCAGCTGCAGTGGCAGGACCAGCCCAAGCCGCTGCAGCTGCAGGCCCTGCATGGCCGGCTCAGCGCCAGAAGCCAGAATGGCTACCATTTTGCGGTTCAGGGCCTGAGCTTTACGGCCAGCGACGGCCTGAGCTGGCCGCGCGGGGATTTCAGCCTCAACTATGTGCCTACCGGAGCCCCGGGCCAGGGCAATCAGGGCGAGCATGGGGAGCTGCTGGCCGACGGCATTGATCTGGCCATAGCCGCCCAGCTGCTGCAGCGGCTGCCGGTGCCGGAGTCGGTACAGAGCCGGCTGCAGGCGCTGCAGCCCGGCGGCCAGCTGCGCCAGCTCAAGCTGTCATGGCGCGGCCCGGCGCAGCAGCCCGCGCAGTTCAAGGCCTCGGGCGTGCTGGAGCAGCTGAGCCTGCGCTCCCAGCCCTCCGCCCAAGGGCCGCACAGCATAGGCATGCCGGGCTTCAGCGGCCTGAGCGGCAGCTTCACGCTGGACCAGGACAGCGGCGAGGCCAATCTGACCAAGGCGCCGGGCGTGGCCAGCGCGGTACTGAGCTTTCCCGGCGTGTTTGAAGATCCGGATATCGCGCTGGACCAGCTGGAAGCCGGCTTGCGCTGGCAGCTGCAGGGCCAGAGCATCAAGGTACAGCTGCCCAAGCTGCGCTTTGCCAATGAGGACACGGCCGGCCAGGCCCATGCCACATGGCAGACCGGCGCCGGCAGCGAGGCCCAGCCGCGCTTTCCCGGCATTCTGGACCTGCAGGGCCAGCTCAGCCGTGCCAACGGCGCCCGCATTTACCGCTATCTGCCCCAGGACCTGGGCAGCGATGCGCTGCGCTATGTGCGCGAGGCCATCACCTCGGGCCAGGCCAGCGCGGTGAACTTTCGCGTCAAGGGCGAGCTCGACCATGTGCCGTTCGAAAAGCCGGGCCGCGGGGATTTCCACATCAGCGCCCAGGTTCACGACGTGAACTACCAGTTCGTGCCCGGCTATCTGCTTGGCCCCGGCGAAAAGCCCTGGCCGCCCCTGACCCGGCTCGCGGGGGAGCTGGTGTTTGACCGCAACTCCATGACGGTGCGCAAGGCCAAGGGTTTCCTGGGCCATACGGCCATCGTGGTGGACGAGGCCCAGGCCGGCGTGTCCGACTGGAACCAGACCGAGGTGGAGGTCACGGCCAAGGCCCACGGCGCTCTCGCCGAGATGCTGAATGTGGTGCAAGCCTCGGCCCTGTCGGGGTTGACGGCTCATGTTCTGGATAACAGCCGGGCCACCGGCAACGCCGGGCTACACCTCAAGCTGCACCTGCCCACCATGCATATGGAGCGCAGCAAGGTGCAGGGCGAGCTGAGTCTGGCCGGCAACATGCTGCAGCTCATGCCCGAGGTGCCGACATTGAGCCAGCTGCGCGGCAGCGTGCAGTTTTCCGAGACCGGCTTTCAGCTCTCGGGCGTGCAGGCCCAGGCCCTGGGCGGCGAGGTGCGCCTTGAGGGCGGGATGAAGCCCGGCGGCGAGCCCGTGCAGATCCGTGCCGAGGGGCTGGCCACGGCCCAGGGCCTGCGGGATTCCAAGGAGCTGGGCGAGCTTGCGGGCCTGGCCCGGCAGCTGCAGGGCCAGGCGCGTTACGGCTTGCAGATCAAGGTGCGTCACAGCGTGCCAGAGATCAGCCTGCAGTCCGATCTGGTCGGCATGGCCGTGCAGCTGCCGGCGCCTCTGGGCAAGGCCGCGGACATGCCCCTGCTGCTGCGCGTCAACCGCCTGGTGCCGGCCGTGCCCAAGCCGCTGACCGATCAGATCAGCCTGCAGTGGGGCAGCAACGGTGCGGCCTTGCTGGAGCGCGATATCAGCGGCGAGCAGGCCCGCGTCAGGCGCGGCAGCGTGGAGTGGCTGGCCGGAGGCAAGGCCGAGGCCAGCCTGCCGTCCTCGGGGCTGCAGGCCCGGGTGCAGCTGCCGGTGCTGGACCTGGATGCCTGGAGCGGCCTGCGGCCCGAGAAGGCCGGCGGCGCTGCCGTGCGTGCGGAAGAGGAGTCCTGGCGCCAGTTTCTGCCCCAGCAGCTGGCGCTGAAGGCACAGGAGGTCAAGCTCCACGGCCGCTCGCTGCACGATGTCTCCCTGCAGCTCAGCCATGCCGACCGGGCCTGGACCAGCCAGATCCAGGCCAAGGAGCTGGCCGGCCGCATCGAGTACCGGGAAGCCTCGGCGCAGGAGCCGGGCGGACTGGTCATTGCCAAGCTCTCGCGTCTGGCGGTACCCGAGGGCGAGGACGAGGCTCTGGACGCTGCGGCCGCGCAGCAAAGCGCGGTGAGCGAGCTGCCCTCGCTGCAGATCAGCGTGGATGATTTCCAGCTTGGCAAGCGTTCCCTGGGCAGCGTGGATGTGCAGGCGCGCAATCACTGGCTGGCGGCCGGTGCGGGGCAGAGCGAATGGCAGCTGTCGCGCTTCAACATCAGTACGCCGGAGGCGGTGCTGACCGCTCAGGGCCACTGGAGCATGCGTTCCAGCGACAAAAAGCACCCGGGCCAGACCCAGCTGCAGTTCCAGCTCAATCTGCGCGACGTGGGCAAGCTGCTCAACCGCTTCGACATGCCGGGCGTGGTGGCCAACGGCCAGGGGGCCATGCAGGGCGAGGTCAGCTGGACCGGATCGCCCGTGGCACCGGACTTCAAGACCCTGTCGGGCGCCGTGCACCTGGATGTGCAGAAGGGCCAGTTCCTCAAGGCCGATCCGGGCCTGGCCAAGCTGCTGGGGGTGCTGAGCCTTCAGGCCTTGCCGCGGCGGCTGACGCTGGATTTCCGCGATGTGTTTCGCAACGGCTTCTCGTTTGACTTCATGCGTGGCGATGTCAACATCCAGCGTGGCATCGCCAGGACCAACAATATGCAGATGAAGGGCGTGAACGCCGCGGTGCTGATGGAGGGTTCGGCCGATATCGACCAGGAGACCCAGGATCTGCATGTGGTGGTGGTGCCGGAAATCAACGCGCTGTCGGCTTCGCTGGTGGCCACGGCCATCAACCCGTTGGTCGGCCTGAGCAGCTTTCTGGCCCAGATGGTGTTGCGCGGACCGCTGATAGCGGCCACCACCAAGGAGTTCCACATCCACGGCAGCTGGGAGGATCCGCAGGTCACGGAGCTGCCGCGGCGCAGCGTTCCCAAGGCCGGCGCCGAGGATGCGGGCAAGCCCGGCACAGCAAAGGAGACACCATGAAAATTGCCGCCCTGCAAATGGTCTCGGGCCAGGAGGTCGCCGCCAATCTGGCCCAGGCCCGCAGCCTGATGGCGCAGGCCGCCGCGCTGGGGGCCGAGCTCGTGGTGCTGCCCGAGTATTTCTGCGCCATGGGCGCCAGGGACACGGACAAGCTGGCTTATCGGGAGATCTTTGGCCAGGGGCCGATCCAAGACTTCATGGCCAGGGCCGCCGAAGAGCTGCAGCTGTGGGTGGTGGCCGGCACCCTGCCGCTGGCGGCCGATGACGCCCAGCATGTGTTCAACAGCAGCCTGGTGTATTCGCCGCAGGGCGAGTGCGTGGCCCGCTACGACAAGATCCACCTGTTCCAGTTCGAGAACGGCCGCGAGCACTATGCCGAGGCCGCCGTGGTGCAGGCGGGAAGCCGGCCCGTGGTCTGCGATATACAGGCCCGCAACGGCGACAGCTGGCGCCTGGGCCTGAGCGTCTGCTACGACCTGCGCTTTCCCGAGCTGTACCGCACCCTGAGCGCGCAGGGCGCGGATCTGCTGCTGGTGCCCAGCGCCTTCACCTACACCACGGGCCAGGCGCACTGGGAGGTGCTGCTGCGCGCCCGCGCGATCGAGAATCTGGCCTATGTGCTGGCGCCGGGCCAGGGCGGAGTGCACGAAAACGGCCGTCGGACCTGGGGCCACAGCCTGTTGATAGACCCCTGGGGCGAGCCGCAGGCGCTGCAGTCCGGTGGGCCCGGTGTGGTGCTGGGAAACCTCAGCCGTGAACGGGTGCAGCAAGTGCGGCAACAATTGCCGGCTCTCACTCATCGCGTGCTGTGACCGATTCGACCGCCTCCCCCGCCGAACTTCCCGAAGATCATCTCGCCCGTTGGCCCTGGCGGCGCTGGCGCCTGGCCTGGCGCCGCTGGTCGTTGTGGACCGTGCTGGTGGCGTTGGTGGTCAGCATGCTGGTCACCATGGTGTGGCTGGCCGGGCGCTATGAAGCCACCCAGGTGCAGGAAAAGCTGGAGCGCGATACGGCCGACGCCGTGGGCGACATCCGCGCCGCGCTGAACCGCAATCTGCAGGATCTGCTGGCGCTGAACGCGCATAGCGAGGACCGCGGCGCCTGGCGCGAACATGCGGACGAGCTGCTGCAGCAGCGCCGGGAGCTGATGCGCATCGAATGGCGCCGCACGGATATGCGCATGCTGGCCCATGCCGAGACGCCGTACCGTACCCTGCGCTGGGAGGACGAGGCGTCGGAGCTGCATTCCGGAGAGGTCCTGACCTGCACCCAGGCGCGCCGCGTCAACGGGCCCTCCTATTCGCCCAGCCGCTTCCAGCTGCTGGGCGAGGGCCTGGGCATGGAAACCATGCAGGTCTGCATGCCGCTGACGGAAAACGGCCATGTGGTCGGCTATGTGCTGGGCACGTACAGCCTGCAGGGCATTCTGCTCAGCCAGGTCGGCAAGTCCTTGCCGCGCACCCAGGAGGTTTCGTTCACCGAGCCCGATGGCACTCGCCTGGCCCTGGTCGGCGCGGCCTGGCGCGGCTCGCGCATGTTCACGGCCCAGCAGCTGCTGGATCTGCCCGGCAACACCCTGGTGCTGCGCATGGACAGCTGGCACCACGCGCCCAGTGTCTTCCCGAACGTGATGACGGCGCTGGTGACGGCCATGTCGGTGGCTTTGATGTCGGTGCTGGTGGTGCTGGTGCGCGACAACCGCCGCCGCCTGCGCGCCGAGCGGGATCTGGGCGATGCGCTGGCCTTCCGCAAGGCCATGGAGGATTCGCTGGTCACGGGCATGCGCGCACGCGATCTGCAGGGGCGCATCACCTATGTGAATCCCGCGTTCTGCAATATGGTGGGCTTTACGGCCGAGGAGCTGCTGGGCCTGAATGTGGCGCCCTACTGGCCGCCCGAGCTGGCCGAGGAATACACGCTGCGCCGCGACAACCGCCTCTCGGGCGCCTCGCCGCCGCCGCGCCAGGGGCACGAGAGCGTGTTCATGCGCAAGGACGGCTCGCGCTTTCCGGTGCTGATTTTCGAGGCGCCGCTGATCAACGCCCAGGGCCAGCACACCGGCTGGATGAGCGCCTTCATCGACATCAGCGAGCAACGCCGCATGGAGGAGGTCTCGCGCGCTTCCCTGGAGCGTCTGCAGGCAACGGCGCGCCTGGCCACGGTGGGCGAGATGGCCTCCATGCTCAGCCACGAGCTGACCCAGCCGCTGGCGGCCATGTCCAGCTATGCCACGGGCTCGCTGAACATGCTCGCGCACGGGCCGGCCTCTGACAGCGCCGCGCAGCTGCAGGGGCAGCTCGGGGATTTGCGCACAGCCATGGAGCGCATCAGCTATCAGGCCGACCGTGCGGGCAAGGTCATTAAAAGCGTGCGCGATTTTGTGCGCCGCCGCGACCAGTCGCGCGAGGTGGTGGCTCCCGCGGAGCTGGTGGAGGCCGTGCTGCCACTGGTCAATCTGCAGGCGCACAAGCTGGGCGTGAGATTGGAGCTGGAGCTGCAGACCGGTCTGCCCGCCGTGCTGTGCGACCCCACCATGGTCGAGCAGGTGTTGCTGAATCTGGCCCGTAACGGCATGCAGGCCATGGATCTGCCGCAGTTGCAGGAGCGGGTATTAACCCTGCGCGTCAGGCGTGCAGCCGAAGGCGAGGGACAGCGTTGGGTAGAATTTTCCGTGACGGACGGCGGCGCCGGCATTTCTGCGGAAGTGGCCGAGCAGCTGTTCACCCCCTTCTTCACCACACGCGCCGAGGGGATGGGCCTGGGCCTGAGCCTGTGTCGCACCGTGGTGGAGCAACATGGTGGTCATCTGGACTACCGCCCGCACTTCCCGCAGGGCACGGAATTCATGTTCACATTGCCGGCTCATAGGGAACCCAGGGAGAACTGAGCTTTCATGGAACCTGTAACCGACGCTACCGTCTACATCGTGGACGACGATGCCGATGTCCGAGAGGCCCTGGCATGGCTGCTGCGCTCGCGCAGATTGCTGAGCGAGTGCTACCGCAGCGCAGAAGACTTCGAAGCCGCCGTGCTGCAGGCGCCGCCCGTGGTGTCGCGGCCCTGCTGCCTGCTGCTGGATATGCGCATGACGGGCATGAGCGGCCTGTCGCTGTTCAACCGCATGCTCGAGCGCGGCGAGATCGAGGCCATGCCGGTGATCTTCCTGACCGGCCATGCCGATGTGCCCACGGCCGTGGACACGGTCAAGCGCGGCGCGTTCGATTTCTGCGAAAAGCCTTTTTCGGACAACGCGCTGGTGGACCGCATAGAGCAGGCCCTGGCCCGCTCCGCCGAACACCTAGCGGCCATGCAGGCGCGTAAGGCGGTGCGCGGCCGCCTGGACGAACTCACCGACAGGGAAAAAGACGTGATGCAGCTGGTGGTGGAGGGCGTGCCAAACAAGCTGATCGCCGATCAGCTGGACATCAGCGTGCGCACCGTGGAGGTGCACCGGGCGCGGGTGTTCGACAAGATGCAGGTCAAGTCGGCCGTGGAACTCGCGAACTTGCTTCGCACCCCCTGAGGCGCTTCGCGCCTTCCCCCTCTCCTTCGGGGGGGGACGACGCCTTCGCTGCGAGGCGGCTCTTGCTTGGCGTCCCTGGCATGAGGATGCGTCAGTTTTGCAGGACAGCACCCATAAAAAAGCCCCGCATTGCGGGGCTTTGGGCTCAGGTAAAAGCCTGATTACTGGCGGGCGCGCTCGCCCACGAAGATTTCCACGCGGCGGTTGCGCGCGCGGCCTTCGGCGTTGGCATTGGAGGCCACGGGCTGGCGCGAACCCATGCCTTGCACCTGGATGCGGGCGCCGTTCACGCCGCGCGATGTCAGATAGTTGCGGGTGCTTTCGGCACGCTGCAGCGACAGCGGATCGTTGATGGCATCGGAGCCGGTGCTGTCGGTGTGGCCGATGATGCGCACCTCGGCATTGGGATTGTTGCGCAGGCCGTCGGCAAAGCGGTCCAGGATGGGCGCGAAGTTGCCCTTGATGTCGGCGCGGCCGGTGTCGAACGAGATGTCGCTGGGGATGTCCAGCTTCAGCTGGTTATCGGCGGTCTGGGTCACGCCCACGCCCGTGCCCTGGGTCGCGGCTTCCATGTCACGCTTTTGCTTTTCGAGGTTCTGCGACCAGATATACGAGCCCAGAGCACCCACGCCCGCGCCAATCAGTGCGCCGGAGCCTGCATGGCCGCCAGCGATGGCGCCGATGGCGGCACCGCCCAGAGCGCCCACGCCGGCGCCCGTGACGGTGCGACGCGTGGTGTCCGACATGCCGCCGGTATTGGCACAGCCGGTGATCAACAATGCAGAGGCCAGAGCGGCCGTCACAGCCATTTGCTTGCGCATAAAAAACTCCTTTTGTTAACAATCCGACAAACCAGCTTCACTTTGGAAACTGCAAGGCAGTGATCGTACTGCGGCCGAATGACGAAAAAGCGTAGGACACAGGCCGACATGGGCGTTCCGCTTGCAAAAGATTGTCACCATTGGCTGCCGGCGCCCAACCGGCGGCTAGCTCGATTTTGAGCCGTCCTGGTCGGAGTCTGCAACCGATGCGCGCCGCTGCTCGGTCCGGGCGCTGGCCGGCAGCTCACCCTTTTTGCGACCGGAGAACATGGTCCACCACACAATAGCGACCAAAATCGCCAACGCCAGCAGTGCTTCAAGCAAAATCAGACCCATGAATTTCCATCTCCTGCGCCATGCCTTGTTGGCGCTGATTGTAGGAACCCTGGTGGCCTGCACCACCACCAAGCAGCAAAACGACCCATCGCCGGTGACCGAGCAGCAGCCTCATGGCGGGACGTCCGCGCCCAAGGTCCCGTTCACCGCCAATGTACCGACCAAGAGCCGCTGGGTGCCGGTGGACTGGGGCGATCTGCCGGGCGTGCCGCTGGACTCGCTCAACGAGGCCTGGAACGCCTGGATCAAGAACTGCGAGCGGCCCAGCACCGTGTTCGCGGGCCTGTGCGGCGATGTGCGGCGCCTGAGCATCGCCTCGGAGGACGAGCAGCGCAGCTGGATGATGAGCAATCTCCAGCCCTATCGCATCGAGGCCAGCACGGGCAGCCCCGATGGCATGCTGACCTCGTACTACGAACCCATGTACGAGGCGCGCCGCCTGCCGGGCAACGGTTTCAACGTGCCGCTGTACCAGACGCCGCAGGGCTTCGGCAAGCGCAAGCCCTGGTACACGCGCCAGCAGATAGACACCAATGCCGAGGCCCAGGCCGCGCTGGCGGGCCGGGCCATTGCCTGGCTGCGCGACCCGGTGGACATGCTGGTGCTGCACATCCAGGGCTCGGGCCGGCTGCAGCTGACCGAGCCCGACGGCCGCCAGCGCATGATCCGCGTGGCGTTTGCGGGCACCAATGACCAGCCCTACAAAAGCGTGGGTCGCTGGCTGCTGGACCAGGGCCTGGTGCGCGATGCGACCTGGCCCGGCATCAGCGCCTGGATCGCCGCCAATCCCGCGCGTGTGAACGAGATGCTGTGGAGCAATCCGCGCTATGTGTTCTTCCGCGAGGAAGAGCTCAACGAGTTCGATGCCCAGTTCGGTCCCAGGGGCGCGCAGGGCGTGGCGCTGACGCCCGGACGCTCGATCGCCGTGGACCGCAACAGCATTCCCTATGGCACGCCGGTGTGGCTGTCCACGCCCGGGCCCACGGTGGCCCTGAACCGGCTGGTGTTTGCGCAGGATACGGGCAGCGCCATCCTGGGTGCCGTGCGCGCCGACTACTTCATGGGCTGGGGCGCCGAGGCCGGCGATCTGGCCGGCCGCATCAAGCAGCCGCTCAAGCTCTGGGCCTTCTGGCCCAAGAGTCTCGCGGGTTCGGCGCCGCATCTGCGCTAAAGACTCATTTCGATAGCTGAAAGCGCTTGAAGCGGTTTGCTTCAAGCGCTTTTTCTTTGGGATTTACTTCTTGGCGTCCGTGGGCGCCAGCCCGGCCATGGCGCCCAGATGGGACAGCGGCAGCGCCGGGCTGGACTTGATCTCGCCCAGGGAGAAGCTGGTCTGCATGTCCTTCACATTGGGCAGGTGCAGCAGCGTGTTGCGCGCAAACTGGGCAAAGCTGTCCAGATCGCGCGCCACGACCTGCAGCTCGAAGGTGCCGGTGCCGCTGATGTAGTGGCAGGAGACCACCTCGGGCAACTTGCGTATCGCCTCCTCCATCTCCTGGGTCAGCGAGCCCGCGGTCTGCACCGCATCCAGGCGCACGAAAGCCAGCACGCCCAGGCCTATCTTGTGGCGATCGATGTCGGCGTGGTAGCCGCGGATATAGCCGGCCTCCTCCAGCGCGCGCACGCGTCGCCAGCAGGGCGCGGCCGAAAGGCCCACGCGCTGGGCCAGCTCGGTATTGGTCAGGCGCGCATCGGCTTGCAGATGCGCGAGGATGGCAATGTCGAATTTGTCGAGATCGTTCACAAACGGTGATTTCAAGGAAAGATTCTTGCTCAGGATACTTGAATTACGGCAAAGAAAGAAAAGACATATCAGGGCAGCGCCCCTACACTGAAAGCGGCAATTCATTACCAATGACAACGAGTCGGGCGCGGCCGGGCTTCCATGCGGAGCCGGTGCGAGACGCCCGACCACCAACATGGAGACAAGCCATGAATGCCCCTTTGCCCGATGAAGTCCGTCGTGCCCTGGAGTCGGTGACTCTGGACGACAAATATTCGCTGGAACACGGCCGCGCCTTTATGAGTGGCGTACAGGCCCTGGTCCGGCTACCCATGCTGCAGCGCCTGCGCGATGCCAGGGCCGGCCTCAATACCGCCGGCTTTATCAGCGGCTATCGCGGCTCGCCTCTGGGCAGCTACGACCAGTCGCTCTGGGCCGCCAAGAAGTATCTGGAGGCCAACCACATCGTGTTCCAGCCCGGCGTGAACGAGGAGCTGGGCGCCACGGCCGTCTGGGGCACGCAGCAGCTGGACCTCTACCCCGAAACCAAGCAGTTCGACGGCGTCTTCGGCATCTGGTATGGCAAGGGCCCGGGCGTGGACCGCTGCTCCGACGTGTTCAAGCATGCGAACATGGCCGGCACGGCCAAGCATGGCGGCGTGATTGCGATCGCCGGCGACGACCACATCAGCAAGTCCTCCACGGCCGCGCACCAGAGCGACCATATCTTCAAGGCCTGCGGCACGCCGGTGTTCTTCCCCAGCAATGTGCAGGACATCCTGGACATGGGCCTGCATGCTTTTGCCATGAGCCGCTTCTCGGGCCTGTGGTCCGGGCTCAAGACCATCCAGGAGGTGGTCGAGTCCTCGGCCAGCGTCTTGGTCGACCCCGATCGCGTGAACATCGTCCTGCCCGAGGATTTCCAGATGCCGCCCGGCGGCCTGCATATCCGCTGGCCCGATCCGCCGCTGGAGCAGGAGGCGCGGCTGATGAACTACAAGTGGTATGCGGCCCTGGCCTATGTGCGCGCCAACAAGCTCAACCACAATGTGATCGCCACGCCCAACGACCGTTTCGGCATCATCGCCAGCGGCAAGGCCTATAACGACACGCGCCAGGCGTTGGCCGATCTGGGCCTGGACGACGAGACCTGCCGCCAGCTGGGGATCCGCCTGCACAAGGTCAACGTGGTCTGGCCGCTGGAGGCCACGATCACGCGCGACTTCGCGCGCGGCCTGCAGGAGATCCTGGTGGTCGAGGAAAAACGCCAGGTCATCGAATACCAGATCAAGGAAGAGCTCTACAACTGGCGCGACGACGTGCGCCCCAACGTGGTGGGCAAGTTCAGCGACGAGCACGGCGGCGAGTGGTCGCTGCCCAATCCCAGCACCGACTGGCTGCTGCGCCCCAATGCCGACCTCACGCCGGCCCTCATCGCGCGCGCCATCGCGGCGCGGCTGCACAAGCTGGGCGTGCCCGCGCATATCGAGGCGCGCATGCACGAGCGCATCGCCGTGCTCGATGCGCGCGAGTCCGCACTGCAGGCGGCCAAGGAGCTCGCCACCGGCGACCGCATCCCATGGTTCTGCAGCGGCTGCCCGCACAACACCAGCACCCGCGTGCCCGAAGGCAGCCGCGCCGTGGCCGGCATAGGCTGCCACTACATGACGACCTGGATGCCGGACCGCAACACCAGCACCTTCACCCAGATGGGCGGCGAGGGCGTGACCTGGACCGGCCAGGCCCATTTCACCAAGGACCAGCATGTCTTCGCCAATCTCGGCGACGGCACTTACTTCCATAGCGGCCTGCTGGCCATACGCCAGAGCATCGCCTCGGGGGTGAACATCACCTACAAGCTGCTCTACAACGATGCCGTGGCCATGACGGGCGGCCAGCGCGTGGGCGAGCGGCTCGAGGGCCACACGGTGCTGCAGATCATGAACAGCCTGGTTTCCGAGGGCGTGGCCAAGCTGGTCATCGTCACCGACGAGCCCGAGAAATACGCGGGGGTCAAGCTGGCCGAGGGTGTGACCGTGCACCACCGCGACGAGCTGGACCGCATCCAGCGCGAGTTCCGCGAGATCCAAGGCTGCACCGCGATCATCTACGACCAGACCTGCGCCACCGAAAAGCGCCGCCGCCGCAAACGCGGCACCCTGAGCACGCCCGACAAGACCGTGATCATCAACGAGCTGGTCTGCGAGGGCTGCGGCGACTGCTCGGTACAGTCCAACTGTCTGTCGGTGGAGCCCGTGGAGACTGAGTTCGGCCGTAAGCGCCGGATCAACCAGAACAGCTGCAACAAGGACTATTCCTGCGTCAAGGGCTTCTGCCCCAGCTTTGTGACGATAGAGGGCGGCCAGCTCAAAAAGCCCAAGAAGGAGAAGAAGGGCAATCTCGACGCCTTGCCCAATCTGCCCGATCCGGTGCTGCCCGTGGCCGAGCAGGCCTGGGGCATCGTCGTGGCCGGCGTGGGCGGCACGGGCGTGATCACCATAGGTTCGCTGCTGGGCATGGCCGCCCACCTCGAAGGCAAGGGCGTGATCACCCAGGATGCGGCGGGCCTGGCGCAGAAGGGCGGCTCCACCTGGAGCCATATCCAGATCGCCAACCGAGCCGATGCCATCTACACCACCAAGGTGGACATGGCCAAGGCCGACCTGGTCATAGGCTGCGACCCCATAGTCGCGGCCACGCCCACCACCATGGCCGTCATGCAGCCGGGCCGCACCTTCATCGCGCTCAACAGCCATGCCTCGCCGACGGCGGCCTTTGTCGGCAATCCCGACTGGCAGTCGCCCGAGTCGCGCTGCGCCGCGGTCCTGGCCGAGGCCGTGGGTGCCGATGCCGTCGGCATCTTCGATGCCGAGAGGGCCTCGACGGCACTGCTGGGCGACAGCATCTACGCCAACCCCATGATGCTGGGCTACGCCTGGCAGAAGGGGCGTGTGCCGCTGTCGCATGCCTCCATCATGCGCGCCATGGAACTCAACGGCGTGCAGGTGGGCAACAACCAGGCAGCCTTCGAATGGGGCCGACGCTGCGCCCATGATCTGAATGCCGTGCGCGCGCTGTTCCAGGCCGCGCAGGTGATCCAGTTCGTCAAAAAGCCCTCGCTCGATGAAATGCTGACCAAGCGCGTGGAGTTCCTCACCGGCTACCAGAACGCGGCCTATGCCAAGCAGTACCAGGACTTCGTGGCCCGGGTGCGGGCGGTGGAGGAGCCTCTGGGCCAGGGCACGCGGCTGTCGCAGGCCGTGGCGCGCTATCTGTTCAAGCTCATGGCCTACAAGGACGAATACGAGGTGGCACGCCTGCACACCGATGCGGCCTTCACCCGGCAGATCGGCGAAATGTTCGAGGGCGATTACAAAATCGTCCACCATCTGGCGCCGCCGACCTCGGCCCGCAAGGACGAGCAAGGCCATCTGATCAAGAAGTCCTACGGCCCCTGGATGCGCCAGGCCATGGGCGTGCTGGCCAGGATGAAGGGCTTGCGCGGCACGGCGCTGGATCCGTTCGGGCGCACCGAGGAGCGCCGCACCGAACGCGCGCTGATCGCCGAGTACCGCCAGTGCCTAGAGACCCTGCTGGCCGGCCTCACCGCCGACAGGCTGGCGCTGGCCGTGGAGATCGCCTCCATTCCCGAGGACATCCGCGGCTACGGCCATGTCAAGGAGCAGCATCTGGCCGCGGCGCGCAGCAAATGGCAGGCGCTGCTGACGCGCTGGAGCCAGCCGGCGACACCTGCGGCCGCCGCCAGGATCGCTGCAGTGAACTAATTGCGGCGGATGGCATCACAACAAGGCCGGGGCAACCCGGCCTTTGTATTGGCCGCAGCGACAGGCTGGCGGCGTATCCTCTGGTATTGATAGCTTCTGGCGCTGGCGTCTATTGGTTTTCAAAAGCAAAACAACAAAAAATCAAGGCATATACAGCGTCTGAAGCTATGGTTTTCATGGTGTGGCGCCAGTCGCGGGCCGGCGTGAGCCAGATCAGGGAATGCCTGTGCCCCTGAGCTGCCCCTGCCGGGGTCGGGATCAAGCCAGCCGCATACAATGTCCCGCTGACCTGGGCGGCGCACGCCTGCCCGGGCCCAGTTCTGACAAATTCACTCTTTCGGAGTCTTTTTCGTGTTTATTTCTTCTGCTTTCGCCCAGACCGCCCCTGCCGCCGCTGCTGAAGGCGGCTTCATGGGCTCGCTCACCGGCATGCTGCCGCTGGTGCTGATGTTCGTGGTGCTGTACTTCGTGATGATCCGTCCCCAGATGAAGCGTCAGAAGGAACACCGCTCCATGATCGACGCGCTGGCCAAGGGTGACGAAGTAGCGACCGCCGGCGGCATCATCGGCACCGTGACCCGCTTGGCCGAACAGTTCATCTACATCGAAATCGCTTCCGGCGTGGAAGTGCAGATCCAGCGCTCGGCCGTGGTGCAGGTGCTGCCCAAGGGCACGGCCAAGTAAGCCTGTCCGCTGTTGAGAAGGGGTACGGCGTTCAGCGATGAGCGCGCGTACCCGTTGTGCGTTGCTGTAATTCAAAGAGCGCGATCATGAACCGATACCCGGTCTGGAAGTACGCGATCATCGTGATCGCGCTGCTGGTGGGGGTGTTCTACACCCTGCCCAATTTCTTCGGTGAAGCGCCTGCCGTGCAGGTGTCTTCGGCCAAGTCCACCGTGAAGGTGGACCACGCCGTGCTGCAAAAAGTGCAGACGGCCCTCGATGCCGCAGGCGTCAAGCCCGATTCCCTGTCGCTGGAAGGCACTTCGGTGCGGGCCCGCTTCAACACGCCCGACGAGCAGCTCAAGGCCAAGGACGTGATCCAGAAGCTGCTGATCAGCGACCCCACGGATCCCGGCTACATCGTGGCGCTGAACCTGGTGTCGCGCTCGCCTGACTGGCTCACGGCCGTCGGCGCCAAGCCCATGTACCTGGGCCTGGACCTGCGCGGCGGCGTGCACTTCATGCTGCAGGTGGACATGGCTGCGGCCCTGACCAAGAAGGCCGACAGCTACGCCGGCGATCTGCGCACCACCATGCGCGACAAGAACATCCGCCACGGCGGCATCAGCCGCGACGGCAACAATGTCAACATCCGCGTGCGCGACGAAGCCACGCTGACGGCCGCGCGCAATCTGATCGCCGACCAGTTCCCCGACCTGGTGACCACTTCGTCTCCCGACGGCACGGGCTTCACGCTGCAGGCCTCGATCAAGCCCGAGGCCCTGCGCAAGGTGCAGGAGCAGGCGCTCAAGCAGAACATCATCACGCTGCACAACCGTATCAACGAACTCGGCGTGGCCGAACCCGTGATCCAGCAGCAAGGCCTGGACCGCATCGTGGTGCAGCTGCCCGGCGTGCAGGACACGGCCAAGGCCAAGGACATCCTGGGCCGCACGGCCACGCTGGAAGTGCGCATGGTCGACGAGTCGGCCGAGGCGCGCGCCGCCGAGCTGGGCTCGGGTCCCGTGCCCCTGGGTTCGGAAAAATACCTGGACCGCAACGGCCAGACCGTCATCGTGCAGAAACAGGTCACGCTGACCGGCGAGAACCTGACCGATGCCCAGCCCGGCTTCGACAGCCAGACCCAGGAGCCCACCGTCAATCTGACGCTGGACGCCAAGGGCTCGCGCATCTTCAAGGACGTGACGCGCGAGAACGTGGGCAAGCGCATGGCCATCATCCTGTTCGAAAAGGGCAAGGGTGAGGTGGTGACGGCGCCCGTGATCCGCTCCGAGATCGGCGGCGGTCGCGTGCAGATCTCGGGCCGCATGACCACCATGGAAGCCAACGACACGGCCCTGCTGTTGCGCGCCGGCTCGCTGGCCGCGCCCATGGAGATCATCGAGGAATACACCATCGGCCCCAGCCTGGGCGCCGACAACATCAACCGCGGCATTCACTCCGTGGTCTGGGGCATGGTGGCGATTGCCGTCTTCATGTGCATCTACTACATGGTGTTCGGCGTGATCTCGACCATCGCCCTGGGCGTGAACGTGCTGCTGCTGCTGGCCATCCTGTCCATGCTGCAGGCCACGCTGACCCTGCCCGGCATCGCCGCCATGGCGCTCGCTTTAGGCGTGGCCATCGACTCCAACGTGCTGATCAACGAGCGCATCCGCGAGGAACTGCGCGCCGGTGCATCGCCGCAGGCCGCCATCCATGCGGGCTACGAGCATGCCTGGCACACGATTCTGGACTCCAACGTGACCACGCTGATCGCGGGCCTGGCCCTGCTGGCCTTCGGCTCGGGCGTGGTGCGCGGCTTTGCCGTGGTGCACTGCATAGGCATTCTGACCAGCATGTTCTCGGCCGTGTTCTTCTCGCGCGGCCTGGTCAACCTCTGGTACGGCGGGCGCAAAAAGCTCAAGAGCCTGGCCATCGGTCAGGTCTGGAAGCCCGAGGGCTCCGATCTGCGCTCCGTGGCCAGCCGCCGCGTCGGCGAATAAGGGGAAAAGAGCATGGAATTTTTCCGCATCAAAAAAGACATCCCGTTCATGAAGTACGCGTTGGTTTTCAACGCGATCTCCTTCATCACCTTTGCGCTGGCCGTCTTCTTCCTGTTCTCGCGCGGCCTGCATCTGTCGGTGGAGTTCACGGGCGGCACGGTCATGGAAGTGGCCTACACCCAGCCCGCTGACATCGGCAAGGTGCGCGAGAGCATCTCCAAGCTCGGCTATGCCGATGTGATCGTGCAGAACTTCGGCACCTCCAAGGACGTGATGGTGCGTCTGCCGGTGCAAAAAGGTGTGACCTCGGCTCAGCAAAGTGAGCAGGTGCTTGCATCGCTCAAGGCCGAGGACCCCGAGGTGACGCTGCGCCGCACCGAGTTCGTGGGACCGCAGGTGGGCGACGAACTCATGCACAACGGCCTCATGGCCCTGGGCTTCGTGGTGCTGGGCATCGTGATCTACCTGGCCTTCCGCTTCGAGTGGAAGTTCGGTGTCGCGGCCATCATCGCCAACCTGCACGACGTGATCATCATCCTGGGCTTCTTCGCCTTCTTCCAGTGGGAGTTCTCGCTGTCGGTGCTGGCCGGCGTGCTGGCCGTGCTCGGCTACTCGGTCAACGAGTCGGTCGTGATCTTCGACCGTATCCGTGAAGCCTTCCGCAAGTTCCGCAAGCTCAACACACATGAGGTGATCGACCACGCCATCACCTCGACGATGAGCCGCACCATCATCACCCACGCCTCCACCGAAGCCATGGTGCTGTCGATGTTCTTCTTCGGCGGCCCCAGTCTGCACTACTTCGCGCTGGCACTGACCATCGGCATTTTGTTCGGCATCTACTCCTCGGTGTTCGTGGCGGCCGCCATCGCCATGTGGCTGGGCGTCAAGCGCGAGGATCTGGTCAAGGCGCCCAACAAGGCGTCGCAAGACCCCAACGATCCGAACGCCGGAGCCGTGGTTTAAGTTTTCCGGCCGTGCCGCCTGCCGGCCTCCGGCCGATTTAAACTCGGGAAATGACTCCGTCGCAGTCTTCCTCCTTAGCGCCTGCGGCCCAGCAACAGCTGGGCTGGCAGGCGCGTTTGCGTTGGGCCCATGGCATTTGTCAGGGTCTGCCCAAGATTGCCCAGCAGCTGGACGAATTTCTCTCCAGCCAGAGCGGCACCGTTTCCACGCAAAAGGAAATGCAGGGCTGGCACGAGGCCTGGACGGGCTTTCAGGAACACCGGGCGGCTTGGTTGCAGGCCGGCACCCAGGCCCTGCAGCAGGCGGCGCGCAAGCCGCCGCTCGCATCGGGAGGAAGCAGCAGTGCGGCGCCGCTGACCTTCGAGCTGTTGAGCGACGATGTGGTCGAGAACAAGATACTGGCTTCGCGCATGGCTCTGGCCATGGGCGAGTCCTTGCAGCCCGGCTTCGAGGCCATGCGCCTGCGCATGCAGGCGCTGGAAGGCCAGGAACTGCCTGCGCAGGACCTGTTCCGCACCGAGAGCGTCTGCCTGCACCTGGTGGAACAGTGGGTGAGCTGCGGCATGGAGCGTGCGCATCTGCTGCGCGTGGTCGAGCCCCTGCAGAATGCGCTGGCGCCTCTGCTGGCAGCCGAATACGAGATCTTGCACAAGCTGCTGGATGCCAAGGGCGTGAGCAAGGCCCAGGATGCGCCGCTGCGGGTGCGGCGCACCGAGGCCGGTCCGGCTTCGGCGTCCATGCACCTGGATCAGCACAGCGGCTATAGCGGCTACGGGCAGTCGGGTCTTTCCACCCGCGGCTGGCCGCGCACCGGGGCGCAGCCGCCCATGGCCGGCGGTGCGCCTCAGGCCGCGGCCAATTTGGGCGTGAGCATGCTGGCGCGGGCGCGCCATCGCGCGCTGGACGCCATGAACCAGCTGCGCCAGCTGCTGAGCCAGCCCGCCATCGGCATTCCGGGCCTGCTGCCCGGCGTGCCGGCCGCGCCCATGCCGCCGGCCTCGGCGGCGCTGGCCCAGGCCCTGCAGGAGCACAGCAGCTGGCGGCGACCCAGTTCAATACCCAGTACCAGTTTGCCGCGGCCACGGCGTTGCCGGCCGTGGATTACAGCCCGGCGGCCCTGGGCCAACTGGTCAATCTGGTGCGCGAGCGCTCGGCCGACTGGAAGCAGAAGGCCGAAACCAAGGGCGAAAAGGCCACCATCGAAGTGGTGGCGCTGATGTTCCAGAGCATTCTCTCGGAGGACCGGCTGCCGCCTTCCATCCGCGTCTGGTTCGCGCGTCTGCAAGTGCCCGTGCTGCGCGTGGCCTTGGCCGAGCCGCAGTTCTTCAGCGACCTCAACCACCCGGCGCGCAAGCTGATCGACCGCATGGGCTCCTGCGTCATGGGCTTTGATGCCAGCAGCATCAACGGCAATGCACTGGAGGCCGAGGTGCGCCGCGTGGTACAGGTGATAGAGCAGTATCCCGAGACCGGGCAGAAGGTCTTTGCGCTGGTGCTGCGCGAGTTCGAGGAGTTTCTGAGCAAGCACCTGACGCAGAACCAGTCCACGGCCAAGATCAGCAGCGTGGCCCAGCAGGTGGAGCAAAAGGAAACCCTGGCCATCCAGTACACCATAGAGCTGCGCAATATGCTGGCCGACATGCCGGTGCGCGAGGAGGTGCGGGACTTTCTGTTCAAGTCCTGGGCCGATGTGCTGGCCATGGCCGCCGTGCGCTATGGGGCCAGGAACGCGCGCGCCATGCGCTTCAAGCAGGCGGCCGGCGAGCTGGTCTGGTCCGCCAGCGCCAAGCCCTCGCGCCAGGAACGCGCCCGCGTCATCCAGGGGCTGCCGACCTTGCTGCAGACCTTGCGCGAGGGGCTGGAGCTGGTCGGCGTGACGGGCGAGGAACAGTCGGCGCAGATCAAAAAGCTCACCGACACCCTGGCCGAGGCCTTTGTCTCCAAGACGGCGGCCATTCCGCCGGAGCGCATGGAGGCCATGGCCAAGCGCCTCTCGGAGCTGGAGAAATACATCAGCGACGACGGCAAGCTCGACGATATGCCTCTGTCCAGCGAAAGCATAGAGATGATGCTGGGGGTGGATGCCGCCGATCTGCAGGTCATCCCCAACACGGATGCGCCCGTGGATCCCGCCATGCTGGAGTGGGCCGAAGCGCTGGAAACCGGCCGCTGGTTCACGCTGGACCACAACGGCGCGCGCATGCAGGTGCAATATGTGTGGCGCAGCCGCCGCAAGCAGTTGCATCTGTTCGCCTCGCTGGACGGGCATTGCTATCTGCTGCAGCTGCAGCGCATGGCCGCCTATCTGCAAGCCGGCCTGCTGGCCGTGCATGACGAGGAAGCGCTCACGGTGCGCGCCACGCGCGATGCGCTGCAGAAGATCCAGGCGAATCCCGAGAGATTGAGCTAATCCCCTGAGCCGCTTTCTCTACGCGCTGAGCGCTAGGGAAGGGGCCGGCGCCTTCGCCGGGGCGGCCCCGCCGCGAGACGGCTCTTGCTTGGCGCCTCTGGCTTGGACCGCGCCAGATTCAAGGGTCATGGCCCAAATGGCTTATTCAGCCGCGCACCAGGCGTTGGTACATGCCGCCAGGTAGGCGGGCCACCTGGCCGTCAAGCTCCAGCTCCATCAGCTGTGCCTGCAGATGAGCCGCGTCCCAGCCCGTGAGCGCGATCAGCGTGTCCAGCGACTGGGGATCGTAGCCCAGGGTCTGCAGCAGAGCCGGCTCCTCGCGGGTCATCTTGTTTTTGATGGTTTCCGACGCAGGATCCGCATGGGTCGCCGGCGGTTGAAGACCTTGAAGCTCTTCCAGCACATCGGCGGCCGTCTCCACCAGCTTGGCGCCCTGGCGCAGCAGCGCGTGGCAGCCCCTGGACTGCGGCGCATGAATGGAGCCGGGGATGGCAAAGACCTCGCGGCCCTGCTCGCCGGCCAGGCGCGCCGTGATCAGCGAGCCGGACTGTAGCGCGGCCTCTACCACCAGCGTGCCTTGCGACAGGCCCGAGATGATGCGGTTGCGCTGCGGAAAGTGGCGGGGCAGAGGCTCGCTGCCCAGCGGGTATTCGCTGACCACCAGACCATGCAGTGCAATCTGCCTCGCAAGTGCCAGGTGCGCGCGCGGATAAACCTGATCCAGCCCCGTGCCCACGACGGCAATGGTGTTGGGCCGGAGTCCGTCGCCAGCGGCCTGGAGCGCGCCTTCATGCGCCGCCGCGTCGATGCCTAGCGCCAGGCCCGAGACTATGCACAGCCCCTGCTCGGCCAGGGCCCGAGCCATCTCTTTGGCATTGATGCGGCCTTGGGCCGAGGGGTTGCGGCTGCCTACCATGGCCAGCGTGTTGGGGTAGGGGAACCAGGCCAGGTCCGAGGCCAGCAGCGCCTCGGGCCCTTGCACAAACAGCAGCAGTGGCGGATCGGCGGTCTCCAGCAGGGCTGGCGGATATTGCGGGTGGCCCAGCGGCACGAGGGCATGGGCGGTGCCCGGGGCTGGTTCTGCCAGCCAGCGCCCGAGAGCATCGCTGTGGCGTTGCCAGTCGGGAGGCAGGGCCGCCAGGGCCTGGGCCTGCGCTTCGGTGGCGCATTCGCGCCAGGCGGCGGCCGGCAGCTGCCATATCTGCTGTGCGCCGCCGGCCCTGGCCAGCAGGCGCCGCGCCGCGCTGCGGCCCAGACCCGGCGTCAGCAGCAGGCGCAGCCAGGCCATGGACTCGGCGTCATGGTGGAAATCCTGCGTGGCAGACTGCACCATGAGCGCGCCCGTTTCAGCGCGCCTGCGGCGCCTGCAGGCCGTCGCCGACCCTCACTCCACGGTTGGTGGAGGTGACGAGCACATAGGAGACCCGGTCGAACACCTTGAAGACCATGGCATAGCCGTTGAACTCGTCGGGCAGCTTCACCACGTCACGCGTGGGGCTGGTCTTGTCCACAATGCGCGCACCCTTGCTGACCAGTTCCAGCACGGTGCCGATTTCCATGCCGTCCCGTTCGCCCTTGTTGATGGCAATCACCTGGTTCTGGGCCGCGTAGAGCACGGCGGCATCGCCATAGATGGACACCACGGCAGCGTTGACGGGGCTGCGCGGCGCATGGGGCATATAGCTCAGGTATTGCTGAGCGGGCGAGGGCAGCAGGCGGTCGCCGGCCTTGATCTCGTTCTTGGACCGGGTGATGCTGATGGTGCCGGGAGCAGCCTGGACCAGTTTGCCGCCTTCGGCCTCGACCAATGTTTCCCCCTGGATCACATTGGCGCTGCCCAGGTATTTGGCCTCGTAGCCCAGAACCTCGCCCGTGACGGGGTCCTTGAGTGCCACCGCATCGCGGAAGAGGCGGTAGCTGCTGGGCTTGCCGGCGCCGGCTTCCAGCACCGGACCACCCGAGCTGCGCACGTAGGCGCGGTCGCCATTGGCCATGAGCACGCGCTGGTCCTGAGTGGCGATGATGCGCGGCGCCTGCTCCAGCGTTTTGACGTCCACCACCAGGGGTTCGGCCAGGAAGGGCTCGATAAGGTGTGGCGGCAGCGTGGGCAGAGCCAGTTCGGACAGCGAGGACTCGCGGGTCTGGGGCGACAGGCGCACCACGCCGGGCTCGCCGCCGGGCGCCGTGGTGGACAGGCGTGCATAGCCGTTGCTGCGCACCAGATACAGCACCTGGCCGGGGTAGATCAGGTGTGGGTTGGCGATGCTGGACAGATTCATGCCCCACAGCTCGGGCCAGCGCCAGGGCTGGCGCAGATACAGGCCCGAGATGCCCCACAGCGTGTCCCCGCGCTTGACGGTGTACTGCGCCGGCGCGCTGGACGTGAGTTCGTTCTCGGGGATGCCTTGCTGGGCCACTTGCTGTGCGGTGGAGCGCTGGGTGGCAGTCACGGGGTAGCTCTGGGCATAGACCGAGGTCAGGGCGGCGACCAGAGTGGCACCTAGGCTCCAGGCACGTGCTGTGGCAAATGCGGTCATGAAAATCCTTCTTGCGGGAATCTGTGCTGCAGCGTCCCTCTCGTCGCTGCGCTGTGGCCGATCTTGGCATAACCAGCCGTACAAGTCTTACAAAAGTGCGCAAATTCTCGATGCAAGGCCTTGATAGATCAACGTTTATTGGGGACGGACCAAGCGTTTTGGCGCAAAAATTGGGACAATAACTACAGATTTACCGATAAACCATGGCCATCCTTCCCATCCTCTGCTACCCAGATCCCCGTCTTCACAAGATCGCCCAGCCCGTGGCGCAGGTGGATGAGCGCATCCAGACCCTGGTGAAAAACATGTTCGAGACCATGTACGACGCCCAGGGCATTGGCCTGGCCGCCACGCAGGTCGACGCGCATGAGCGCGTGATCGTGATCGATGTGTCCGAGGAGCGCAATCAGCCTCTGGTGCTGATCAATCCCGAGATCACCTGGGCCAGCGAAGAAAAGCAGATCGGCGATGAAGGCTGCCTGTCCGTGCCCGGCATTTATGACGGTGTGGAGCGCTCCGTCTCCGTCAAGGTCAAGGCGCTGGACGAAAACGGGCTGAGCCGCGAGATCGAAGGCGAAGGGCTGCTGGCCATCTGCATGCAGCACGAGATGGACCACCTGGTGGGCAAGGTGTTTGTCGAATACCTGTCCCCGCTCAAGCGCAACCGCATCAAGACCAAGCTGATCAAGGCCCAGAAGCAAGCCACCAAGGCTTGAAAGGAGCGTCATCATGCACAGCAGCCGCCCGAAAACACTGCTTGCCGCAAGTCTGCTGGCAATAGGGCTGGCGGGCTGCATGGTGCCCCAGTGGCAGAAGCCGGGCATGCCCCAGGCCGAGGTGGAGAAAGGCATGGGCAAGCCCACCGAGGTCGTGCCCTTGCCGGACGGCGGCACGCGCCTGATCTACAGCCAGCAGCCTGCGGGCCAGCAGGTCTACCATATGGACTTCGACGCCCAGCATCGCCTGGTGCGTGTGGAGCAGGTGCTGGATACCGCCCACTTTATTGCTCTGCGCAATGGTGTGGACACCAAGGACAGCGTGTACCGCGAGTTCGGGCCGCCGGCAAAGGTCGAGAGGGTCTACAGCTTCAATGGCGACATCTGGACCTACCGTTTTATGGACAATACCTTTGCGCGGCGCGCCCATGTGCATATAGACCCGCAGGGCGTGGTGCAGAAGGTCATGTTTACCGACGAGAGCATGTATCTGCGCGATTCGCGGAGATGACGACCCCCTGAGCCGCTGCGCGGCTTCCCCTGGAAGGGGGACGACGGCCTTTGCTGCGGGGCGGCCCTTGCCGGCCGTCTCTCGCTCGGGCCGTGCCTGTTTCACAGGTCGCGCTGAGTCATTGAGAGATAGACATTTTCTTTGCAAAGCATGAAAGTCATTTTTGCCGGCACGCCCGAATTTGCGCGCGTGGCCTTGGAACGTTTGCTGGCCGCGGGCTTTACCGTGCCGCTGGTGCTGACCCAGCCCGACCGCCCCGCGGGCCGCGGCATGAAGCTGCAGGCTTCTCCCGTCAAGCAGTGCGCGCTTGAGCACGGCATTGCCGTGGCCCAGCCCATGAGCCTGCGTCTGGATGGCAAATATCCGGAGCAGGCGGAGGCCGCCAAGGCCGCGATCGAGGCCGCTCAGGCCGATGTGATGGTGGTGGCCGCCTACGGCCTGATCCTGCCGCAATGGGTGCTGGACACGCCGCGCCTGGGCTGTCTGAACATCCACGCCAGCCTGCTGCCGCGCTGGCGCGGTGCGGCGCCGATTCACCGCGCCATCGAGGCCGGCGACGCCGAGACCGGCGTGACCATCATGCAGATGGATGCGGGTCTGGACACCGGCGATATGTGCGTGATCGAGCGTTTGCCGATTGCCGCCGACGACACCACGGCCAGCCTGCAGGACAAACTGGCCGCGCTGGGCGGCCGCCTGATCGTCGAGGCCTTGGAGATGGCGGCTTGTGGCGGCCTGAGGAGCACGCCCCAGCCCGCAGAGGGCGTGAACTATGCCCACAAGATCGAGAAGGCCGAAAGCCTGATCGACTGGAGCGAAAGCGCCGAAGTCATTGCGCGCCGCCTGCGTGCCTTCAACCCCTTTCCCGGCGGCGCGACCACCCTGGGCGGCGAAACCATCAAGGTCTGGGAGGCTGCGGCCGAAGCCGGTTCCGGGGCCGCGGGCACGGTGCTGTCTGCCGATGCGCACGGAGTGTGCGTGGCCTGCGGCTCGGGCGTGCTGAAGATGACGTTGCTGCAGCGTGCGGGCGGCAAACGTCTGGCGGCGGCAGACTTTCTGCGCGGTTTCGAGCTGCCTGCTGGCGCCGTGCTGGGCGGGGAGCCCGCGGGGGCATGAGCGAGACCGCGGCAACGCTGAGCCAGCGCGCAAGATCGATAGCCACAGACCCGTTCTTCCGCACCGGTTCCGGGGAAATGGCGGGCACGGCCCTGGGCATTGCGGCCTGGGGGCTGGTCACCGGGGTGGCCATGGTCAAGAGCGGCCTGTCCGTGCCCCTGGCGCTGTTCATGGGTCTCACCGTCTATGCGGGCAGCGCCCAGCTGGCCGTGCTGCCGCTGATGACCGTGGGTGCACCGCTGTGGGTGGTGTGGTTCACGGCCATCTGCGTGAACCTGCGCTTTGTGATCCTGTCCAGCATGTGGCGCAGCTATTTTGCGCGCCTGAGCCTGCGCCATCGCCTGGCCGTGGCGTACTTCAGCGGCGACGTGATCTTCGTGAACTTCATGCGCCGCTACCCCGAGCCCAAGCCTCAGGCCGAGCAGCTGCCCTATTTCTGGGGCGCGGCGCTGACCAACTGGCTGGCCTGGCAGATTCCGTCCACGCTGGGAATTTTCCTGGCCGACCAGATTCCCCTGTCCTGGGGCCTGGGTTTTGCCGGGGTGCTGGCGCTGCTGGGCGTGCTGCTGTCCATGCTCAAGGACCGGGCCACCTGGGTGGCGTCCATCGTTGCCTGTACCGCGGCCGTGGCCGCGTTTGCGTTGCCGCTCAAGCTCAATATCCTGGTGGCGATTGCGGCGGCCGTGGCCGCAGGCCTGATGACCGAGCAACTGCAGAAACAGGCGCGCCGGCTGCCGGCGGCCGAGGCCGATAGCAAGGAGGGCCGGTCATGAGCGGTTTCTGGGTCATCGTGACCTGTATCGGGCTGGCGCTGATCACCGTGATCACCCGTGCCTTCTTCATGCTTCCCAAGCAGGAGCTGCCGCTGCCCAGCTGGCTCAAGCGCGGCCTCAAATACGCGCCGCTGGCGGCGCTGGCGGCGGTGATCGCTCCCGAGATCGTGATGAGCAACGGCCGGCTGATCCAGACCTTGGCCGATGCGCGCCTGCCGGCCCTGGTGGCGGCGGTGGTGTACTTTTTTTACAAGCGCAGCATTCTGGGCACCATTGCCCTGGGCATGCTGATCTATCTGCCGTTGCACATCGGACTGGGCTGGTAGCTCTAGCGCAAGCCATGACAGGAGCTGAGCGCTCCTGTTTTGCTATTTGTTGCATGAGACTCGGCTGAAACCCAGTTACAGCATGCGAGTGATGCTCCTGTTTTTGAGTCGAGTAAGCAGGTAAAAGCACACCTTGCCGGCGTCGGTCGCCCTAAAATGGGCCAGATTTTTCACCTTTCCAATCTTTGTACGGGCGACTTCTGGGTCGCTTTTTTGCTGCATGAACATCATCCGCTTCTCCGACCTGTGCGCCCAGGGCAAAGCCCAGGGCAAGCGTGTTTTCATCCGTGCCGACCTCAACGTGCCGCTGAACGATGCCGGTGAAATCACCGAAGACACGCGGGTGCGCGCTTCCGTGCCCGCGATCGAGATGGCTTTGCAGGCCGGCGCCGCCGTGATGGTCACCAGCCATCTGGGTCGTCCCACCGAGGGCGAGTTCAAGCCCGCTGACTCGCTGGCCCCCGTGGCCAAGCGCCTGTCGGAGCTGCTGGGCCGCGAGGTGCCTCTGGTCGCCAACTGGGTGGACGGTGTGCAGGTCGCTGCCGGCCAGGTCGTGCTGCTGGAGAACTGCCGTGTGAACGTGGGCGAGAAGAAGAACAAGCCCGAGCTGGCCCAGAAAATGGCCAAGCTGTGCGACATCTTCGTGAATGACGCTTTCGGCACGGCCCACCGCGCCGAAGGCACGACCTACGGCATCGCCCAGTTCGCTCCCATCGCCTGCGCGGGCCCGCTGCTGTCGGCCGAGATCGATGCCATCACCAAGGCCCTGGCAGCGCCTGCACGTCCCCTGGCCGCCATCGTGGCCGGCTCCAAGGTCTCGACCAAGCTGACGATTCTGCAATCGCTGGCCAAGAACGTGGACCAGCTGATTGTGGGCGGCGGTATTGCCAACACCTTCATGCTGGCCGCGGGTCTGAAGATCGGCAAGAGCCTGGCCGAGGCCGATCTGGTCGGCGAAGCCAAGGCCGTGATCGAGGCCATGGCCGCTCGCGGCGCCGAAGTGCCCATCCCTACCGATGTGGTGACCGCCAAGACCTTTGCCGCCGACGCACCCGCCACCGTGAAGAAGGCCTCCGAAGTCGAAGACGACGACATGATTCTCGACATCGGCCCCGAAACCGCAGCCAAGCTGGCGGCCCAGCTCAAGCAGGCCGGCACCATCGTCTGGAACGGCCCCGTAGGCGTTTTCGAGTTCGACCAGTTCGCGGGCGGCACCAGGACCATTGCGGCCGCCATTGCCGAATCGCCAGCCTTCAGCATCGCCGGCGGCGGCGACACTCTGGCCGCCATCGCCAAGTACGGCATTGAAGACAAGGTTGGTTACATCTCCACGGGCGGCGGTGCTTTCCTCGAAGTGCTGGAAGGCAAGACCCTGCCGGCCTTTGAGATTCTGCAGCAGCGCGCCAACGGCTGATTTGGTCACATCCGCGTTTGCCTTTATCTGGCAAACGTAGTTAGCTATCAAAAAAGGATCGGTTCGCCGATCCTTTTTTATTCCCGGTTGGAGCCGGCCCACGGTATTTTTCCTGCAGAGGCGCTGCCGCGGGCCGCGCAGATGATTGGCGAGACGCTCGGAGTCGCTTAGCATGCTGCGTCGCAGCGATGCGTATCGCTGACCTCTGTTCTTCAAATGTTCGGCCTGCAGGGCTGGGACTCCGACAGATTCGGTGCCCCAGACCGCGGCTGCGTCTCTTTAGCTGCTTATGTCTGCTTCAACACCTCAGGATTTGTCGGCGCTGATCCAGGCGATGACCTCGTCCGTTGCCTCCGATACCGCGCAAAACGTGCTTTCCGCCGCTCAGTGGGAGCTGCTCGCGCCTTATCTGGTGCAGGTCAATCTGGCCAGCAGCGAGGTGCTGTTTGCCGAAGGTGCGCTGGACCGCAATCTGTACATGGTCGAGACCGGTTCCTTGAGCGTGCATTATCAGGATGCCAAGGAACGCATCCGTCTGGCGCTGGTGGGGCCTGGCTCCATCGTGGGCGAAGGGGCTTTCTTTGCCCACCGCCCGCGCCGGGCCACGGTACAGGCGGCCGCTTCCAGCCGCCTCTGGTGCCTGACCGCGCTGCGTTTTTCGGAGCTGGCCAATCGCCAGCCCGCTCTGGGCCTGGCCCTGGTCACCATGGCCGGACAGGTGCTGGCGCGCCGCTCCAGCGACAGCCGCCGCCGCGTCGCCAGCACCTGAGGTGTTGTAACACGGGGCAAAACATGTGGTGTTTTTGCTCACATTTGCCTTTGCTATCTGCCCTGGGAGCGGCGATTTTTTTGGCAAAACCGGCGCGGCGCGTCGGTTGAAGGGCAGAATGTGTCGTGTTGTAAATTTCGCTTAACAGAGTGTGTCCATGTCCCTGCTCCGATGGTTTTCTCGCTCACCGCGTCACAACGGCGGTCCGGAAACGACAGGAAGTCACCGGAATGCCCGTCACGAGGAAGATGCAGGCACTGCACGCCAGTCGCTGCGTGAGCAGCGCTCGGGTCGGCGTGAGCAGCTCTACGCCATCGTGCGGGAAATCATGGTCCGGGTCGGCATTCTGTCGGCTGGCTACAAGTTCAAGGTGCTGTCGCTGGACAGCAGCGGCCAGCGCTTTGTCGTGATGGTGGACCTGGCGCCGGCCTATGCGGCAGATGCCGCACAGCAAAGAAATATAGAAGCGCTGATCGCCGAGCTGGCGCGTGCACGCATGGGTGCCGCGGTCCATGCGGTGTACTGGCGCGTCAACGGGCAGATCCATGCGGCAGCGGCCGTGCCCGCCCAGGCCTTTGTGGCACCGGCCGCCGTGGCCCATCCTCAGGCCCGGCCCACGGCGCCCGGCGGCAAGGAGTTTGAGCCCATAGACGCTCTGGAAATGGATGCTTTCAAGCAGGCCGTGGCTGCCGCGGCGCATGGCGGGAGTGCGGCTCAGGGGGCGGTCCGGACCGGCAAAGGCCCGCTGCTGGGCCCGGGTTCCGGCACCGAGGAAAGTGGCGATTTCGCAGTTTCGGGCCTGGGCTCGCTGGGCGTGACCCAGTATGGCGAGCTGCGTTAGGCCGCTCGCCATCTTGCGGGCTTAATGCCCGGCAAAGTCCACCAGGGTGAACAGGGGCAGGCCGCTGTCCTTGAGATGCTTGGAGCCGCCCAGTTCGGGCAGGTCCACGATGGCGGCGCCTTCCACCACGGTGGCGCCCAGCTTTTCCAGCAGCTTTTTGCCCGCCATCATGGTGCCACCGGTGGCTATCAGGTCATCGATCAGCAGCACGCGGTCGCCGGGTTTGACGGCATCGGTGTGCAGCTCCACCGTGGCGCTGCCGTATTCGAGTTCATAGGTTTCCTCCACCGTGGTGAAGGGGAGCTTGCCTTTTTTGCGGATCGGTACAAATCCGATGTTCAGTTCGTGGGCGATCACGGCGCCCAGAATGAAGCCGCGCGCATCTAGGCCGGCGACCACATCGGGGCGCAGATCACGGCCCATATAGCGGTGGACAAACGCGTCGGTCATCACGCGAAAGACCTTTGGGTCCTGCAGCAGCGGAGTGATGTCCCGAAACTGCACGCCGGGCGCGGGCCAGTCGGGCACGGTGCGGATATGAGCGCGCAGATAGTCATTGACGCTGGTGGTGCTGTGCATGTGTGGGGCTTGAATCTCGGGATGGAGTCTCAGTGTATTAGCTCGCACCGGATATGGGGGCAAAAGGGATGTTGCCCGCGAGGCGGCAAGCGCGGGCTGGCTAAAATCAGGGAATGAATTCTGATGCCGCCATTTCGCCCTCGATAGACGCAAACCGGGCCTTGCGCCTGGCCCGTGAGGCCCTGGATATCGAGGCAGATGCCTTGCGCTCCATGTCTGGGCGGCTCAATGGCGCGTTTACCGAGGTCGTGGGGCGCATTCTGCAGCTGCCGGGGCGCGTGGTGGTGATGGGCATGGGCAAAAGCGGGCATGTGGGGCGCAAGGTGGCGGCCACGCTGGCATCGACCGGCACCCCCGCATTTTTTGTGCATCCGGCCGAGGCCAGCCATGGGGACTTGGGCATGCTTACGGCCAATGATCTGGTGCTGGCCTTGTCCAACAGCGGCGAAACGGATGAGCTCACGGGCGTGCTGCCGGCGATCAAGCGCATGGGCGTGCCCCTGGTGGCCGTGACGGGCGGTCTGCAATCCACGCTGGCCAAGCATGCGGACTGGGTGCTGGACACCCGCGTGGACAAGGAAGCCTGCCCGCTGAACCTGGCACCGACGGCCAGCACCACGGCCCAGCTGGCCATGGGCGATGCGCTGGCCGTGGCGCTGCTGGATGCGCGCGGGTTCGGTGCCGAGGACTTCGCGCGTTCCCACCCTGGCGGCGCCCTGGGGCGCCGGCTGCTGACCCATGTGAGGGACGTGATGCGCCGCGGCGCCGATGTGCCGCAGGTGGCGCAGGAGGTGAGCTGCGTGGACCTGATGCGCGAGATGAGCGCCAAGGGCCTGGGCTGCTCGGCGGTGGTCGATGCCTCCGGGGCCCTGGTGGGCATCTTTACCGATGGCGACCTGCGCCGCTGCGTGGAGGCCGGCGTGGATTTGCGTGAGCGCAGCGCGCAGGAGGTGATGCACAAGCGCCCGCTCACCATCAGGGCGGACCTGCTGGCCGTCGCGGCGGCACGCATGATGGAAGAACATGGCATTACTGCGGTGCTGGTGGCCGATGAGCAGCAGCATCTGCAAGGGGTGGTGCATATCCGCGACCTGATGCGCGCCAAGGTGATCTGATGGCTAGACCTGCTCTGACACCTAGCCAGCAATGGGATCCGCAGCTTTTGCTCAAGGCCCAGGGCGTGCGCGTGGTCTTCTTGGACGTGGATGGCGTGCTGACCGACGGCGGCCTGCTTTTTTCTGCCGATGGCGAGTCGCTCAAGCGCTTCAACACGCTGGATGGACACGGCCTGAAAATGCTGCAAAAAGCCGGTATCACGCCGGCCGTGGTCACGGGGCGCGATTCCGCGCCGCTGCGCTTGCGCCTGAAGCAGCTGGGCATAGAACATGCGCGCTATGGCACCGAGGACAAGGTACCGGCGGCCGAGGCCATCCTGGCGGAGCTGGGCCTGTCGTGGGCGCAGGCCGCGGCCATGGGCGACGACTGGCCAGATCTGCCCATGCTGCGCCGCAGCTGCTTTGCGGCCGCGCCGGCCAACGCGCACGAGGAAGTGCTGCAGGCAGCCGACTGGGTCAGCCGCAAATGTGGCGGCGAGGGTGCGGTGCGGCAGCTGTGCGACCTGCTGCTGGCCGCCAACGGCGCTTATGCGGCATTGCTTGCGGGGTATGGATCATGAGTGCGCAATGGCGTCGCATGGGTGACAAGGCTTCGCTGTATCTGCCCGTGCTGATCATGGGGCTGCTGGCCCTGGGCACCTGGTGGCTGGTGCGCAATGCGCCCAAGCCCATAGTTTCCGGGCCGCAAAAAGTGCTGCAGCATGATCCGGACTACTTCCTCAAGGACTTCGTGATCAAGAACTTTGAAGCCTCCGGCCGACTCAAGACCCGGTTGGCGGGCATCACGGGCCAGCATTTCCCCGATACGGATACGCTGGAAATCGACGAGCCGCGCATGCTTAGCATCACGCCCGATGGCCGCAGAACCGTGGGACATTCCCGGCGCGCCCTGAGCAATGCGGATGGCTCCGAGGTCCAGATGTTCGGCCAGGCGGTCATCACCCGCGAGCCGGTGGCGGCAAGCGCCAATCAGAAGGCTTTGCCGGCCATGCAGATCGAAAGCGAGTTTCTGCAGATCTGGCCCAACGATGAGCGGGTCAGTACCAACCAGCCGGTGGTCATGACGCGCGGCGATGACCGCTTTACCGGCGACAGCATGCAGTACCAGCATCTTGACCAGATCCTGCAAATGCAGGGGCGGGTCAAGGGGTTGATACAGCCGAGCAAGCCTCGCTAAGCCGTGGCCGAGCTTCGCGCAGCGTCCAAGGCGCCTCTGGTCTACATCACCGGAGCTTCCAGCGGCATAGGCCAGGCGATGGCCTGGCACTATTACCAGCAGGGCTGGTCGCTGGCCCTGGTGGCAAGGCGTACGCAGGTCATGGAGCAATGGGCGCAAGCGTTGCAGCTCGATGCGCAGCGCTATGCGGTATACGAGGCAGACGTGACCTCGATCGACAGCGCCTGCAATGCGGCCAGGGCCTGTATCGAGCGCCAGAGTCTGCCGGACGTCGTGATCGCCAATGCCGGCATCAGCTGGGGCGTGGATACCTCGCGGCGAGAAGACCTGGATGCCATGCAGCAGGTGCTGGCCAGCAACACCATGGGTCTGGCGGCCAGTTTTCAAGCCTTTATTGCCCCCATGAGCGCAAGGGGTTCGGGACGTTTGGTCGGTATATGCAGCGTGGCCGGTATTCGTGGCTTGCCTGGACATGCCGCATATTGCGCCAGCAAGGCCGGCGCGATTGCTTATTGCGAAAGTCTGCGCATTGAATTGCAGAACACCGGAGTGGCCGTGGTCAGTTTATTACCAGGTTATGTTGATACTCCGCTGACCCAAAATAATCCCTATGCCATGCCGTTTCTGCTAAGCGCAGATGAATTCGCGCGGCGTGCATATCGCGCGATTGAACGCAAGGCGCGCTATGCGATTATTCCGTGGCAGATGGCAATTGCCGGACGCCTTATGCGCGGCCTGCCCGGCTTTGTCTGGGATAGGCTGGTCGCGGGACGTACGAGAAAACCGCGGCATTTGGGGAAGGGCTGAATCTGCCGGCCATCCCAGGGATGGATTGGGATTCTGAACATATCAAGAAAATAAAGGCGCCTTGGGGCGCCTTTATTGACTGCGGCATCGAAGCCGAGGGAGCGGTTTATTCTCCGCGGTTATTGCCGCCGCCATAACCGCCACGGCCGCCATGGCGGGGGCCGGAGCCATAGGGGCTGCGAAAGCCGCCCTCGCCACGGCCATAGCCGCCACCGCTGCTTTCGCGATCATCACGGCCGTAACCGCCTTCGCGATTGCCGCCACCGTAGCCGCCTTCACTGCGGAAACCGCCGCCATAGCCGCCGGAGCGGGGCGGGCGGGGCTCCATGGGGCGTGCCTCATTCACCACCAGGCTGCGGCCTCCCAGGGGTTGGCCATTCATGCCCTCAATGGCGGCCTGGGCTTCGGCCTCGCTGGCCATTTCCACAAAGCCGAAACCCTTGGAACGGCCGGTATCGCGCTCCATCATGACGCGCGCACTGGCGACAGTGCCGAACTGACTGAATGCCTGTTCCAGATCGTTGTCACGCACACCGTAAGGAAGGTTGCCGACATACAGCTTATTGCCCATCAATAACTCCTAGCTCCTCAATGTTTTCAATATGGCGGCCGACTTCAGGCTGTCAGCAGCAAATCCCTTGCGCAATAACATGCACAAACCCCAAACACCTGTTAGCGGATGAACGGGAATGCCCGAATGCGGGATTATGAGGCAGATCAATGGAAAAAATAAATGCTCCAAAACCGGAGCTGACAACGTTTAGCAACAAAAAAAGGATCCGAAGATCCTTTTTTGCTATTAGTAATAACTAATTAATAGCTGTTGCGACGGCCATAGCCGCCGTCGCCGCCGCGGCCACCGCCGAAGCCACCTTCACGGCCGCCGCCGAAGCCGCCGCCAAAACCGCCGGAGCGGGGAGGGCGGGGCTCCATGGGGCGTGCTTCGTTGACCACGAGGTCGCGGCCACCGTGGTTTTTACCGTGCAGGCCTTGGATTGCGGCCTGGGCTTCGGCATCGCTGCCCATTTCCACAAAGCCGAAACCCTTGGAGCGGCCGGTGTCGCGCTCCATCATCACCTTGGCGCTGTTCACAGTGCCGAATTCGCTGAAGGCTTGCTCCAGATCGTTGTCACGGAAAGAGTACGGCAGATTGCCGACGTAAAGCTTGTTGCCCATGCTGGACTCCTGAAAAAACTTGAAAACGCGATGGAGCCCTAGGGAGTCAGCCTTGGATGACAACATTAGAGACGCAAACGCACTTGCCTCCGTTCGGGAATGACTTCCCAAACAAAGACTCAACCATTATGAGTCACAAGCGGCTTGTCCGTATTACGAAAACCTCAAATTTCGTGTTTGTAACAACATGGCCAGGATGGGAGTTACCCTGAAATGCAGCATTTGGAATATCCAAATATCCTTTTGTCTTACTGGGGTTAAATGCTAGAATGGCGGCCTACTGTCTTTGGGGAGTAGACCGTTCGGCAGCCAGCTGCCGGATGCATGCGTCAACAGACTTGGATCCTCGCGATCTATGGCGTATGCGGCCAGCGGTGCAATACCGCGGGACGACCGGTCGAGACCATTGACTGCGTACCGAGCAAACCTATGAACAGATAGGCCGGAGCGGTGCGTGGTCAATGCGTTCTGGCAACTCCGGCCTCTCCCTGCATCATGGAATCTTTTTTCATTTCCACCTCCATCGTCGCGCTGGCCGAGATGGGGGACAAAACCCAGCTCCTGTCCCTGGTCCTGGCGGCCAAGTTCCGCAAGCCCTGGCCCATCGTGGCCGGCATTTTTGCGGCCACGCTGGTCAACCACGCGCTCGCGGGTGCGGTGGGCAACTGGATCACCACGGTGCTGGGGCCGGATGTGCTGCGCTGGATTCTGGGCATCTCCTTCATCCTCATGGCCGGCTGGATGCTGATTCCCGACAAGCTCAATGAGGACGAGGCCGGCGCCGATGCCGGCCGCTGGGGCGTGCTCGGCACGACGCTGGTGCTGTTCTTCCTGGCCGAGATGGGCGACAAGACGCAGCTGGCCACCGTGGGTCTGGCGGCCAAGTATCCCCTGTCGTATTACTGGGTGGTGGCCGGCACCACGCTGGGCATGATGCTGGCCAATGCTCCCGTGGTGTGGTTCGGCGAGAAGATCACACAGAAGCTGCCCATCAAGACCATCCACCGCGTGTGCGCACTTGTTTTCCTGGTGCTGGGCATCGCGGCATTGCTGACCAAGGTCTGAGCTTTCAGGGCATGATTGCTTCACTGCCGTGGCTGGAGGTCGCGCGCAGTGGATGCAGTACACTGCACTTTTCAACGCGCCGATTTGCTTCTGCTTGCGGGCGCTTTATAAATCCAGCTAAAGACGAAACCAGAGAACCCGGCCTCGTTTTTAGCGATGCCGGGTTTTTTCGTATGTCCTTCATCGCCACACCGCAATCCATGCATTTCGATGAAGCGCTGCCCTTGCAGGGCGGTGGCTCCATCGCCGATTACGACCTTGCCTTCGAGACCTATGGCCAGCTCAATGCCGACAAGAGCAATGCCATCGTGGTCTGTCATGCGCTCAATGCCTCCCACCATGTGGCTGGCTGTTACGAGGGCCAGCCCAAAAGCGAGGGCTGGTGGGACAACATGATCGGTCCCGGCAAGCCCGTGGATACCAACAAGTTCTTCGTCATCGGCATCAACAATCTGGGCTCGTGCTTCGGCTCTACCGGCCCCATGCACACCAACTCTGCTACGGGCAAGCCCTATGGCGCGGATTTCCCCGTGGTGACGGTGGAAGACTGGGTGGATGCGCAGGCGCGGCTGCTCGATAGGCTGGGCATTCACAAGCTTGCCGCCGTGCTGGGCGGCAGCCTGGGCGGCATGCAGGCCCTGTCCTGGTCGCTGCGTTATCCGCAGCGCATGGGCCATGCCGTGGTGGTGGCCAGCGCCCCCAATCTGAACGCCGAAAACATTGCCTTCAACGAAGTGGCGCGCCGTGCCATCGTGACTGATCCGGACTTCAACGGCGGCCATTTCTACGAGCATGGCGTGGTGCCCGCGCGCGGCCTGCGCATCGCGCGCATGGTCGGCCACATCACCTATCTCTCCGATGATGTGATGAACCAGAAGTTCGGCCGCCAGCTGCGCGACGGCCTGGATCTCAAGTACAGCACGCAGGAGGTGGAGTTCCAGATCGAGAGCTATCTGCGTTATCAGGGCGAGAAGTTCAGCAGCTACTTCGATGCCAACACCTATCTGCTGATCACGCGCGCGCTAGACTACTTCGACCCGGCCCGCATGCATGGCGGTGATCTGACCCAGGCACTGGCCGGGGCCCAGGCCAAGTTTCTGCTGGTCAGCTTTACGACGGACTGGCGCTTTGCGCCGGCGCGCAGTCGCGAGATCGTCAAGTCGCTGCTGGAGAACAACCGCGACGTGAGCTACGCCGAGATCGATGCGCCCCATGGTCACGATGCGTTTTTGCTCGAAGACCCCCGCTATATGGGCGTGATGCGCTCCTATTTTGATGGCATTGCCGAAGAATTGACTGCAGAGAAGGAAGCCGCATGACCGAGCTGACCACCATGAAAGCCATTGCCCAACTGGTGCCCGAGGGCACGCGCGTGCTGGATCTGGGCTGCGGCGACGGCGCGCTGCTGGCGCACCTGATCCGCGAACGCGGCTGTACCGGCTATGGCGTGGAGCTGGACGACGCCAATGTGCTGGCCTGCACGCGCCGTGGCGTCAACGTGCTGCAGCTCAATCTGGAAGACGGTCTGGCCATCTTCGGCGACAACAGCTTCGACGTGGTGCTGCAGATAGACACCCTGCAGCATCTGCGCAATGCCGAGGTGATGCTGCGCGAGACCGCGCGCATCGGCCGCGCCGGCATCGTCGCCTTCCCCAATTTCGCGCACTGGCACAACCGCCTGTCCGTGTTGCGCGGGCGCATGCCGGTCACGCGCCGCCTGCCCTACCAGTGGTATGACACGCCCAATATCCGCGTTGGCACCTACAAGGATTTCGAGGTGCTGGCGACCAAGAACCGGCTGCGCATTCTGGACTCCTTCGGCCTGCAGGACGGAAAGGTGGTGCGCTCCCTGCCCAATCTGCTGGCGACGACGGCGGTGTTCCACTTTGAGCACGCCTGAGAAATGCTTCTAAAAGAGTAGCTGTCAGCGCAAGATTTGCATTGTCTTTGCGTTGAGATTTCGTCAAAGTCCAGGAATTGACAGCGCAAGCAGCTATGAAAACAGAGGCTCAATGGCGCAGCCCGCCGCGTGGCTTCCTCGGCACAGTCTACAAATTTGTAAGTGATTGATACATAATCAATCACTCCCTCTTGTTTGATCTGTATCAAAGGCGCGTGCCCTGCTGCATGCCGCTTCTTGCCCTCCCATGCGCTTTAGCTCTCGTCTGATTCTTTGCACGGCCGTGCCTGCAGTCTTGTTCGTGCTGGCCTTGCTCAGCAGCCAGTGGGGCCTCACGCGCACCCAGTCCGATTTCAACGACTACCTGAACAACAACCAGGCCGTAGTCACCCAGCTGCAGGAGCTGTATGCGCAGGGCCTGCAATCGGGCCAGGCGGTGCGCAACATCGTGCTCGACCCGGCGGACCAGCAGGCCGTGGAGAACCTGCACAAATCCCGGCAGGCCTTCGACGCCGCCTATGACAATGTGCGCCGGCGGGTGCAGGGCACGGCCATGGAGGCCGCGGTCAGCGGCATGCAGGGCTTGCGCCAGGCTCAGTCCGATGCGCAGGACAAGGTGGTGGCGCTGGCCAAGCAGGACCGCGACATGGCGGCCGCTGCGCTCAAGTCCCAGGAAATCCTGGCTTGGCGCAAGCTGCGTTCGGCCCTGCTCGATGAGCTGAAGGCCGCGCGCGAAGCCGCGGCGGCCTCGCACGAAGCCACGCGCCAGGCCGCCTGGCGCATGCAGCTCTGGGCCGCGGGCCTGGCCGTGCTGGCCGTGGTGGTCGCTGCGGCCCTGCTGTGGGTCATGGCGCGCACCATGCGCCGCGAGCTGGGCGGAGACCCCGCCGAGGCCCGCCAGGCCCTGCGCAGCGTGGCCGAAGGGGATCTCAGCGATGGCGCCGGGCCGCAGAACGCAGAGGGGCTGATGGCCGAGCTGCAACGCATGCGCCAGTCCCTGCGCGAACTGGTGCAGCGCGTGCAGGGCGCATCGGTGCAGATGCACCACGCGTCCAGCGAGATCGCCCATGGCAATGCCGATCTCTCCGCGCGCACGGAGAGCCAGGCTTCGGCGCTGGAGGAAACCGCGGCCAGCATGGAGCAACTCAACGCCACGGTACGCCAGAATGCCGACAACGCCCGGACCGCCAACCAGCTGGCGCAAAGCGCGTCCCAGGTGGCGCAGCAGGGCGGTGCGGTGGTGGCGCGCGTGGTGGAGACCATGCAGGGCATCAACGACAGCAGCCACCGCATTGCGGACATCATCGGCGTCATCGACTCCATCGCTTTCCAGACCAATATCCTCGCGCTGAATGCGGCCGTCGAGGCCGCGCGCGCCGGCGAGCAGGGCCGGGGCTTTGCCGTGGTGGCCAGCGAGGTGCGGGCCCTGGCCCAGCGCAGCGCCGATGCCGCCAAGGAAATCAAGAACCTGATCGGCGCCAGCGTGGAGCGCGTGGAAAGCGGCAGCGCTCTCGCCGACCAGGCCGGCAGCACCATGGCCGAAATCGTCGGCGCCATCCGCCGCGTGACGGACATCATGGGCGAGATCAGCGCCGCCAGCGGCGAGCAAAGCGCGGGCGTGGCACAGGTGGGCGAGGCTATCACCCAGATGGACCAGGCCACGCAGCAGAACGCAGCCCTGGTCGAAGAAAGCGCGGCCGCCGCCGAGGGCCTGCGGCAGCAGGCCCAGGGTCTGCTGGAGGCGGTCTCGCGCTTCCAGCTCGAGCGCGGTGCCGTCGCCCTGCGCTGATCGTTCGCCGCGCTCCATGCCAGCGCTTGCGGCATAGCCAATGGCCTTGGCGCAAAATGGCGGGCATGGCGGCGGCCCGATCCGCTGCCCAGCCATCAAGGAGCCGACCATGAACGCACGCCTTCCCGCACAGTCGCTGCAGCCGCAGGCCGCGCTGCAGCACATCAGCGCGCAGTGGGATAGCAGCATAGTCCCCGAGCTGACCCACTACATCACCATCCCCGCCAAATCGCCCATGTTTGCCCCCGACTGGGAGCAGCAAGGCCATATCGCCACCGTGCTGCGCAATGCCGCGGCCTGGGTGGAGGCGCAGAAAGTGGCCGGGCTCAGGCTGGAGGTGATCCAGCAGCCGGGCCGCACGCCGCTGATCTTTTTCGAGGTGGACGGCACGGCCGAGAAAGCCTCGACCAGCCCCACGGTGCTGATGTACGGCCACCTCGACAAGCAGCCCGAGTTCGAAGGCTGGCGCAGTGATCTCGGACCCTGGACGCCCAAGTACGAGGACGGCAAGCTCTATGGCCGCGGCGGTGCCGACGACGGCTATGCGGTCTATGCCAGCGTGGCGGCGATTCAGGAGCTCAAGCGCCAGAACGTGGCCCATCCGCGCATCGTGGGCCTTATCGAGACCTGCGAGGAAAGCGGCTCGGCCGACCTCCTGCCCTATGTGGACGCATTGCGATCGCGTCTGGGCGATGTGGGCCTGGTGATCTGCCTCGACAGCGGGGCCGGCAACTACGACCAGCTGTGGCTGACCACCAGCCTGCGCGGCATGGCCAGCGGCACGCTCAAGGTGCAGATACTGACCGAGGGCGTGCACTCGGGCGATGCCTCGGGCGTGGTGCCCTCGTCGTTCCGCATCCTGCGCCAGGTGCTCGATCGTCTCGAGGACAGCAAGAGCGGCCGCCTGCTGCCCCAGAGCTTTCACTGCGAGGTACCGGCCGATCGTCTGGCGCAGATTCGCGCCACGGCCGGCATTCTGGGCGAGGATGCCTATGCGCGCTTCCCCTGGGCGCACTACGACTGCGGCGGCTCGGCCAGGGTCTCGCTGCCGACCACGACCGACCCGGTCGAGGCGCTGGTGCGCCGCACCTGGGAACCCACGCTCAGCGTGACCGGCGTGGACGGCATGCCCAGCCTGCAGAACGCCGGCAATGTGCTGCGGCCCTATACGGCCTTCAAGCTCAGCCTGCGCCTGCCGCCGCTGGTGGATGCGGCCGCCTGCGTGCAGGAAATGAAGGCGCTGTTGGAAGACAACGCACCCTACGAAGCCAAGGTGACCTGGGAGGGGCTGTCGAGCTCCAGCGGCTGGAATGCGCCGGGCATGGAGAGCTGGTTTGAGAAGGCGCTCAATGGCGCGAGCCAGGCCCACTTCGGCGCGTCCTGCGGCTATATCGGCCAGGGCGGCACGATTCCGCTGATGAATATGCTCAGCAAGGGCTTCCCCAAGGCCCAGATGATGGTCTGCGGCGTGCTCGGCCCCAAGAGCAATGCCCACGGCCCCAACGAGTTCCTCCATGTGCCCTATGCGAAGAAGCTCACGGCCTCGGTGGCCGAGGTGATTGCGTCCATGGCGCGCGCACAGGCCGAGGCAGAGTCGGCCTGAGGCCGCATGAAACCGCTGCCGGCGTTGTCAATGGCGTCCAGCTCCGGTTGACGGACCAGGCCCCTAGCCTGCATGCTCGGGCGGCAACAGGAGTCGCCTATGAATGCTGCCGCTCAGGCCGAAATGCAGATCAGTCACCTCGCCGCCCCGGACGGCGTGTCGCTGTGCGTGCGCGACTGGCCCGTGCCCTCGGGATACCGGGCCCGGGGCATGGTGCTGATCGTCCATGGTCTGGGCGAGCATGGCGGGCGCTACGAGATGCTGGCGCGCCGGCTCAATGCCTGGGGCTTTGCCGTGCGGGCCTATGATCATTACGGCCATGGCCTGTCGGGCGGTCCGCGCGGCGGTTTGAGCAGCGATACAAGACTGCTGGACGATCTGGCCACCGTGCTGGACGCTACCTATGCGGCCCAGTCGAGATCGCAGCCTCTGGTCTTGCTCGGGCACAGCCTGGGGGGGCTGGTGGCGGCCGACTTTGTGGCCGCGGGTTTGCGGCATGTGGACGGACTGGTGCTGTCCTCGCCGGCGCTGGCCCTGTATCTGTCGGGGTTGCAGAAAGCCTTGCTGGGCAGCCTGCCCAGATTGCTGCCCAATCTGCGCGTGCCCAACGGCGTGCGCTCCAGCGATCTCTCGCATGACGCGGCCGTGGCCAAGGCCTATGACGCCGATGTGCTCAACCATGGCCACATCAGCGTGCGGCTGGCGCGCTACATGCTCGACGCGGGCCCGCGTGTGCAGGCCAAGGCGCGCAACTGGTGCGTGCCCACGCTGCTGCTATGGGGCGGCCAGGACAAGCTGGTGGACCCGGCGGGCAGCCGGATGCTGGCCGACCATGCGCCGCAGGCCGTGCTGCAGGCCCAGGCCTTCGATACGGCCTATCACGAAATCTTCAATGAAAGCCCCGAACTGGCGGCGCCGGTGTTCGCCTGCCTGCAGCAATGGCTGGGCCGGCAGTTCCCGGCGCGCTGACACTCAGAACAGCGGCGGAGGTTGCTTGCGGCCTTTTTCCACCGGGTTGGCGCGCAGCTTTTCCGCGGGATAGGGGCGCAGAAACTCCTTGGCCTTGTTGACCTTGGCATTGAGCCAGGCGTCATATGCGCCTTCGTTGAGGATGGCGGGCATGGCCTTGTCGTTGCCGGCATGGCCGTAGCGGTTCATCAGCGCATGGGCATTGGCATTGATGGTGATGAGGGCATAGCTGATGATGACTTCGCCATCCTCGCCAACCCAGCGCGCCCAGACGCCGGCCGCGCCCATGGGCTGGTTGTCCACGCGGGTGATGCGCGTGGGCAGGGGCTTGCCGGGGCGCAGATCATCGACCTGGAAGGACTGCATGGGGATGATGCAGCGCTGGCCATTGAGCCAGGCATCGCGAAACGCCGTGCCCGTGGTCAGATTGTCGATCTTGGCATTGACCAGCTTGAGCGCGCGCAGCCGGCCGTCCGAGGCGGACTTGACCCAGTGCGGCACCAGGCCGAACTGGGCCGGCACCAGCACACGCTCCACGGGAGGCTGGGCTGCTCCTTCTTCGGAAGCGGTAATCTCCCGCCCCAGAAGCGTTGCAGAGGATTCGGCGGCTGCATTGACGATGATGAGACCCATGCGCCTGGGGGTCAGCACGGCCTCGGGCAGAGACTCGGGGGCCTCCACGCGAAAGTTCTGCAGATAAAACTCGGGCTTGGCCAGAGAGAGGTGACAGCTGCTCATTGATTTACTCCAGGGCCAGCAGGGACAGGGCGGCAACAGATGCCGTTTCAGCGCGCAGCACGCGGGAGCCGAGGCTGGCAGGTTTCCAGCCCTGCTCCAGGGCACAGTCTTCTTCCTGGGCGGTCAGACCCCCTTCGGGGCCATGCAACACCCAGACTGCCTGGGCATCGCCGGCGGCGGTACGCAGCGGCTGATTGCCTTCGCGCAGCGACAGCACCAGACGCGCCGCATCGGCCGCTGCCGCCTGCTGGCTGCGCAGCCAGTCGGCCAGCGACTGGGGCGCGTGAATCACGGGCACCTGGTTGCGTCCGCATTGCTCGCAGGCCGAGACGGCAATCGACTGCCAGCGCTCGATTTTTTTGTCAGCACGCTCGCCCTTGAGCTTGAGCACGCTGCGCGCGGCCATCACGGGCTGGATGCTAGCCACGCCCAGCTCGGTGGCTTTTTCCACCAGCCAGTCCATGCGCTCGTTGGCGGGCATGCCGACCACCAGATGCACGGCACACGCCGCTTCGCGCTCCACGGCGCTATGGCTGTCGACGCGCACGCCCACATCGCTGCGGCCCATGCGGGTGATGGTGGCCTGGAACTCGCCGCCGGCAAAGCCGTTGCCGGTCTGGCCTTCGAACAGGGTGATGGTGTCGCCGGGCTGGTGGCGCAGCACTTGCACATGGCGGGCAGCACCTGCAGGCAGGTCCAGCTCGGCGCCGATATGCAGTGGAATGGGGCAGTGATAGCGCGGCATTTGAAATAGATAGCAATAGTCTTTAATGGGGCGTGGCTCAAGCCAGAAACACCGAGCAAGGGCCGCCCCGCCGCAAAGCGGCTCAGGGGGTGTTGCTCACATTCTTCCGTAGGCGTAGCCGACCTGGGCTTGAATGCCTTCGATCTGGTCGACGAGGCGCAGCATGGGCGCCAGCTCGCGGTAGCGGCTGCAGGTGGAGCGGATGTAGTGGATGAAGCGCGGCGTATCGGCCAGATATTTGGGTTTGCCGTCGCGCAGCGTCAGGCGCGCGAAGATGCCGGCCACCTTGAGGTGGCGCTGCAGACCCATCCACTCCACGCCGCGGTAGAACTCGCCGAAATCGTCGCCCCAGCCGCTGGCGCTCTTGGCACCCACCAGGCCCGCCTTGCGGGCCTTTTCCCAGTAGCGCACGGTGATGTCGATGACGAAGTCCTCCTCCCAGCTGATGAAGGCGTCACGCATCAGGCTGGCGATGTCGTAGGTGATGGGGCCGTAGACAGCATCCTGGAAGTCCAGCACGCCCAGCGGCGCTCCGGGCGTGACCGGCTGCATGAGGTTGCGCATCATGAAGTCGCGATGCACGTAGACGCTGGGCGCCTGCAGGTTGTGGGCCACGATCAGGTCGAAGGTCCTGGTCAGCACGGCCTGCTGCTTGTCGTCCAGCACCAGGTTGCGGTGCTTGGCGATATACCAGTCGGGGAACAGCTGCAGCTCGCGGCGCAGCAGGGCCTCGTTGTACGCGGGGAGTTCTCCCGCGTTGCCGGCCTTGGAGGCCAGTTGCCAGTCCAGCAGAACCTCTACCGCAGAGCGGTACCAGGCCTCTGCATCCTGGGGCTTTTCGGGGTGCAGTGCTTCGATCACGGTCTGGCTGCCCAGGTCGCTGAGCAGCATAAAGCCGTTGGCCCTGTCCCAGGCCAGGATTTGCGGCACGCACAGGCCGGCCTGCGCCATCAGGCCCTGTACCTTGGCAAAGGGTACGCAGTCTTCCTTGTCGGGCGGCGCGTCCATGACGATGAGGCTGGAGCCGTCGCTGCGGTCCAGGCGCAGATAGCGACGGAAACTGGCATCGGCCGAGGCGGGGCGCAGGGTGGCGGGAAGCAGCTGGTGCTGGCCGGCCAGCGGAGCCAGCCAGGCGTCAAAAGCGGCATGGCGGGCAGTATCTGCCCAGACAACGCCGACTGTGGGGGGGATAGAAGCGGTCATGGATAATCGGATTTTACAAACCGAAGCCGCCGCATCCGTGGACAGTGGTGCTAGGCTCTCGGTTTTCCTTGTTGACGTTGCCTGCGCACGCGCGCTTTTTGATCACCGTGCTATCTCCATCCCATCTGCGAGAACCTCACCCCGTCAGCTCTTCCCGTCCGGCGCGGGGGGGAAGTGGCCGGCCGGCGATTCGCCCTCTGGCATGGGCCGTGGCTCTGGCTTGGGCCGGGGCTGGCATGCATGCCCAGGCGCAGGAGGCTGTGTCTCAGGCTGCGGCCGAGCAGGCGGTCAAGACTGCGGATGAAAGCTTGCCCGGGCTACAGCTCAAGTCCAGCACCCTGCTGCAGGAGAGCTACCCGCAGGAAGTGCGCGACCAGCAGCCCATCTATATCAAGGGCGACAACCTGTCCGGTCAGCCGGACATCAAGGCCTCGGTCCATGGCGAGGCCGAGCTGCGCCGCGGCGACACCATGATCCGGGCCGACAAGCTGGATTACGCCGTGCCCGACGACAAGGTCCATGCCGTGGGCTCGGTCTATATCAACCAGGCCGGCAATGTGTACAAGGGCACGACGCTCGATCTGCAGCTCGACGCCTTTGTGGGGCAGTTTGACAACGCTAACTATCGCTTCCTGGCCAATGGTGCTTATGGCGATTCGTCGCGCGTCGATTTCATCGACAAGAAGCATGCCGTGGTCCACGATGCCACCTACACCACCTGCCAGCGCGATGACGAGGCCAGCTGGGAGCCGAGCTGGGTGCTCAAGGCCAAGACCATTCGTCTGGACATGGCCGAAGAGGTGGGTGTGGCCGAGGACGCCAAGCTGCAGTTCAAGGGCGTGACCGTGCTGCCCGTGCCCCGCATGAGCTTTCCGCTGTCGGACAAGCGCAAGTCGGGCTTGCTGCCGCCGATGTTCGGCATGGACAATCTGGGCGGTTTTGAATACACGCAGCCCTATTACTGGAATATCGCGCCCAACCGTGACATGACTCTGTGGCCGACCGTCATGACCAGGCGTGGAGTCAATCTGGGGACGCAGTTCCGTTATCTGGAGCCCCGTTATTCGGGCGAGGCCTATGCCAGCTATATGCCCAGCGATAAGTTGCGCGATCGCGAACGCTGGGGCTACTCCTGGCAGCACCGGAGCATCATCGATTCGCCCATTGGTGGGTTGGGACTGAACTTCAATCTGAACCGCGTCAGCGATGATGACTACTGGCGTGATTTCCGTCTGGCGCCCGTGGCGCTGCGTCAGCGCCTGCTGCCCAGCACGGTGAATCTGAGCTGGGCCAAGGGCGACGGGGTGCTTAGTCTGAATATGCTGCGCTACCAGACCTTGCAGGATCCGGCATCGCCGATCGCGCCGCCCTACAGCATCGTGCCGCAGCTGCAGTATCGCTATACGCCGCTGGATCTGCCGCATGGGCTGGACTTCACGGCGGTGGCCGACACCACGCGTTTTGAGCTGATCCGTCCCCTGGCAGGTCAGGTGGGCAACAATGGCCAGCGCAGCTATGTGCAGGCGCAGCTGAGCCGGCCATTTTTGTCGCCCGGCGCGTTCATCACGCCCAAGCTGATGCTGCACTCGGCCATGTATCAGACCGATCAGTTGATGAGCAATGGCAGCAAGAGCGCCAATCGCACCCTACCGACCTTCAGCCTGGACAGCGGTCTAGTCTTCGAGCGCGATACCTCCTGGTTTGGCAAAAATCTGTTGCAGACCTTCGAGCCGCGCGCCTTCTACACCTATACACCCTATCGCGACCAGAGCATGCTGCCGCTGTACGACACGGCGCGCAATGACTTCAATTTCGCCAGCATTTTTTCCGAGAATGACTACGGCGGTCAGGACCGTATTGCCGACAACAATCTGCTGACGCTGGGCGCGACCTCGCGCTTCATCGATCCCAGCACCGGAGCCGAAAAGCTCAAGCTGGCCATCGCCCAGCGCGTGCGTTTCTCGGACCAGAAGGTGCTGCTGCCGGGCGAAGTGCCTGCTACCAGCCGTTTTTCCGATGTCTTACTAGGGGCTGCCGTTAACTGGACCGACAAATGGTCCACAGAAGCCACGACCCAGTACAACCAGGATTTGAACCGTACGGTGCGTACCACGGCAACGGCCCGCTACAGCCCCGGCAACTATCGCACGTTCAACATCGGCTATCGCACCCAATACGACACGGTGGCTCGTACCGATGCCAGCAAGCTGGTCGACGTGGGTTGGCAATGGCCCATCAACGATCTTTGGGGTGACAAGGGTAAGGATCTCGGTCCGGGCCGTGGCCAGGGCGGTGGCCGCTGGTATGCGGTGGGGCGTCTGAACTACAGCATCAAGGATCGGCAGCTCGTCGATACCGTGATTGGTTTCGAATATGACGGCTGCTGCTGGATTGGCCGCGTGGTGCTGGAGCGTCTGCAAAGCTCGATCATCCAGTCCAATCTGCGCCTGTTGTTCCAGCTGGAGTTCGTGGGCTTCTCGCGGCTGAGCTTCGGTGCCGATCCCACCTCCAGCCTCAAGCAGAATGTACCCCGCTACCAATATTTGCGTGAGGCGGTGACTCCGCCCAGCCGCTTCACAAATTACGATTAATCAAGGCATTTTTCATGCGTTTTTTCTCCAAGACATCGAGTGCATGCGCCGTCGCCGTGACCCTGGCCTTGATGGCGGGTGCGCAGGCCCAGGGTCTGAAAACTCCGGACAAGGCCAAGGGTGGCAGCACTTCTTCCATTTCGCGTGCTCTGGATGCCACCGCGCAGCCCTCGGGGCGTCAGCCCACCGCTTCCGCCGCAGCCAGCGGACTGCGCTCGGCCGATTACATCGTGGCCCTGGTCAATTCCGAGCCCATCACCAATAACGAAGTGCTGGCACGCTTGGCTCGTGTGACCCAGAACGTGACCGAGCAGGGCGGTCAGCTGCCGCCCAAGGCCGAGCTGGCCCGCCAGGTGCTGGAGCGCTTGATTGTCGAGAAGGTACAACTGCAGGAAGCCCGGGATTCCGGCATCAACGTCGACGACCTGACCGTCAACCAAGCCATGGCCAATGTGGCGCGCCAGAACAATACGGACAAGGCCGGCCTGCTGGCACGGCTCAAGGCCGATGGCATTTCGGAAGACCAGTTCCGCGCCGAAATCCGCAGCCAGATGCTGATGCAGCGCGTGCGCGAGCGCGATGTCGATGGCAAGGTCAAGGTCACTGAGGCCGATATCGACCGCTATCTCAAGGAACAGAAGCGCCCCGGCGAGGCCGCGGCGGGCGCGATGGCCAATCTGGGCCATATCCTGATCATCGTGCCGGAAAACGCCAGTCCGGCGGTGGTCGCCGAACGCGAAGCCAAGGCCAAGCAGGCCGCCGAGGCGGCCCGCAACAATGCGGACTTCATCGCCGCGGTGCGCCAGTTCTCCGACGTGCCCAACGGCCGGGGCGGCGGCGCCATGGGCTTGCGTCCCATGAGCGAGTATCCAGAACTGTTTGTCAAAGAGGTGGGCTCGGCCGCGACCGGCTCCATCATCGGCCCCTTCCGCTCCGATGCAGGTTTCCACGTGCTCAAGGTGCTGGAAAAGACCCAGGCCGGCGCCGCACCGGCCTATATCACGCAAAACCACGGGCGTCATATTCTGCTCACCGTGGGCAGTGGTGTGACGGAAACCGAGGCCGCCAAGCGGCTGCAGGATTACAAGCGCCGCATTCAGGCCGGTCAGGCCACTTTCCAGCAGTTGGCCGAGGAATTCTCCAAGGACGGCAGCGCGCGCAATGGCGGCGATCTGGGCTGGTCCTCGCCGGGCCAGTTCGTGCCCGAGTTCGAGCGCGTGCTCGATGCGCTGCAGCCCGGCGAAATCAGCGATCCCGTGGTCTCGCGCTTTGGCGTGCACCTGATCCAGCTCATAGAGCGCCGCCAGGAAAAGCTCACCCCGCGCGAGCAGCGCGACATGGTGCGCAACATCGTGCGCGAACGCAAGGCCGAGCAGGACTATGAAACCTGGCTCAAGGAACTTCGCGGCAAGGCCTTTGTCGAGTATCGCGAGCCTCCGCAATAAGAGCCCTGCCTGGGCCTATGCCCATGCAGGCCGCTTGCCGCGCCCGGCAATGTCATGATCGGGCACCGGGCAGCCACCTTCCCATTTACAAGCGGTGCCGAGGCGCCGCTTTCGCATTCATGAAACATATTCCACGCAAGCGCTTCGGGCAGAATTTTCTGACCGACGGCGCCATCATCGACAACATCGTCCAGGCCATAGCTCCCCAGCCCGGTCAGCCCATGGTGGAGATCGGCCCGGGCCTCATGGCGCTGTCCCAGCCTCTGGTCGAGCGCCTGGGCAAGCTTACGGTGATCGAGCTGGACCGCGATCTGGCCGCGCGCTTGCGTCTGCGGGATGATTTGGACGTGGTCGAGTCCGACGTGCTCAAGGTGGACTTCCGTGCGCTTGCTGCGCGACTGGGCGTGGCCAAGCTGCGCGTGGTGGGCAACCTGCCCTACAACATTTCCAGCCCCATTCTTTTCCATCTGCTGGAACAGGTGGATGTGGTGGAAGACCAGCACTTCATGCTGCAAAAAGAGGTGATAGACCGCATGGTGGCCGAGCCCGCTACGGCCGCCTACGGGCGCCTGTCGGTGATGCTGCAGTGGCGCTATGCAATGGAGGATGTGCTGTTCGTTCCGCCCGAGAGCTTCAACCCGCCGCCCAAGGTGGACAGCGCCGTGGTGCGCATGGTTCCGCGCGAGACGCCGGCTGTCCTCAACCCCAAGCTGCTCGAAGAAATGGTGCAGGTGGCTTTCAGCCAGCGCCGCAAGATACTGCGCAACACCCTGGGCAAATGGCTGGACGAAAAAGGCTTTGCGGGTGAGTTCAACCTGCAGCGCCGTGCCGAGGAAGTGCCGGTGGCCGAGTACCAGGCCCTGGCGGCCCAGCTGTCCTGAATTACCGCAAAATCCGCGGCAAGCGCTTGATGGATCAGGATCAGCGCTTGCAGCTTGCTTCAGCAGCTCAATCCGTGGCCTGCAGCGCATCGCTCAGCGCATTGATCAGGCGTTCTATCTCGGCTTTTTCGCTGATGAAGGGCGGTGCCAGCTGAATCGTGTCGCCGCCGTAGCGCACATAAAAACCGGCATCCCAGCACTTCATGGCGATCTCGTAAGGGCGTTTGGCGGGCTCGCCGGGAAGAGGGTCTATGCTCAGCCCCGCGGCCAAGCCGATGTTGCGGATGTCGAGCACATGCTTGTGGCCCTTGAGGCTGTGCACGGCCTGCTCGAAGAAGGTCGCCATGGCCTTGACGCGGCCCGGGCCGTCTTCCCTCTCCAGCAGCTCCAGCGCGGCAATGCCGGCTGCGCAGGCCACGGGATGGGCCGAATAGGTATAGCCATGGGCAAACTCCAGCATGTATTCGGGCCCGCCGGCGGCCATGAAACTATTGTAGATCTCGGGCGTCACCACGCAGGCGCCCAGCGGCTGCGCGCCATTGGTGACCTGCTTGGCAATGTTCAGAATGTCGGGCGTCACGCCAAAGGCCTCGGCCGCCGTCATGGCGCCTAGACGGCCAAAGCCCGTGATGACTTCGTCGAAGATCAGCAGAATGCCGTGCTGGGTGCAGATCTCGCGCAGGCGCTGCAGATAGCCGGCTGGCGGAATCACCACCCCCCCCGAGCCCGACATGGGCTCGACGATCACGGCGGCGATATTGCTGGCATCGTGCAGCGCAATCAGGTCCAGCAGCTTGTCGGCCATGGCCTTTCCATCGGTCTGCGGCAGGCCTTTGCAGAACGAGCCCATGGGCGGCTGGGTATGGGGCATATGATCGGCCTCCACCCCCTGGCCAAAGGCCTTGCGGTTGCCGACCATGCCGCCGACCGAGATGCCGCCGAAGTTCACGCCGTGATAGCCTTTCTCGCGGCCGATCAGTCGCGTCTTCGTGCCCTGGCCCTTGGCGCGCCAGTAGGCGCGCGCCATCTTCAGCGAGGTATCCGCGGCTTCCGAGCCCGAGCCCGTGAAGAACACATGCGAGAGCCCCTCCGGCATCAGACCCACGATGCGATTGGCCAGCTCGAACGAGGCCGGATGGCCGAACTGGAAGGCCGGCGCGTAGTCCAGCTGCAGTGCGGCCCTGGCTATGGCCTCGGCAATCTCGCGCCGACCATGGCCCAGACCCGTGCACCACAGGCCGGAGAGTCCGTCAAAAATCCTGCGTCCATCGGCATCGGTGTAATACGCACCCTGCGCGGCGGTAATGATGCGGGGCCTGGCTTTGAAGTTGCGGTTGCCGGTAAACGGCATCCAGTGCGCTTGCAGCCATGGTTCGTCCTGGCGGGAGGCAAAGGCCTGAGGCTGCGTGTCGGCAAGCTGCATGGGAACTCCTGGCAAACAGAGTGAAGTTCCGTCCATTGTTTGCCGCACGCGGGGTTTGTGAAATAGCCGCAAACCCATGGGTGACGCTTTCAGCGCGTGGATATTGAACAAGCCGCAGATCAGCTATCCACGGATTAAGGCCGGGTTTTCTCTGGCTCCGGAGGAGATTTGAAATCACGCATGGGAATTGCATGGCCATCCATTTCTGGGCACAGAGTTATCAAATTCTTTTCATAAAACTTATGCACAGAATTTCAACAACTCATGCAAGGTGGCCGCCGCAATCTCCGAGGGATGCCAGCGAATCAAGCAGCCAGCGGGCGAAGCCATGGGCCCGGGATTCGTCCTGATTCCTCATGCGGTCACAGCCCCTGTCTCAGCCCGCGGCTCGCGCTTTTGCAGACGGCGCTCCCAGGCCTTTTCGTGAAAGAAAAAAGCGACGGCCTGAATCGTGGGTTCCAGCAGGCTCAGCGTCAGCGATGCCCACAGGTTTCCCGTGACCGCATAGGCCACGCAGGCGGCGACGCTGATGTGAATGCAGTAGTAACTGGCGGTCTTGGCCAGCGTAAGCCGGTTCTGGCGCAGGGTCTGGATCAAACGGGTCATGCAATCTCCTGAAGCGATGGGCCAATGGTAGGCAGGGACGGCACATCTTTCCAATTGAGAATCATTACCATCGCAATAGCGACAAAGTCCGCTGCGAACTCGCCGGTTTGCTAAGCTGGTCGCGCTGGACCTCCATTGACAGCAGGCTATCGCTTTTGTGAAGCAAGCGCAGGTTGCTATTGATTTAAGAGTATCTGATGTTCGAGTTGATGCAGATCGAGCTGCGCCCCTTGGGTGCGGCGGATGTGGATGCCGTGCTGCGCATACAGGAGCAGTGCTATGGCGCGGGCTTCGCGGAGCCGCGCGAGGTGTTTGTGCGCCGGCTGCAGACGGCGGGCCATTGCTCCTGGGCCGCAGTGCAGGGCGGGGAGCTGGTCGCCTATCTGGCTGCCTACTGGTCGCGGCCCGGCGCGATCACGCCGTTCAACGGCGATTTTGCGGACTATGCCGATGCCAGCGTGCTCTATCTGCACGATATGGCGGTCTCGCCGGCCGCGGCCGGCCGGGGGCTGGCGCGGCGCATGGTGGAACAGGTCAAGGCGCAGGCGCGCCAGCGCGGCATAGGGCGCACGGCCCTGGTGTCGGTCCAGGGTTCGCAGGCTTATTGGGAACGTCAAGGCTATGCGGTGGAAATTGTGAAAAATGCTGCACAGCAGCAACACTTGTCCACATATGGCCGAGGAGCCCTCTATATGGTGGGATTAATCTGACACTTTCGCAGGGCTAGGCAAGGATAATGCCGCTCATGCCAAATCGCTGGAAACCCAATGTGACTGTCTCGGCCATTATCGAGCGCGATGGCCGCTTTTTGCTGGTGGAAGAAAACACGGCGGATGGATTGCGTCTGAATACGCCTGCCGGCCACCTGGATCCCGCCGAAACGCCCATCGATGCCTGCATGCGCGAGGTCATGGAAGAGACCGCCTACAGCTTCACGCCCAAGGCTCTGGTCGGCATCTACATGAACCGCTTTGTGCGCACGCGCACGGGCTCGGACATCACCTATCTGCGCTTTGCCTTTACGGGCGATCTTGGCATGCACCATGCACAGCGCCATCTGGACCACGGCATCGTGCGCAGCGTCTGGCTGACGCTGGATGAGCTCCAGGCCACGGCCCATCTGCATCGCAGTCCCATCGTGCTGGAGTCGGTGAGCGACTATCTGGCGGGCCAGCGTTATGACCTGGGCATGCTGCACGCCGATGCCAGCATCTACAAGCGGCCCGTGTCGACCCAGCCGATTCCAGAGGAGGCCGGAGCCACGCTGGACGAGGTGTTGGCCCAGGTCGACTGAAGGGCCCGTGCTGCAGTTTTGATTGCAGCCGGTGCCGGGGTCTGGGCACAATCGTTGCAATGTCCATTGCCAGCCTCATCCGACTGATCTCCCTGGCCGCCCTGTGGGGCGGCAGTTTTTTGTTCATGCGCGTGGCCGTGCCGCAGCTGGGGGCCGTGCCCACGGCCGTGGGGCGCGGACTGCTCTCCTCGCTGGGGCTGGCCGTGGTTCTGGGCTGCATGGGCTATAGGCCGCGCCTGGGCCGCTATCTGTGGCCCTTGCTGTTGCTGGGCGTGATCAATTCCGGCATCCCTTTCCTCATGTACGCGCTGGCGGCCCAGGTCCTGCCTTCGGGCTATAGCGCCATCTTCAACGCCACCACGCCGCTGATGGCCGTCATCGTGGGTACGCTGGCCTTCGGCGAGGCCATCACGGCAGCGCGCATCGCGGGCGTGGTGCTGGGCATAGGCGGTGTTGCGGTGCTGGCGCAGGCCGGTCCGCTGGAGCTGACGCCTGCCGTGCTGGGCGGCATGGCCGCCTGCTTTACCGCCACGGTCTGCTACGCGTTCTCCAGCTTTTTGACCTTGAAGCTGGCCGGCGCCAAGTCGGCCGTGGATACGCGCGCTGCCGTGTTCATCAGCCAATTGGGGGCGCTGCTGGTACTGGTTCCCGGGCTGCTGTTGGCGCTGGTGCTGGAGCCCAAGTTGGTGCCGCAGGTCGTGCAGGCGCCCTGGCTGGCCTGGGGTAATGTGGTGCTGCTGGGTCTGCTGAGCACGGCCCTGGCCTATGTGCTCTATTTCCGCCTGATTGCCGATGAAGGTCCGCACAAGGCGCTGACCGTGACCTTCATCGTGCCCGTATTTGCCGTGCTCTGGGGCTGGGCCTTGCTCGACGAGCCGCTGAGCGCAGCGCATGCCATCGGCGGAGGACTGATTGCGCTGTCGCTATGGATAGTGCTGCGCCGCAAGGCGCATTGAACTTCGTTCACCACGCGGCGGGCAGGCGCAGCTGCAGCAGCTTCAGAAAGGACTGAGCCGCATGCGGCAGCGTGCGGCCGGCCAGGGTCTGTACCTCGATGTCGCGCAGATCCATGCCGCGGTCGCTGAGCGGCACGGCCACGAGAGCCCCTGTGGCCACCATGTCGCGTGCCGCGATTTCGCTGGCCACGGCGACCGCCGCGCCCTGGGCCGCAAAGTTCAGCAGCGTTTTGCCGTGATTGCTCTCCAGGGCCGGCGCCAGCATCAGCCCCTGGCGGCTGCAGGCTGCGTCCAGCAGCTGGCGCACGGCCGTGCTGGGCGGCGTCAGTGCCAGCGGGTAGCGCACCAGCCTGGCCAGCGCCACGCTGCGCTCCTGGGCCAGCTCATGGCCGGGCGCCACCAGCGCCAACACGGGCGCGGCCACGCGGCAGGCGACGGCAATGCCGGGCTCGGGCACCCGGCTGAAGCACAGGCCGATGTCGGCCGTGCCGGTGCGCACGGCATCGGAAACTTCGGGCGTGGGCAATACGTTCACTTCGAAGACGATGCCGGCGTGCTCGCGTTGGAAGGCCGCGCACAGGCGCGGCAGGAATTCGCTGGCGAAGGCATCGGAGCTGGCAATCCGTACCTTGCCGCTGCGCAGGCCTTGCAAGGCCTGGATCTCGTCCAGCGCGCGTTCGGCGTCCAGCCCCGCGCGGCGCGCGTGGTCGGCCAGGATCTCGCCCGCGGCATTGAGCACCATGCCGCGCGGGTGGCGCTCGAACAGCGGCGTGCCCAGCCGCGCCTCCAGCGCCGCAATCTGGCGGCTGATGGCCGAGGCCGCCACATGCAGCCGCGCCGAGGCTTCGGTCAGCGAGCCGCATTGCGCGACTTCGTGGAAGTAGCGCAGCGCAGTGTCTTGCAGCAGCAAATGGCGGGACTCGGGCATGGCAGTCGGTGAAAACAAATCGCCATTGTGCACGGTTTGCCGTTTTGGCAATGATGGCTTGCAAATTTGCCGATGGCGGCAAATGCCTCGGTTTTCTAAGATGGCCCGTTCGATGGTTGCCGGGCAGCGGCAGCCCATACCTACTTCACCGGGAGTTGCCATGCCGGCACGGTTTACTGTTTTAACTTCGCGCCGCCAATGGGTCCAGGCTGCCGCGGTTCTGGCCGGTGGCCTGCTGGTTCTGCCGGCATGGGCGCAGGGTGAAGCCACCTGGCCCAGCCGACCGGTGCGGGTGATCGTGCCGTTTCCGGCCAGCGGCGCAACCGATCTGGTGGCACGCGTGATCGCGCAGCGCGTATCGCAGGAGCTGGGCCAGCAACTGGTCATCGACAACCGGCCGGGCGCCGGCGGCACCATCGGCGCGGCCGAGGCCGCCAAGGCGGCGGCCGATGGCTACACCTTGCTGTTCACCACCAGCAGCACGCATGCGATTTCGCCGCATCTGATGCCCAGGCTGGCCTACAAGGCGGAAAAGGACTTCAGTCCCATTGCCCACACGGCCGACGCGGCCAGCGTGCTGCTGATCACGCCTTCGCTACCGGTCAAGAGCGTGCAGGAGCTGATCGCCTATGCCAAGGCCAACCCCGGCAAGCTCAACTACGCCACCAGCGGCAACGGCACCATCGTGCACCTGAACACCGCTGCCTTTGCTGCGCAGGCCGGCATACAGCTCACCCATGTGCCTTACAAGGGCACGGCGCAGTCGATCACCGATCTGGCGGCCGGCCAGGTGCATTTGCTGTTCGACTCCATCCCGACGGGCATGCCCCATGTGGCCAGCGGCCGCCTGCGCGCCCTGGCCGTCACCGGCGACAAGCGCAGCACGCTGGCTCCGAATCTGCCCACGGTGGCCGAATCGGGTCTGCCCGGTTATTCCTCGGTCACCTGGTTCGGCGTCTACGGTCCGGCCGGCATGAAGCCCGAGCTGGTCGGCAAGATCAACCAGGCTTTCAACCAGGCCCTGCAGAACCCGGAGGTGGTCGCCAGCCTGGCCAAGCAGGGCGTGGAGCCCGCCAAGGCGCAGACGCCCACCCAGTTCGCCGCCATGGTGCAGGCCGACAGCGCACGCTGGGCCAAGGTCATCAGGGACAACCGGATCACATTGGAATGAACATGACAGATACCATCAAGGACTGGACGCTTCCCTATGCCTCGCACCGCTCGCCGGTGCTGGGGCGCAACGTGGTCAGCACTTCGCAGCCGCTGGCCGCTCAGGCCGGCCTCTCCATGCTGCTGGCCGGCGGCAATGCCGTGGATGCGGCGCTGGCCGCGGCGATGACGCTCACGGTGGTCGAGCCCACGGGCTGCGGCATAGGCAGCGACGGCTTTGCCATCGTCTGGGACGGCAAGGAGCTGCACGGCCTCAACGCCTCGGGCCGCTCGCCCGCGGGCTGGACGCCCGAGTACTTTGCCCAGCTGGGCGGCATTCCGGAAAAGGGCTGGAATGCCGTGACCGTGCCCGGCGCCGTATCGGCCTGGGTGGCGCTGTCCAAGCGCTTCGGCAAGCTGCCCTTCGCGCAGCTGGCCCAGCCGGCGATCGACTACGCGCGCAACGGTTTCGCGGTTTCGCCCACCATTGCCACGCTGTGGGAGCTGGGCGGCAAGAAGCTGGGCGACCAGCCCGGCTTTGCCGAATGCTTTCTGCCCGGCGGCCGCGCTCCTCGGGCCGGTGAGGTGTTCAGGAGCGAAGCCCATGCGCGCACGCTGGAGGAGATTGCCGAGACCATGGGCGAGTCCTTCTACCGCGGCGCGCTGGCCAGGAAGATGGCCGAGCATTCGCGGGCCTGCGGCGGAGTGATGAGCGAGGAAGACCTGGCCGCGCACCAGGCCGACTGGGTGGGCACGGTATCGCAGAAGTTCGGCGATTCGGTGATCCACGAGATTCCGCCCAACGGCCAGGGCATTGCGGCGCTGATGGCGCTTGGCATGCTGGACGAGCTGGGTGCGGGTGGCGATCCGATCGGATCGCAGCCGCTGGACGGCGTGGACAGCGTGCATCTGCAGATCGAGGCCATGAAGCTGGCCTTTGCCGACCTGCACCAGTACAACGCCGACCTGGACCATATGCGCGTCACCCCCGCGCAGCTGCTGGACCGCGGCTATCTGCGCGAACGCGCCCAGCTCATCGACCGCGACAGGGCCAGCCTGCCCGACTACGGCGCGCCCCGGCCCGGCGGCACGGTCTACCTGGCGGCGGCCGATGCCAGCGGCATGATGGTCTCCTTCATCCAGTCCAACTACATGGGCTTCGGCTCGGGCGTGGTTGTGCCGGGCACGGGCATCAGCCTGCAGAACCGCGGCCACGGCTTTACCACCGAGGCCGGTCATGCCAACCAGGTCGGCCCGCGCAAGCGCCCCTCGCACACCATCATTCCGGCCTTTGCCATGCATGCCGACGGCACGCCCCAAATGGCGTTCGGCGTCATGGGTGGCCCGATGCAGAGCCAGGGCCATCTGCAGATGGCCCTGCGAGTGCTGCGCTACGGCCAGAACCCGCAGGCCGCGGCCGATGCGCCGCGCTGGCGCGTGACCGGCGGCAAGGGCGTGGCCGTTGAGCCGTCCTTCGATGCTGCCGTGGTCGAGCAGCTGCGCGCACGCGGCCATGAGGTCAGCATCGAGGCCGGCCATGGCGTGTTCGCCTTTGGCGGCGCCCAGCTGGTGCTGCGCAACGGCGAACACTACATTGCGGGTTCCGATCCGCGCAAGGATGGGTGCGCGGTGGGGTATTGATCCCCCTGAGCCGCTGCGCGGCTTCCCCCGAGGGGGACGACGGCCTCGCTGCGGGGCGGCCCTTGCTTGCCGTCCCTGGCTTGGGCTCTGCCTGTTTTGGCTGCGTTGTCACAAAAGCTGCGCGTTCTGCGTCTAAGGCTTAGGGCCTGTCACACTGGGTGGCTGGCCCCTGGCCTATTTGCAGGAGACATCACGTGAGCCCCACTTCCCACACTGCTCCGTCCGCCGATGCGGGACTGCAGGATTTCGAGCGCCATCGTCCGCGTCTGTTCGGGCTGGCCTATCGCATGCTGGGCCAGCGGGCCGAGGCCGAGGATCTGGTGCAGGATGTCTGGCTGCGCTGGCAGGGCATCGATCACGCCGCCGTGGCCCAGCCCGAGGCCTGGCTGGTGACCACGGCCACGCGGCTGGCCATTGACAGGCTGCGGCGCCTGCGTGTGGAGCGCGAGCATTACGCGGGCTTCTGGCTGCCCGAGCCCCTGATTCAGCCCTGGACCGAGGCGGAGCCCTCGGCCGAGGACTTGCTGGAGCGTGCCCACGACGTCTCCACCGCGTTGCTGTTCGTGCTCGAGCAGCTCACTCCCGAGGAGCGCGCGGCCTTTTTGCTGCGCGAGGTCTTTGATGCCGACTATGACGAGCTGGCCCAGGCGCTGGGCCGCAGCGAGGCCGCGTGCCGCCAGCTCGTGCATCGCGCGCGGGCCCATGTGAAGGCCGGGCGGCCGCGCTTCGATGCGCCCGCCCAGGCCCATGCCGAGCTGCTGCGCCGCTTTGCCCAGGCCGTGCAGGGCGGGAATCTGGCGCAGATCCAGGCCTTGTTTGCTCCCGATGCCGCGCTGATCAGCGACGGCGGCGGCAAGGTGGCTTCCTTTGGTCGCGTGCTGGAAACCGGCCGCCGGCTGGCGCTGCTGTACTTCGCCGTGGCCCGGCGCCTGCGCCGCGACGGCCAGGCGCAGACGCTGCACCTGGTGCGAGTGAACGGCCTGCCGGGCCTGGTGCGCTGCGTGGACGGGGTAGTGGAGTCGGTACAGACCTTGCTGGTCGAGAATGGCCTGGTGCGTTGCATCTATACGCTGCGCAATCCCGACAAGCTGACCGGCGTGGTGCTGCCGGATGGCTCCGCTGTCTGAAAGGCCCCGCGGGCGGCGTCGCCGCACGGCTTTCGGACTATTTTCTCGTTTCTTGTCACAAAAGCGGCGGACCGCCCGTCTAGAGAGGTGAGAGCGCGCCATTGGGGCGGGCTCGCATCACTCAAGGAGTATCCGCATGACCGATATCGCCAATCCGATTGCCATCCCCACGCCGCGCCTAGACTTCCGTGCGCTGGCTCCCGAGCTCTACAAGGCGCAGGCCGGCCTCAACGCCCAGATCGCGCGTTCCAGCCTGGGCGTGCAACTGCTGGAGCTGGTCTATCTGCGCGTCTCGCAGATCAACGGCTGCGCCTTCTGCGTGGACATGCATGTGCGTGAGCTGCTGTCGCGCGGCGAGGATCTGCAGCGCATCAACAGCGTGGTGACCTGGCGCGAGGTGGATTTCTTCGAGATGCGCGAGCGCGCTGCCTTGAACTGGGCCGAGCGCTGCACGCAGCTGAGCCAGGCCCACCCCGGGCCGCAGGACTTCGATGCCCTGAGACCGTACTTCAGCGAGCGCGAGGTGGTAGAGCTCAGCTACGCCATCGGTTGCATCAATGTCTGGAACCGACTGTGCGTGGGCTTTGCCGCGCCGGTGGAAAAGAAGCCCATCACTGTCTGAGCACCGGCGCATCACCCTTAGTTCTGGGTGATCTTGCGTTCCTTGACCACCTTGCCCCATTGCTCGTATTCCTTCTTCATGAAGGCTGCGAACTCGGTGCGCGTGGTGGGCTGTGGCGTGAGGCCGTGAACCTTGAGCGCCTCGGCCACGGCGGGGTCCTTGAGCACCTTGACGATCTCGGTGTTCCAGCGGTCCAGCACGGGTGTGGGGGTCTTGCCGGGTGCCACAAACGCATACCAGTTCAGTGCCTCGAAGCCCGGATAGCCGGCCTCGGCCACGGTGGGGATATTGGGCATGTAGGCGGGCCGGGTCAGGCCCGTGGTGGCCAGCGGAATCAGCTTGCCGGTCTCGATATGCGGCAGGGCCGTCGGGGGCGCGGCGAAATAGGAGGTCACGCGCTCGCCCAGCAGGTCCTGCAGCGCCGGCGCACCGCCCTTGTAGGGTACGTGCACCATCTCCACGCCCGCGCGTTGGTTGAACAGCTCGCCCGCCAGATGCGAGGCCGAGCCTGCGCCGGTGGAGGCATAGTCCACGCTGCCGGGCTCCTTCTTGGCCTTGGCCACGAATTCGGCCAGGGTCTTCACGCCCGCGCCCTTGTGCACCACCAGCACGTTGGGGAAGTTCACGCCACCCGAGATCGGTGCCAGATCGGTGAAGGGGTTGTAGCCCACCTTCATGATGTGGGGCGCGATGGTCAGCGGGCCGACCGAGCCGAACAGCAGCACCGAACCATCGGCAGGCGCCTTGGACACATACTGGTGGGCGATGTTGCCGCCCGCGCCGCCGCGGTTGTCCACCACCACGGTCTGGCCGATGTTCTCGCCCAGCTTCTTGGCGATCAGGCGCGCGGCTGCATCGGCGGCGCCACCGGCCGCGAAGCCCACGACCAGGGTCACGGGTTTGTTGGGCGGAAAGCCCTGGGCCTGCGCGGGAGCGCAAAGAGCCAGCGAGGTGGCTGCCAGCACGGCGGCCTGGAGCAGGGTGCGTTTTTGCATGGTGGGTCTCCTTGGTGTGGGAATTGAGCTTGGACGCTTGTCTGGCAAGCGCTGGCAGCTATCTTTTTGGCATCGGGTCAATCGGCGCCCAGGCCTATGGGGCTGGGCTCGCGCTTTTCGGCGTTGTGGCGCAGCAGCGCGGCGGTACGGAAGATGCCATGGGCGAATTTGCCATAGGGCAGGGTGGCAAACAGTGCGATCACGGCTCCCAGGTGCAGGCACAGCAGCAAGGCAAGAGCCGAAGTGCCGCGACCCAGCCACAGCGCCAGACCGCTGGAGGCCACGAGGAACAGCAGGGCGATGAAGCCCAGGTCCATGGGCTTTTGCCTGGCGTCTCCATGCAGCGGGTGGCGGCTGCGGTTCAGCATCCACAGGCCGGCCGTGCCTGTCATCAGGCTCAGGCCGCCCAGGGCGCCCAGGACCTTGGGCAGGCTGGGCAGCTCGTAAGGCGCGGGCAGATCGAAGACATAGTGATAGACCGTGGCCAGGCCCGTGGCGGCAAAGCACAGCATGAAGCCGTAGAAGGTCAGGTGGTGGAAGCGGCGGCGCTTGAGCGTGTACTCGTCGTCCTCGTTGTGGCAGCCGTCACCGTGGCCACCATCCAGGTACTTGAGGCGCAGCACGTCGTGCGTGGCTTCGGCAGCGGCGGGGCCGCTGACATCCACATTGCTGGTGGCGGGCTTGACGTCCTTCCAGAAGCGGCGCACACCCATGAACAGCGCGAAGATCATGAACAGGAACACCGGCGCAAAGATGCCGACCAGCAGGTTGTGCGGGAACAGGTTGTAGAAGTTATTGCCCAGCTGCGCATTCCACAGCTGACCCAAACCACCTTGCGCTGCCACGGCCAGCGCCAGGAACAGAAAGAGCCCGGCGACCAGTGCCAGGGACAGGGTCAGGCCGTTCTTCTGGTAGAGCTTGCCCAGCGCGGGCGGCCAGGCATAGTCGGCATAGGTCTGGCCGCGCACTTCGGCCATGGCCTTGGGGATGTTGATGCCGAATTCGTGCGGCGGTGCGTACTGGCAGGCGTGCAGGCAGGCGCCGCAGTTGTGGCAGAGATTGGCCAGGTAATGCACATCGGCCTTGCCGAACTCCAGACGGCGCGTCATGGCCGGGAACACGGCGCAGAAACCTTCGCAATAGCGGCAGGCATTGCAGATCTGCATCACGCGCGCGACTTCGGATTCGGCCGCGGTTTCCGTAGGCGCAGGTAGGATGGGAATGACCTTGCCGGTAGCCAGGGTCTGGGCTTCCTTGCCCAGTTCTTGCAGGGATTGGATGCTCATGACTCAGACCTCATCTTTCACAGCGCCGTGCACGGCGTCTTTTCCTTGCGCAGCCAGGGCTGCATTGCGTCCGGCGATGCGGCCGAAGGCCGTGCCTATGGACATGCCAACGCCGGCCGTATAGCCCTTGCCCAGCACATTGCCGGCCATCATTTCGCCGGCCACGAACAGGTTCTGGCTGGGCTGGTTGTCAAAGCGCACGGCGGCCGTGTCGTCTACCTTCAGACCCAGATAGGTAAAGGTCACACCCGGGCGCAGCGCATAGCCGTAGTAAGGGCCGGTATCGAGCGGGCGCGCCCAGTGCGTCTTGGCCGGAGCCAGGCCTTCGGTGTGGCAGTCGTCCAGCGCGGTATGGTCGAAATGGCCGACCTTGCAGCTGCCGTTGTAGGCATCGAGGGTGGCCATGAAGGTATCCACGTCCAGACCCAGCTTCTGCGCCAACTCGGGTAGGGAGTCGGCCTTCACGCCGGGGAATACCGGCGGCATGAAGCGGCCAATCGCCTTGCTGTCGATGATCGAATAGGCAATCTGGCCCGGTTGCTGGGCCACCAGACGGCCCCAGATCGCGTAGCGCTTGGGCCAGAAGTCCTCGCCCTCGTCATAGAAGCGCTGGGCATCGCGGTTGACCACCACGCCCAGCGAGACGCAGTCGATGCGCGTGCAGATACCGCCGTCGTACAGCGGTGCGCGCGCATCAATGGCCACCATGTGCGCCTGCGTGGGATCGCCGAGGCCGTCGGCCTGTTGCTCTTCCAGCATATGCTTGAGCAGCACGCCCTGGTTGAAGGCCGTGCCGCGGATGATGAAGTTGTCGGCCGGCCATTCGCCGCGCTCGTTCTGGCCCCAGGCCTCGCGCAGCCATTCGCGGTTGGACTCGAAGCCGCCAGCGGCCAGCACGCAGCTCTTGGCCGTGATGCGCTGGCTCCCATCCTTGGTCTTGACCCAGGCAGCCTGGAACCGGCCGTTCTCGATTTCGAGCTTGTCCACGGGGGACTCGTAGCGGATTTCCACACCCAGCTTTTCGGCGCTGCGGAAATAGGCGTTCACCAGCGCCTTGCCGCCGCCCATGAAGAAGGCATTGGTGCGCGCCACATGCAGCGCGCCCGACAGCGGCGGCTGGAAGTGCACGCCATGCCTGCGCATCCAGTTGCGGCAGGTCGAGGAGGCCCGGATCACCATGCGCGCCAGATGCTCGTTGGTGATGCCGCCCGTGACCTTGAGCAGGTCCTGCCAGTACTCCTCTTCGGAATAGGCTTCGACCAGCACGTCCTGGGGCGCGTCGTGCATGCAGCGCAGATTGCGGGTATGGCCGGAGTTGCCGCCGCGCCAGGCGCGCGGTGCGGATTCGAGCAGCAGCACGCGGGCTCCGGCTTCGCGTGCCATGAGGGCCGCGCAGAGCGCAGCGTTGCCGCCACCGATGATCAGCACATCGGTGTCAAAGGCTTCAGTTTTCATGATGGGCTGCCGCGAGGTGTTGCCTGCAGCGGTTCAACGTGGGTCAATCTTGTCTGCCGCCGAAGTCTCTGGAGCGGGTTTCCAGAGGTTCGGCGTAGGCAGACATGGGTTGAACGCGACTGTAGTGAGCAGGGCCTCACTCGTGCAGCGGGTCAAGGGGATAGGGGTATCACGATTAGTGATAATTCCGTTTCGGCCTTGGCTTGATGTGTCGCAGCGCTGCTATCCGGTCCGGATAGGGCGGCAATTCTTCGGCAATTCCTGTTGCCGCAACTCCGTGCTTCAGTGCACGGGGATGGCAGCATTGAAGATCAGCACCATGATCAGACCCATCACGGCCACGATGGATTGCACCACCGAGATGGTCTTGGTGGCTTCGCCCATGCTCATGCCGAAGGATTCCTTGACCATCCAGAAGCCCGCGTGGTTGGCGTAGTTGAAGAACAAGGAGCCGCAGCCTATGGACAGGGCCAGCAAGGGCAGGTTCAGGCTGGGATCGGCGCCGGCCAGCGGTGCGAGCAGGCCGGCGGCGCCCACGATGCCCACGGTGGCCGAGCCGGTGGAGACCGATAGCAGCATGGCGATCAGCCAGCCCAGAATCAGCGGCGGAAAGGCGAATTGCTGCGTCAGGTGCACGATGGCGTCGCCGACCTTGGCGCTGGTCAGCATCTGCTGAAAGGCGCCGCCTCCGGCGATGATCATGATGATGGAGGCAATCGGCTTGAGGCTCTTGCCCAGTGCGTCACGCAGCTTTTCGGTGTCGCCTCCGCGGGCCATCACCAGGGCCACGATGGCAAACAGCACGCCCAGCAGCATGGCGATCAGGGGATTGCCCAGGAAGCTGGCCACGTGCATGGCCGGGTGGTCCTTGGGCAGCAGCATCTCGGCGACGGCATGGACCAGCATCAGGATGGCGGGCAGCAGAGCCGCCAGCACGCCCAGGGCTATGCTGGGCGGCTGCTGGTTACCAGCCTTCTCGGTGATGGTGAACTGGTCCAGCAGAGCCTGGTCGGGCTTGGTGCTCATGCGCGGCGAGATGAAGGCGCCATAGAGCGGCCCGCCGAGAACCATGGCCGGGATGGCCGCCAGAAAGCCATACAGCATGGTGGGGCCGACCGCGGTCTTGAGGGTGGCGATGGCGGTCAGCGGGCCCGGATGGGGTGGCACCATGCCGTGCATGGCCGCCAGGGCCGAAATCACGGGAACGCCGACGTACACATAGGCCGAGCCTTTGAAGCGGGCATGGCCCTCCAGCTTGCGCGCCACGCTGAAGATCAGCGGCAGCATGACCACCAGGCCCACCTCGAAAAACATGGGTATGCCGACGATGAAGGCGACCAGGGTCATGGCCCATGGAATCATGCGATCCGACGCATGCCGCAGTATGGCTTCGGCAATCTGCTCCGTGATGCCGGCATCGGCAAGAACCTTGCCCAGCATGGCGCCCAGGGCGATCACGACGCCTACGGCGCCCAGTGTCTTGCCGGCGCCATTGGTCAGCTGCTTGACGATGTTTCCCGGCTCCATGCCGGTTGCAAAGCCCACGCCGACCGAGACGACGAGCAGGGCCAGCAGCGGGTGCAGCTTGATGCGCGAGACGATGAGCGCGACCAGCACCAATACGCTGACCAGGGCGGTCAGCAACAGCTGTATATCTAGAGAGGTCATGAGTGAACCTTGGTTTTGGCTGGCTGTCTCGAGCTGCGCTTCGCATCCGGCCATGAGGCAAGGCTCATATTAAGAAGGCGCACTCGCACCCGCTGTAGGCTGTTGCCGCAGGCGCGATGCAAGCTGAATATGTGAAGCGCGGTTCCGCAGACCGCGGCAGCAATGTTGTAATGAAGATCTAGGTTTGCCTCGGGGTTGGAGCTTCTCGCGTGAACAAAGTTGCTGTGGAAATTACGTAAGCCTCGCCTGGCCATGCCGCAGCGCACAACCACCCATGCAGGAAGTGGCCTGCCTTGTCACTCCGTCAGAGTGGCACCCCTCCAGGAGGCCGAACGCACCAGCTGCTTGGCGCAATCCATCAGCACCACGCGCGCTGCCAGCGCCGCGGGTGAGAGTTCGTCATCCGACAGGCTGCACAACGCGGCTTTGCGCCGTACCTGATCGTCGGCGATCTCGGACCACTGGAAGCGCTCTGCCGCATCTCTGTACATGGCCACGGCCGACCAGGGCTGGACCGTGGCGCCCATGCCGGCATCCACGGCCTCCATGAGCAGGGTCAGCGAGTCGATCTCCATGGCCATCTGCGACTGAAAGCCCGCGCTGGTGAACGAGGCCATGACCGAGCTGCGCAGCCCATGGCTGCCCGAGGGCAGGATCAGCGGCACCTGCTGCAGCTGCCCCAGACTGATGGGAGAGTCATGCTTGATCTGTGGTACCACCGGCTGCTGGCGCGACTGGATCAGGAACAGCTGCTCTTCCAGCAGCGGCATCACGCTCCAGCGGCGCGCATTCTGGGTGTCGAAAAGAATCGCCAGATCCAGTTGCCTGGCGTTGAGCAGGCTGGTCAGATGCCCCGAAAGCGCCGACACCATGTGCAGGCGCACATCGGGATAGCGCTCGCGCATGGCGCGCATCAGCGGCAGGCCCAGCACATTGGCGATCGTCGGTGAAAGCCCCATGCTGACGGCGCCCGACAGCCGTGCCTGCTGGGCCGCATGCACGGCCTGCTCGGCATGGCGCAGCGTGAGCTGGGCCTCGTGGAAAAAAGCCTGTCCGGCCTCGGTGGGGATGACGCCGCGCGGCGTGCGCTGCAGCAAACGCGTGGACAGCTCGGACTCCAGGCGGCTGATCTGCTGGCTCAGTGCCGACTGCACCAGGTCCAGGTCCAGCGCGGCACGGCTCATGGAGCCGAGTTCGACAATCCGTACAAAGTAGCGCAGCTGGCGCAGTTCCATAGCCTATCCTCGGGAAATCCTCACGCCCGCAGCAGCAAAGCGGGCGCTGGGATAATCGCACACTATGAGCAACAAGCAGCGTGTCGTGGTGGGTTTGTCGGGCGGTGTGGATTCCGCCGTCACCGCCTATCTTCTCAAACAGCAGGGCCATGAGGTCGTCGGCATCTTCATGAAGAACTGGGAAGACGACGACGATAGCGAGTACTGCTCGTCGAATATCGACTTTGTGGATGCCGCGGCCGTGGCCGATGTGATCGGCATCGAGATCGAGCATGTGAACTTTGCCGCCGACTACAAGGACCGCGTGTTTGCCGAGTTCCTGCGCGAGTACCAGGCCGGCCGCACGCCCAACCCCGATGTGCTGTGCAATGCCGAGATCAAGTTCAAGGCCTTCCTCGACCACGCCATGCGCCTGGGTGCCGAAAAGATCGCCACCGGCCACTATGCGCGGGTGCGCCAGAACCCCGATACCCAGCTGTTCGAACTGCTCAAGGGCCTGGATAACAGCAAGGACCAGAGCTATTTTCTGCACCGTCTGAACCAGGCTCAGCTGTCCAAGAGCATGTTCCCGGTCGGCGAGCTCAAAAAGACCGAGGTGCGCCGCATCGCCGAGGAAATCGGCCTGCCCAACGCCAAGAAGAAGGATTCGACGGGTATCTGCTTCATCGGCGAGCGGCCTTTCCGCGATTTTCTGAACCGCTACATCAGCAAGGAGCCCGGTCCGATTCTCGACGACCGCAACCGCAAGCTGGGCAAGCATGTGGGCCTGAGCTTCTACACCCTGGGCCAGCGTTCGGGCCTGGGCATAGGCGGAGTCAAGGAAAAAGGCGCGGCGCGCGGCGCGGGCGACCATGCGCCCTGGTTTGTGGCGCGCAAGGACCTGGACAAGAACATTCTGCGCGTGGTGCAGGGGCACGATCACCCCTGGCTGCAGTCGCATGCGCTGCTGGCCGACCAGATCAGCTGGGTGGCGGGCCGGGCACCGGCCGAGGGCAAGGCCTACGGCTCCAAGACCCGGTATCGCCAGCCCGATTCGCCGGCCCTGATCTCGCAGGCCACGGCCGACGGCTTTCGCCTGGACTTCCCCGAGGCCCAGTGGGCCGTGACGCCCGGCCAGTCGGCCGTGCTCTACGACGGCGAGGTCTGCCTGGGCGGAGGCATCATCGCCGAGGTCGATCCGGCTTGAGCCGGGGACTGGAAAGCGCTACGCGGCTGAATCGCTGCGGACCGCAGCCGCGGCGTCGCCCAGGCTCAGCAGAGCCGTGAGCACGGTATGGCCGGACCGCGACTGAATCTGCAAGGTGCCGTGCACGCGTTCCAGGCGCGCGAGCATGCTGCGCATGCCGACGCCCATGCCATGGGATTGAATCGTGGGCACATCAAAGCCCAGACCGTCATCGCGTATGTACAGGCATAGCTCGCGCGTGCCGGGCTGGAGCATTTCCACGGTCACGGATCGCGCGCCGCTGTGCTTGATGACATTGGTCAGCGCTTCCTCGAGCACGCGCGTCAAAGTCAGGCACTGTATGGGGCTGGGGGCCGGGCTCCAGCCGGGCGGCAGCCGCCATTCGGCCCTGATCTCCAGCGCCTCGAACAGCCGCGCAAAGCGGTGTCGCAGCGGTGCGATCCACTGCGCCGGTGTTTCCGGCACGTTCAGCGCGGCGCTGGTGCCGCTGTCTATCATCTGCCGCAGGTCGTCGCGCATGAGCTTGAGCATGGATAGCACCTGCGCGTTCTGCAGCGGCTGCTCGGCCTGCTCCACCAGCGCGATGGAGCGCACCAGCGAGCCTCCCAGGCTGTCGTGCAGGTCCTGCGAGATCTGCATGCGCTCCTGCAGCCTGGAGTGGCTCAGGGCCAGGTGGTGCTCGCGCTCCAGGGTGTGGCTGAGGTCATCGCAGGCCTGAGTCACGGTCTGGGTCAGCTCCTGATTGAAGCGCTCGATGCGGCGCACATTCAGCGTGATCTGTCTTCCCAGCACAAATGCCAGGGCCAGCATGGTCAGCGGGGCGGTATAGGGCAGCAGGGGCGCCCGTTCCCGGATGACGCTATGCAGCAGCAGGGTGTCGTGGATGCCGACGGCAACAAAGACCAGCAGGCAGCCGGCATAGACCAGATGGGGCAGTCTGCGCGTGCGCCAGGCATGCAGCGGAAAGAGAAAGCAGTTGCCGAAGGAAACCAGGGTGAAGACCACGGAGACCAGCCAGGCCGTGCGCAGCGCATGGAACCAGGGGGCGGGCAGCAGCAGCATGGCTGCGGCCAGCAGCGACAGCAGGCCCAGCGCCCGCTCCAGCCGGGGCAGGCGCAGTTCGCCAAAACGCCAGCTGAACAGGCAGAAGCTGTAGACAAAGACGATGAACACCAGAGAGGTGGCGCGCGACAGGGCCAGGGTGTCGGGAAAAGGCCAGGTCTCGGTGGCCAGCACGCTGCCGAGCACGCAGACCCAGCACAGGGTATTGAGCGCGTACCAGCCAAAAGCGGTCTCGGCACGGTTTTGCAGCCAGGCGAAGGCAAACAGCACGCAGAGCACCAGCGAGACCGTGGCGCTCATGACGAACAGCGTGCGCTGGTTCCACCAGGCGTTGTCAAACCATGCATGCAAGGCCTGGGGATCGCCGATCTGTACCGAGCCCAGGCCCGGAGTCTGGTCCACGACTCCATGCACACGCACCCAGATGTGGTTGTTGCCGGCGCCCAGCAGGCCGGGCGGCAGAAGCCAGTAGCGCGGCATGTTCCAGCTGCGGCTCAGGGGCTGTTGCAAGGATTTGTCGCGCCAGATCGGCTCGCGGTTCACGAATACCTCGCCGGCCATGACCATGGTGTTCAAGGCCAGGGCCACCTGGTTCTGGGGGCAGGGGTTGTGCCAGTCGATGCGATACCAGACGGCGCCGTCGTGATCGGGCCAGCGCCGCTGCCATTGGTCGGGCAAGGTGACGTCGACCCAGTCGAGCTCGGCGATCGGCGGCGGAGCTCCGGTCGCGGCGGCCTTGGCGGCCTGGGTGGCCAGAATGCGGATGCTGCAGGCCTGATCCTGGGCCCGGGCCGAACCTGGCAGGCCGCAGCCCAGCCACAGCAGCAGAAGGCAGACAAGGTGCAGCATGGGCTGCCAGTCTAGAGTATGAGTCCGCGCGCGCGCGCCTCGCTGACGGCCCGGGTGCGCGAGGGCACGGCCAGCTTGCGGTAGATGTTCTTGATATGGCATTCCACCGTATAGCGGGAGAGAAAAATCGCTTCGGCGATCTCGCGGTTGGTCATGCCGTCGGCCACCAGCTTGAGGATCTGGATTTCCCGCGGGCTCAGCACGCTCTCCGTCGGAGCTTCCTTGCCGCTGGGCGCGGGCAGCAGCTCCGCGATGATGCGCCGCGCGATAAAGGGGTCGATGGGAGCGCCGCCGCGCAGCACGCTGCGGATGGACAGCGTCACCTCCAGATCGTCGCGCTCCTTAAGCACATAGCCGTTGGCGCCCGCGCGCAGGGCCGCAAGAATAGCGTCTTCGGTGCTCCAGGCCGAAATGACCAGAATGCCCATGCCGGGGTCGGCCGCACGCAGCTGATGGATCAGATCGATGCCGCTGCCATCGGGCAGGCCCAGATCCACCAGCGCCATGGCCACGGGGTGCTCCTCGAGGCGGGCGCGCGCCGCGGCCAGGGAGGCCGTGAAGATCAGCGCATCTTCGGTATAGCCCAGGCCGCGCAAAATGCCTGCCAGGCGTTTGCTGATCAAGGGCTCATCCTCCACCACCAGCAGCGGGCCGGGCAGCATGGATTCTGTAGGGAGGTGCATAGGCTCGGCCATGGCTTTTTAGGACCCGCATCAAGAGGTTGCGGTACTGTCCACGAGATTTTGAGTTTTGGGTATCACTGAAAACTGGTAATTTGCAGCCAATCCGGGCCTCCCGGTGAGGAGGCCAGAGTGGGTGGCCGGACATCCGTGGCTCCGGAATTACCATGCTCGCAGCAGCAATACGCAGGCGGTCGCCGGCGCAGGCAGTTGGCTAAACTTTACGGCATCTGCAACGCCCGGCCCGCTGTCGCCGGGCGTTTGTCCGTCCAATGGCCGGCGGACCCATACCTCGGAAGATTTCACCATGGAAGCCTTGCTCGGCGCCGATTTCTGGATCGGGCTGCTCAAAATCGTCTGGATCAACATCATTCTCTCGGGCGACAACGCCGTCGTCATCGCACTGGCCGCGCGCGGTCTGCCCGCCGGACAGCAGAAAAAAGCGGTCCTGTTCGGATCGGGGGCCGCGGTGCTGCTGCGCATCGCGCTGACCCTGGTGGCCGCCAAGCTCATGCAGCTGCCGTTTGTGGAGCTTGTCGGTGGCCTGCTGCTGCTATGGATAGGCGTGGGCCTGCTCAAGGGCGAGGATGAGGCGGAGGAGGCAGGAAATGTCGTCAAACAGAGCATGATGGCGGCGGTTCGCACCATTTTGATGGCCGATCTGGTCATGAGCCTGGATAACGTGATCGCCGTGGCGGCCGCGGCCGGCGGCAATATGCTGCTGCTGATCCTGGGCCTGGCGATCAGCATTCCGCTGGTGGTCTTTGGCTCCACGCTGATGATCAGGCTGATGGAACGCTTTCCCGTCATCGTCACGCTGGGCGCGGCGCTGATAGGCTGGGTGGCCGGCGAGACCATCACCAGCGATCAGCTGCTGCAAGCCTGGGTTCAGGCCAATCCCTGGGCGCAGCTGGCGGCGGCCGCCGCGGGAGCTCTGCTGGTGGTGGGGCTGGGCCGGTGGATGCGGCTCAAGGCCGCGGGCCAGGGCGCGGCGGCCTAGCGCTCGCCGCCCAGAATGCCAAACGCCCGCGGCTCGGGCGGGCGTTTGGCGGGGCTCGGGCTGTGCGCGCGGCTAGAGGAAGGAATAGAAGCAGCGGAAGGGAATCTTGCGCTCGGCCCAGAATTCCGCCGTGTCGCGGAACACGTCCAGCAATTGCTCGCGGATTTCCTTGTCGAATTTGGGCGTGGTGGGGATCTGGTCCAGCACCACCACAAAACCGGGTTGCGGGCCCGCCTTGTGAATGGGGTCGGTCAGGCAGTCGTAGAGCGCATCCCAGTTTTTGCCGAAGTGGGCGGGCAGATGGAACTGGGTGGCCAGCAGTTCGAAAATATCGGCCTTGGTCTGGGCATGGGCCAGATTGGCATAGAGAAAGTGGGCGCCCAGGGTTTCGGCAGCGGCCTGCAGGTCCGGAATGCGATAGGCGCGTATGGACTGCACGATGTTCGTGCGAACATTGCGCAACGGTATCTCGGCAGGCTTACGAAGTGGCGTGTCCATCTCCGTGATTCTTTCTAAAAACATCAAAATTATTGGCAGAGGTGGTGCTGAGTAAGCTGTAGGTCATCTGCGCGACCCGCCGTGGCACGAGTTCGGGCGCTCAAGCAGATCATGGCTCATTCAACGATCTGCTGGAAGCTGTTGTAGTGATCGCCGGTGTAAAAGCAGGCGTCCGGGGTCTGGGGCTGCAGCCCGCCGCAGACTATGCGCCGCGCGCCGCGGTTGCGGGCTCCGGGCGTGCGCACCGTGTATTCGCGGTAATAGCCGCGCGCCTGGCGGGGCAGGATGCGCTCACGGTTGCCGAAGACGGCGCCGTCCTTGTCGCTGGTAAAAGGGCCGCCTTGAAGAATGCGGCCATAGGTCGCACGGCCTTCGCGCGGCAGATCCGCCACGGCGATCGTCTCAAAACCGGGGACGGAAACGCTGGCTTCGGGCGCCTTGCGCGCCAGCGCCACGGGGGATGCCAGCGCAAACGCGGCACCCAACATCAGCGCTAATCCAGTCTGGTAAACCTTGGCAGCAGCGGCCTTGAGCATTCACTAAACCTTTCAGAATCTCAGGTAAGGCCTGAAATTTCGACCCGTAAGTGTGACGGATAGGCACTGAAATTGCAAGTTATGCTTATTTTTTATGCAGTTAGGCCATGTCTGTCTATCGTAGGCGGCACAGCCCTGCCGGACTTCGAGCTGGCAGGGCTGCGGGACCCCCCTTATTCGCCGTGGGCCGCGATTTCGGCTTCGACTGCCTTGTGCGTGGCCGCGACTGCGGGCGACGGGGCCTTGTCCAGCAGGCTGACCACTACGATGGCGATCGCAGACAGCGCAAAGCCGGGCACGATCTCATAGAGCTGGAACCACTGGTAGTGCTGCCAGACCAGCACCGTGACGGCGCCCACGACCATGCCGGCCAGGGCGCCGTTGCGCGTCATGCGGCTCCACAGCAGGGACAGCAGCACCAGTGGACCGAAGGCGGCGCCAAAGCCGGCCCAGGCATTGCTGACCATGCCCAGCACCTTGCTGTCGGGGTCCTGGGCGATCGCGATGGCGATCACGGCAATCCCGAACACCATGGCGCGGCCAAACCAGACCAGCTGCTGCTGGCTGGCGTTGCGGTGCAAAAAGGTCTTGTAGATGTCCTGGGTCAGGGCGCTGGAGCAGACCAGCAGCTGGCAGGACAGGGTGCTCATCACGGCGGCCAGCACCGCGGCCAGCAGGATGCCGCTGATCCAGGGGTTGAACAGCAGCTTGGCCACTTCGAGAAACACGGTTTCGTGGTTGGCGTTCACGCCCGTGGCCAGGTCGGGGCGGCTGCCGAAGAAGGCGATGCCGAAAAAGCCCACGGCCACGGCCCCACCCAGGCACAGCATCATCCAGCCCATGCCGATGCGGCGGGCGCTGGGGATGGTCTTGACCGATTCCGCGGCCATGAAGCGCACCAGGATATGGGGCTGGCCGAAATAGCCCAGGCCCCAGGCCAGCAGCGAGACGATGGCAATCGCACTCTGGCCCTGGAACATGTCGAAGGCGCCGTCGCGGGCGGTGCCGATGATGGCGGTGCTGGCGCCCACGCCGCCGTCGGCGTAGATCACCATCAGCGGGGCCAGCAGCAGTGCCGTGATCATCAGCGAGGCCTGGATGGTGTCGGTCCAGCTCACGGCCAGAAAGCCGCCTATGAACACATAGGCCATGGTGGCGACGGCGCCTACCCACAGCGCGGTCCGGTAGTCCATGCCGAACATGCTCTCGAACAGGCGGGCGCCGGCCACCACGCCCGAGGCGCAGTACAGGGTGAAGAACACCAGGATCACCACGGCGGTGACGATGCGCAGCAGATTGCTGCGGTCCTCGAAGCGGTTGGTGAAGTAGTCGGGCAGGGTCAGCGCATTGCCGACCTTCTCGGTATAGACGCGCAGGCGTGCGGCTACGAAGCGCCAGTTGCACCAGGCTCCCAGGCACAGGCCGATGGCGATCCAGGACGCCGACAGCCCGGTGGCGAACACGGCGCCGGGCAGGCCCATGAGCAGCCAGCCGCTCATGTCCGAGGCGCCGGCCGAAAGCGCCGTGACCACCGAGCCCAGACTGCGCCCGCCGAGGATGTAGTCGGAGAGGTTGGTCGTGGCTTTGTAGCCGGCCCAGCCTATGAGCAGCATGCCCAGCAGATAGATGGCAAAGGTGACGAGGGTTGGCGTGTTGGCAGTCATGAAAGCTCCGGATCGGCGCGGCGCACCATCGGCGGCGAGTGGTGCCGATGGCGCGAAAGCAAATCCGCCAGGTGGCCTCCTGTTGGGAAACCGTCCTGGCGGATGTCAGACTGCAATTGGACCAGTTATTCGACAGCCCAGCGGCGCATATGGCTGAAAACCACGGCTCAGGGCTTGTCCTCGGGCGGGTTCAGCGGCCCCGCAGGGGGCAGGGGCGTGCCTATATCGCTCCAGTTGGAGGGCGTGGGCGTTCTGGCCGGAGCGGGCGAAGCATCGCCGGGGGCCAGTCCCGGGCTGCTGTCCACATCGGGCGGCGGGGCGCTGCGGTCCGGGGCGGCCGGCGTGCCGGGCTGGGCCGGGGGCAGGGCGGGCGTGCTTTCGGTGATGTCGGCATCGCCGCCGTCATTCCTGCCGGGGGCGGCCGCGGGGCCGTGGTCGGGCGCATTCCGGGCAGGAGCCTGATCCCTGCCCTGGTCCTCGTTGGCGGGGCCGCTCCATTGCTGCAGCCTGTCGCGCAGGCGGCCGACGAAATCGCTCCACCAGTGGCTGGTATTGGGTTCGGCAAAGCCGGCCTTGGCGTTGAGCAGCGGGCTGCGCAGCGTGCGCGACATAAAGTCGCCCACCATGGGCAGGGCGCTGCGCGAGCCCTGGCCCCACTGGTCGCTCTTGAGCGTGATGCGCGCATCGTTGAAGCCGGCCCAGGCTCCGGCCACGATCTGCGGATGCATGAGGATGAACCAGCCGTCGGCATTGCCCTGGGTGGTGCCGGTCTTGCCCGCCACGTCGGCGCGTATGCCGTACTGCTTGCGGATGGCGCGGCCCGTGCCCTTGTCGATCACGGCGCGCATCATCGTCAGCAGGCCGTAGTTGTGTTCCTCGCTCCAGACCGGGTCCGGCTTGGGCGGCGTGAATTCGGCCAGGACCTCGCCGTCGGCGTTCTCGATGCGGGTGACCAGCTGGGGCGGGGTATAGCGGCCCGAGTTGGCGATGCTGCCGTAGGCGTTGACCATCTCCAGCAGCGTGACCGGGCTGGAGCCCAGGGCCAGCGAGGGCACGGACTCCAGCGGGCTCTGGCGCACGCCCAGGGCGCGCGCCAGCTTGATCACGCGGTCCATGCCGACTTCCTGGCCCAGTTCGGCGGTGATGGTGTTCTTGGAATAGGCCAGCGCATCGGTCAGCGTCATGGGCACGCCCGTGGGGTCTACCGCATCGGTTGGGCGCCAGACCTCGCCGCCGGACAGCTTGATCTCGACTTCCTCGTCCTTGCGCGTGTCCTCGGGCCTGGCGCCCTGCTGCAGCGCCGCGCCATAGACAAAGGGCTTGAAGGTCGAGCCCGGCTGGCGCCGCGCCTGCGCCACATGGTCGAAGGCATCCTGGGTGTAGTCGCGGCTGCCGACCCAGGCCAGCACGGCCGAGGTGCGCGGGTCCATGGCCAGAAAGCCCGCCTGCACGCGGGTCTTGTCCTCGCGCAAAGCCTTCATGAAGGCCTTGTCGGCCAGCAGCTTCTTCAGCGCCTCGTCCTCGCTCAGCGCATCGGCTCTGCCGCTGCGCGTGAGCTTGCGGAAGTCCTCGCTTTCACGCACCAGCTGCCGCACCAGCGCGCTGTCGGCGGACCAGCCGTCGCGGCGGCTCCAGTTGCTGCTGGCAATGCCCTGCAGGGTACGCATCTGGCGCTCCACCGCCTGCTGGGCCCAGGTCTGCAGTCTTGAATCCAGCGTGGTGCGCACCACCAGGCCGTCGGTGTAGATGTTGTAGTCGTGCTTGTCGGCCCAGGCGATCAGCCATTTGCGCAGCTGCTGGGCAAAATGCGGCGCCATGCCCGTGGGCTCTTCCTGGCGCTCGAAGTCCAGGCGCATGGGCCGCTTCTTCAGGCGCTCGAATTCCTCGGGCTTGAGTTCGCCGCGCTTGACCATCTGGGCCAGCACGGTGTTGCGCCGGGCGATCGCGCGGTCCGGATTGATTACCGGGTTGTAATAGGCATTGCCCTTGAGCATGCCCACCAGGGTGGCGCTCTCCAGCACGCTGAGCTTGGCGGCCGGCTTGTCGAAATAGGTGCGCGCCGCCATCTCTATGCCGTAGGCGTTGTAGAGAAAGGGCACGGTGTTCAGATAGGTCTCGAGGATCTCGTCCTTGGTGTAGAGCGCCTCGATCTTGAAGGCCGTGATGGCTTCCTTGAGCTTGCGGTTGATATTGCGCGCGCGGCCGATCTCGGTCGGGTAGAGATTGCGCGCCAGCTGCTGGGTGATGGTGGAGCCGCCCTGAGGATCTCCGTTCAGCGTGTGGATGGCCGAACCCAGGGTGCGCGTGAAGTCCATGCCATGGTGCTCGTAGAAGCGGTGGTCCTCGGTCGCGACCAGGGCCTTCACGACCGTGGGCGCGATCTGGTCCAGCGGCACCCACTGGCGGTTGCTGCGCTTGAACTCGCCGATCAGCTTGCCGTCGGCGCTCATGATCTGCGCGGGCTGCTCCAGCTTGGCCTTGCGGATATCGCTGATGCTGGGCGTGAACGGAATCAGCAGCAGCACATAGACGAAGAACAGCACCGGCAGGGACGCGACCAGCCACAGCCATTCACGCCGCGTCGGCCAGCGGCGCCACCAGGGCAGGTCCGCCAGGCGCTGGCCCAGGGCGGAGGCGCGCCAGCGCAGCCACAGCGCCGCGGCCAGGGTGAGCCATTTTTCTTTCAATTCGTTCAAGGACAAACGCACGTTGCAGGGCAGCCCGCCAAGGGCTGCAAGAAGGCAAGACTGCGAAGAATGCCCAAAAAACAGGCGTTCTGCTTGCGGGGATCGTTTTTCTATGGTCGCAGCCCCGGTATTGTGTCCGTGACGTGGTCGAGCAGGGTTGTTTCTAGCTGTGAGACAGCTTGCCGACTGCCTTAAGCTTGCGGTTTCGCATTGGCGGGAGAGCAGCATGGCAAACAGTGTTTATGACTTTGAAGCCACCGACATTCAGGGGCGCAGCATCCCCTTGTCGCAGTACCAGGGCAAGGTGCTGCTGATCGTGAACACCGCCAGCGCCTGCGGCTTCACGCCCCAATACAAGGGCCTGCAGCTCCTGCACGAGGAATATGCGGAGCGGGGACTGGTGGTGCTGGGCTTTCCCTGCAACCAGTTCGGCGCGCAGGAAAAAGGCACGGACGAGGAGATCGCGAGCTTTTGCGAGCTGAACTTCGGCGTGAGCTTTCCGCTCATGCACAAGATCGAGGTCAACGGCGACGGCGCCCACCCGCTGTACCGCTGGCTCACGGCCGAAGCTCCGGGCGTGCTGGGCACCAAGTCCATCAAGTGGAACTTCACCAAGTTCCTCGTGGGCCGCGACGGGCAGGTGATCAGCCGCTATGCGCCCCAGGACAAGCCCGAGAAGCTGGGCACCGACATCGAGGCCGCGCTGGCCGCCTAGGTCTTATTCCTCCTGCAGCGCCTTGAACTGCTGGGCCAGATGGTCGAGCAGCGCGCGCACGGCCGGCAGCTGCCCGCGGCGCGAGGCATAGACGGCGTGGATGATCTCGGGCCGCGGCTCCCAGTCCGGCAGCACCGGCACCAGCGCGCCGCTGCGCAGGTCCTCGCGCACGAACATGCTGGGCAGCTGCACCACGCCGGCGCCCAGCAGGGCCGCATCGCGCAGGGCCAGCATGGACTGGGTCACCAGCCGCGGCTGGTGTCTTACCTCGGCGCGCACGGCATCGGGTCCGTACAGCAGCCAGCGGTGGGTTTCCTGCACGCTGCCCATGTCCAGGCTGGGCCAGCCCGACAGGTCCATGGGTCCGCCGGGCCGGCCCAGGCGCTGCAGCAGCTCGGGTGCGGCCACCAGGCATTGCCGGCGCTCGGCCAGCGTGCGCAGCACCAGATCGCTGTCCTGCAACGGCGGCGGGCGTACGCGCAGGGCCAGGTCCAGGCCTTCGCCGATCACGTCCACGCGCCGGTTGGTCTCGTCCACCTGCAGTTCCACGCGCGGGTACAGGCGCATGAACTCGCCCAGCATGCGGCCCACGCGCGAGGCCAGCAGGGCCACGGGGCAGCTCATGCGCACCCTGCCGCAGGGATCGGAATGCGCGAGCGCCACGGACTCCTCGGCAGCCTCGGCCTCGGTCAGCATGGCGCGGCAGTGCTGGTAGTAGCGCTTGCCCACCTCGGTCACGGCAAAGCTGCGCGTGGACCGCAGCAGCAGCTGCGCGCCCAGGCGCTCTTCGAGCAGGGCCACGCGGCGGCTGAGCTTGGACTTGGGCAGGCCCAGGGCGCGGCCCGCGGGCGCGAATCCACCGTGCTCCACCACCTGGGCGAAGTAGTAGAGCTCGTTGAGATCAGGCAGCTTCATCGTTTTAAAAATAGAACTCTGAGGCTGAATATTATGGGCTACTCAATTCATCGTTCCAAATTCATACTTTCTCCATGTTCAACGCCTGCCAGGTCCTCAGGGACCGCAGGCCAGCCGCAAGGAGAAACACCATGCTCAAGAAAATCCTGGGTGTCTACGAAGCCCCGCGCCCCCATTGGGTGGGCAACGGCTTTCCCGTGCGCTCGCTGTTCAGCTACGGCGACCACGGCAAGGCCCTGAGCCCCTTTCTGCTGCTGGACCATGCGGGCCCCCAGAACTTCACGCCCACCACGGCGCGGCGCGGCGTGGGCACGCACCCGCACCGCGGCTTCGAGACCGTGACCATCGTCTACGAGGGCGAAGTGGCCCACCGCGACTCCACGGGCGCCGGCGGCACCATCGGCCCCGGCGACGTGCAGTGGATGACGGCGGCCTCGGGCATCCTGCACGAGGAATACCACTCCGAAGCCTTTGCCAATAGCGGTGGTCCGCTGGAGATGGTGCAGCTGTGGGTCAACCTGCCGGCCAAAGACAAGATGTCCGCCCCCGGCTACCAGAACCTGCTGAATGCCGACATCCCGCAGGTGGCGCTGCCGGGCGGCGCGGGTCATCTGCGTGTCATCGCCGGTGACTACCTTGGCAGCCAAGGCCCGGCCAGGACCTTCACGCCCATCAATGTGTGGGACGTGCGGCTCAATGCCGGTGCCGCCACCGAGCTCCAGGCCCAGGCCGGCCACACGCTGGCGCTGGTGGTGCTGCACGGCACGGTGCTGGTCAACGGACAGGAGATTGCCCGCGCCGGCCAGCTGGTGCACATGGACCGCGCCGCGGACAGCGTGCACCTGGAGGCCAACAACGACGTCACCTTGCTGTGGCTGTCGGGGGAACCGATTGACGAGCCCGTGGTCGGCTACGGCCCGTTCGTCATGAACAGCGACGAGGAAATCCAGCAGGCGCTGGAGGACTTCCGCAGCGGCCAGTTCGGCCGCATTCCGGCGGCCGAGCGCCCTGTGCGCGACGCCGCAGCCAACCGCTGAGCCCGCAGTGCGGCGGGTAGGAACACCGACCCGCCGCCTGCAGCCAGATGTTTTCCGTCACCTTCCGCTTTTCAAGGAGATCGCCATATGAGCCCCAAGCCCTATACCCGCCTCGACAAGGACAACGCCGCCGTGCTGCTGGTGGACCACCAGACCGGCCTGCTGTCCCTGGTGCGCGACATCGACCCCGACAAGTTCAAGAACAATGTGCTGGCCCTGGCCGACATGGCCGAGTACTTCAAGCTGCCGACCATCCTGACCACCAGCTTCGAGAACGGCCCCAACGGCCCGTTGGTGCCCGAGCTCAAGGAAAAATTCCCCACCGCCCCCTATATCGCCCGCCCCGGCCAGATCAACGCCTGGGACAACGAGGACTTCGTCAAGGCCGTCAAGGCCACGGGCAAGAAGCAGCTCATCGTCGCCGGCGTGGTGACCGAGGTCTGCGTGGCCTTCCCCGTGCTGTCGGCCCTGGCCGAAGGCTTCGAGGTGTTCGTGATCGCCGACGCCTCGGGCACTTTCAACTCCATGACCCAGCAGGCCGCCTGGAGCCGCATGGAGCAGGCCGGCGCCCAGCTCATGACCTGGTTCGGCGCGGCCTGCGAGCTGCACCGCGACTGGCGCAACGACATCGAGGGCCTGGCTGCGCTGTTCTCCAACCATATCCCCGACTACCGCAACCTCATCAACAGCTACAACACGCTGACCGCGGCCCAGAAGTAAGCCGCCGCTGAAACCGCAAAGCCCGCAGGCCGTCCAGGTCTGCGGGCTTTTTCATAAGGCAATCTGATAGCTGCCAGCGCTTATGCGGCCTGGGCTTCAGCCGGTTTTCCATCGCTTTCCTGCGCGCAGCTGGCAGGCACGGCATCGGCGTGCAGATGGCTGCGCGCGTATTCCACGCCCCAGTTGCGCATGGCGATCAGCACGGGCTTGAGCGACAGGCCCAGCTCGGTCAGCGCGTAGTCCACGCGCGGCGGCACCTCGGCATGGACGGTGCGTTCCACGATGCCCGCCTCTTCGAGCTCGCGCAGCTGCAGGGTCAGCATGCGCTGGGTGATGCCGCCGATATTGCGGCCCAGCTCGCTGAAACGCTTTTTGCCGTGCAGCAGCTGGAACAGGATGATGGGCTTCCAGGTGCCGCCCATGACGGACAGCGTCACCTCCACGGCGCAGCCGCTCTTGCTGTTCAAACGTTTCATAGGCCAGCCTCTCCATCAACGCGCATGCGCCGCATTGTGGCCCGGGGCCTGCATTGGCGCATTACTTACATTTTTAATACTACCCCACAAATATGTTGGTTCTGGCGCCAGGGGGCCTAAGCCAGCAAGATGCACTGCATACGCATTTTTCACCAAGGACTGCCATGAAAGCCATGCAACTTGCCGCCCCCGGCGGACTGGACCAGCTGCAACTCGTTGACCTGCCCGCGCCGGCCGCACCCGCCGCCGGGGAAATCCAGGTGCGCATCCACGCCAGCTCCCTCAACTACCACGACCTCGGCGTGGTCCTGGGCCGCGCCGGCGCCGCCGACGGCCGCATCCCCATGGCCGACGGCGCCGGCGTCGTCACCGCCGTGGGCGCGGGCGTGAGCGAATTCGCCGTGGGCGACGCCGTAGTCTCCTGCTTCTTCCCGCAGTGGCAGTCGGGGGCCGAAGTGCCGTTCGACTTCAAGCTCGTGCCCGGCGACGGCGTTGACGGTTTTGCGCGCGAATTCGTGAACCTGCCCACCACGGCCTTCACCCATGCACCCAAGGGCTGGAGCCATGCCGAGGCCGCCACGCTGACCACGGCGGGCCTCACGGCCTGGCGCGCGCTGGTGGTGGACGGCCATCTGCAGGCCGGCGACACGGTGCTGGTGCTGGGCACGGGCGGCGTCTCCATCCTGGCGCTGCAGATGGCCAAGTCCATGGGCGCCAGGGTGATCGCCACCACCTCGAGCAGCGCCAAGGCCGAGAGGCTGCGCGCCCTGGGCGCCGACGAGGTCATCAACTACAAGGACCTGCCGGCCTGGGGCGATGCGGTGCTGGCCGCCACGGGCGGGCGCGGCGCCGACATCGTGGTCGAGGTCGGCGGCCCCGGCACCCTGCCGCAGTCCATACGCGCCTGCACCCCCGGCGGCCATATCGCGCTGATCGGCGTGCTCACGGGCTTTGCGGGCGATGTGCCCACGGTGGAGATGATGCGCAAGCAGCAGACCCTCAAGGGCCTGATCGTCGGCAACCGCGAGCAGCAGCAGGACATGGTGCGTGCGCTGGAGCAGTTCGCCTGGCGCCCCGTGATCGACAGCCGCTACCCGCTGCAGCAGATGGCCGAGGCCTTTGCGCGCCAGAAGGCGGGCCAGCATTTCGGCAAGATCTGCCTCGAATACTGATAGCGGCCGGCATGGGCGGGAATCTCTGTGTGAGCCGAATTTCCGCCCGGCTTTCCGTGCCTGGGCCGGGCCGGCGCTGCAGAAAGTTTTGATAGCTGCCAGCGCTTGGCATATCTAGGCCAGAGCCCGATCTGGCGTGGGTATCCGAACTGGCTCCGGCCTATTCAAAGCGATTCAAAGTGGCAATCGCCAGATACGGACCTGGACGCCAAATCCAAATCGCCCATTCGATGGGAATATTCGTCTCGCAAAAATCACATCCGTATATTCCTGACCCGGATTTGCCGGATTTTGAAAGCCTGGCGCAGGCCGCATCGGCTATAAACCCTTGATTCTTGAAACACAAAGATACAAGTAAAAGGGGAGACGATGGCGGTGCTAATACCCGCGCTCGGCAGCTGCGCGGGGCGGATGACCCATGGCGAAAGGCGTCTCGCAGAGCGTTTGCAGCAGAAACTCGAAGACGATTATCTGCTGTGGTGGGATGTGCCCATAGGCCCCAAACAGACGCGGCCCGATTTTGTGGTGGTGCATCCGCGCCGCGGTGCGCTGATTCTGGAAACCAAGGACTGGCATCTGGAAACCATTCGCAGGGCCACGCGCGAATATTTCGAGATTCTCGACAGCGGCAGCGGCCAGCCCAAGGTGGTCATGAGCCCGCTGCAGCAGGCGCGTCACTGCGCGATTCAGGTCATTAACGCTTTGGAGCGCGACCAGCAACTGGTCGATGGTGACGGTCCGCACCAAGGCAAGCTGGCTTTTCCCTGGGGCCATGGCGTGGTCTTCACACGCATCACGCGCAAGCAGTTTATGGAAGCGGGGCTGGATGCTGCAATTCCAGAGCACCTAGTCATCTGCCAGGACGAGATGGTCGAAACGGTGGATGCCGAGGCCTTCCAGCAGCGCCTGTGGCATATGTTCCCGCACAGCTTTGGCCGCGCCATGACCCTGCCCCAGCTGGACCGCATACGCTGGATTCTGTTCCCCGAGGTCCGCGTGCCCCAGCAGCAAAACCTGTTTGGCGAGGGTGCCAGCCAGGACGAGGACGAGCTGCCCGACCTCATGCGCGTGATGGACCTGCAGCAGGAGCAGCTGGCGCGCAGCCTGGGCGACGGCCACCGCGTCATCCACGGCGTGGCGGGCTCGGGCAAGACCATGATCCTCGGCTACCGTGCCGAGCATCTGGCCCAGACCCAGGGGCCGGGCAGCAAGCCGATTCTGGTGCTCTGCTACAACGAGCCGCTGGCCGTCAAGCTCGCGGCCGGCATGGAGGCCAAGGGCCTGCAGGAGCGCGTCCATGTGCGCCACTTCCACAAATGGTGCCGCGACCAGTTGGTCGCCTACCATCTGCTGCCCGAGGGCGCCAACAACTGGCACCCGAACAAGGCCATGGAAGAGTTCGTGCAGCGCGTCATCAAGGGCGTGGACGACAAACATATCCCCGCGGGCCAGTACCACGCCGTGCTCATCGACGAAGGCCATGACTTTGCACCCGAATGGCTGAAGCTGGTCACGCAGATGGTGGACCCCAATACCAACAGCCTGCTGCTGCTCTACGACGACGCGCAAAGCATTTACGACCGCGGCCAGAAGCGCAACTTCAGCCTCAAGAGCGTGGGCATACAGGCTTCGGGCCGCACCACCATTCTCAAGATCAACTACCGCAACACGCGCCAGATTCTGCAACTGGCCCACCGCGTGGCCGGCGACATGCTCACGCCCGAGGACGCCAAGGACGAAGACGGCATCCCCCTGCTCAAACCGCTGAGCTGTGGCCGCGAAGGCCCGGAACCCATCGTCATCGACCTGCCCACCCTGCCCGAACGCGCGGCCCGCGTGGCCGAGCTGCTGGCCGACCAGCATGCGCAAGGTCATGCCTGGGGCGAAATGGCGGTGCTCTGCCGCCATCACGACGAAATGGAGCTATGTGCCGATGCCTTGAAGCGCAGGAGGCTGCCTTATCGCATGCGCAAGCGTGCAGGCGATTTCCGGCCCGAGGAGGACTCCATCAAGCTCATGACCATGCATGCGAGCAAGGGGTTGGAGTGGCCTGTTGTTGCCGTCGTTACTTCGGATGAAGAGCGCAAGGCCAAGGATGTGAAGAAGGATGGGGCGTTGGAGGCTAGGCTGGTTTATGTGGCTTCTACACGCGCGACCGGCACAGTGTTTTATTCGTGATTGTTTAGTTTGAAAGAAATTGTGATGGCAGTTAAGCAAATGACAGCGGAATTTTATGCAATGCATGCATTCAATCCGAATGATTTTTCAGCGTTTTATGATTTCCTTGTTGAAAATAAGGATGGCCATGCTCCATCAATAGCACTAGATAAGAAGAATGATGGAACAGATGCAGACGAAAAATATCAGATTAGATCAATATCGACAAATAGATCTGAAACTGTTATTAAAGCTGTCTTTGGCCGATGCAGATTTAATGAAAATTTAGAGCAAGCCTCCGAAGGGTCGGATGATAAGGATGTAGAGCTTTTGCCTGGACATGGATTAGTTGAGAAAAATCATTTCTTGTTTTTCAAAGAAAATAACCTTGTCGTTTATCAGAAAAATGGAAATGGAAGTAATATTGGTAAGTTGCAAAGGTATTTAGTTAGAAATTTAAAAAAAGAAATAGCATTGGAGGCTGTTCTTACAGAGGATAGCTATCGAAAACTTCTTGACTCTGGACCTCTGAAAAAATTAGAAATATCGGTTGTTCCTCCCCCATTCTCAGAGATTGAAGAAGAAAATTACCTTAGGGACGTTATTAAAGAATTTGAATCAGATAACGCAAAAAGAATTAAGCTGGTGTTAAGTGCTGATGCGCAACATCCATTGCCCCCATTTTATAAACAGTCATTGGCTGATTTGACTCGTGCAGGGTGGACAAAGGTGGCTCGTGCGACAGTCGCTCCAATTGCTAATTTCGATAAATCAGATGATGCGCAGTTAAAGGATGAAATTATTGACTTGATCCTAAATAGGATTAAAAAAGATTTTGAAGTTGTATCTGATGATAAGAATAAAATTCCATCTTTGACTATTTGGCAAGGGCTGGCAAAGGCGAAAGATGAATGTAATCAAAAGCTCAAAGCATTCTTTGATCCGAACTAGATTTTTGGTTAACTGCCTTTTCTTGGTTGTGGGATTTGCCAGTATATATTTTTACTGGCCCCATCAAAATGGAAAAGAGGCAATTTCGGATTGGAAAGCTTTTACAACAATAATGAGTAGTGTTGCGGCTACTATGGTTGGATTTTTGGTCGCAGTAGGTGCGTTGCTCTATACTGTTGCAAACACTCCATTAGTGTCTTTCTTAAGAAAGTATGGTGTAGAAAAACGGATACTTTTTGATTTGTTTTCGGCAACTTGTTTTTGGTTGATTTGTTTGTTTTTTTCAATGTTTGCGAATTTTCCAATGGCTAATATCTCTCCGGAGATTAGTGGAATAATTAGCTTTGGATTCTCGATTTGTGGATTGTTATCTTTTTTTCCAATTGGATATAGTTTGTGGATGATTTTGTCTAATATAGATGCTCCTGAAGGGGATAAATCTACATTACCCAAAAATCAAGATGAAAATTTCTGGACTAAGCCAACTGACCTAGATTGAAAACAGTCTGGCCTGTTATTGTCTTTTCAGGTTTGTGAGGGCGGGTCTCGGCCCGCCAGCCGACCTACTTTCTTCCGCAAGAAAGTAGGCAAAGAGCCCGCCCCTACTGCCCACGACCCTCCGCTTCGCTACGGGGCAACCTGCGCCGTCAACCTCTTGTGGCGGTGCGGCAAAACTCGCTGCGTGCTTGCAGCACTCCGCTCAAACAGGTTGCCGCAAGTCAGAGCACGATGCGGCTGCACTCTGTGGTGCAACCGCGCGCCACAAGAGGCCGCCGTCGCAGGCGTGGGCACAAGGGGCAATAACGAATGCGGGTACCGGATAGCTTCTTTGTGTTTTTGATAGCGGCTACCGCTAGTGGGATAGGTGCTAGAGGCTGATTTCGCCACAACTCTCGCAGGCTGCCCGTATCCGCTCCCACCCGTGTGTCTGCGCCTGCGGCACGCGGTTCGGGCGGCGGGCATTGGCACCGCAGAGTGCCAATGCTTTGTCTTCAAATTTGCGGCAACCTGTTTGAGCGGCGCGCGTAGCGCAAAGCGAGTTTTGCCGCACCGCGGCCTGAATGGCGTGACGCAGGTTTGCCCGTAGCGAAGCGCAGGGACGCAGACAGTCGGGTCGCCTTTTCTTTGGGTACTGTTCTTTTGGCGAAGCAAAAGAAAGTACCTCGGCTGACGGGCCGAGACCCGTCCTCTGTCGTGTACGACAAAACGGCTTCTGTTTTGATAGCTGCTTGCGCTTTCTGTGATTGAGACAGAGGCCGATTGGGTTCGAAATTTCGGATTGAGTGCCATGCCTGATTGATGGGCAGAAGGCGGGTCTCGGCCCGCCATGCCGACTTACTTTCTTGCTGGTGCAAGAAAGTAAGCAAAGAACACCGCCCCTACTGCCCACGACCCCTTCGCTGCGCTACGGGGCAACCTGCGCCGTTAACCTCTTGTGGCTGTGCGGCAAAACTCGCTGCATGCTTGCAGCACTCCGCTCAAACACGTTGCCGCAAGTCAGAGCACGATGCGTCTGCACTCTTCGGTGCAGACGCCAGCCCCAAGAGGCCGCCGTCGCAGGCGTGGGCACAAGGGGCAATATCGAATGCGGGTACCAGATAGCTTCTTTGTGTTTTTGATAGCTGCTACCGCCCAGGGAATAAGCGCTAGAGGCTGATTTCGCCACAACTCTCGCAGGCTGCCCGTATCCGCTCCCACCCGTGTGTCTGCGCCTGCGGCATGCGGTTCGGGCTGCGGGCATTGGCACCGCAGAGTGCCAATGCTTTGTCTTCAAATTTGCGGCAACCTGTCTGAGCGGCGCGCGTAGCGCAAAGCGAGTTTTGCCGCACCGCAGCCTGAATGGCGTGACGCAGGTTTGCCCGTAGCGAAGCGCAGGGACGCAGACAGTCGGGGCGTGTTCTTTTGCCTTCTTTGCTTGCACGAGCAAGAAAAGAAGGTCGCCTGCCGGGGCGAGACCCGGCCTCTGTCGCAAGCGACGCAGCAAGTGGTGAACTCAGCGCAGTTGGAAATTGATAGCTGCAAGCGCTTAGTACACAAGCGCTACAGCCAAAAACTCAATCCTCAGAGCCCAGTACCAGCTTAGCCCTCAACACCGTCCGCCCCGGCGACGACTCAATCCCCAACAGTCCCCCGACCCGCGCAATCCGCACCGCCATGGAGCGCATGCCAACGCCCAGACCCGAGGCGTCTACGGCCTGCACGTCGAAGCCCACGCCGTCATCCTCGATCTCCAGCAGCAGCTCCTGCGCTTGAGGCTGCACAAAAGACAGACGCACATGGCGGGCCTGGCTGTGCTTGATGACATTGGTCAGCGCCTCCTCGATGAGCCGGGTCAGCGCCAGATATTGCAGCGCATTGGGCGGCAGGCTCCAGTTCTGCGGAAACTGCCAGTCGCAGCGTATGCCCAGGGCCTCGAACAGGTCGTTGAAGCGGCGGCGCAAGGGGGCCAGCCATTCCTGCGGCGTGGCGGGCACGCGCACCTGGGCCGAGGAATGGCTGTCTATGCTCTGGCGCAGGTCGTTGCGGATGAGCTTGAGCATGGACAGCACCTGGGGCCGGCTCAGGGCGCCGCTGCCCTGCTCGATGGAGGCAATCATGTGGACCAGTTCGCTGCCCAGGCCGTCGTGCAGATCGTGGGTCAGGCGCAGGCGCTCCTGCAGGCGCGCGTTGGAGAGTTTCTGGGCCTCCAGCTCGGCGCGCAATTGCTCGGACTTTTTCTGTTCGCTGATGTCGAAGGTGAAACCGATCAGCGCCGTGGGTTCGCCCCGCTCGTCGCACAGCACATGCACCACTTCCTTGACCCAGACAAAGCGGTTGTCGCTGGTCTGCGCCCGGTACTCGGCCTCGTGGTCCACGCCGGCCAGGCAGAGCTCCACGCAGCGCGAGACGGTCTGCTCGCGCTCGTCGGGGTGGATGCGCTCGGCCCAGTCGTTCACGGTTTGCCAGCTCTCGGGGCTCCAGCCCAGCAGGTCCGCGATCTGCGGGCCGATATAGCTGTACTTCTTGGTCGCCCAGTCGATCTTGAAGGGAATCGCTAGGGTGGACTCGAGCAGCGTCTGGTAGAGGCCGTTGTCCGTGTCGGGCTCGAGTGTGCGCAGGCGGGGGCGGGCTTCAAGCATGGGGCGCTCCTGTCGGGTCGAGAAGAGGGTGGGTGGTGGGCAGATCGTTCCAGAACCAGCAGAAATAGCTGTGCTCGGTTTGCAGCAGGGTCTGGGTTCGGACGCTGGTTTGCCCCAGGCCCTGCCAGCAGGCCAGGGCCGAGTTGCGGTTGCCGTGCAGGTCCAGGCAGCTCTGTTCCGACGAGCGTGGCCGGGGCGGCACGTACAGCGCCTTGCCGCGGGGCAGCCAGAGGTCGGCCAGGCAGATCTCCTGCCGCTGCGGCCAGTATCTGGCCACCGAAATCACCAGCGGCAGATGCGGGTCCACGGCGGCGAAGACATGCGGAAAGTCGTGGTGCTCGAGGTCGGTGCAGACCTTGGGCAGCAGGCGGTAGCCGGTGCCCAGATAGGGCGATCTGTGCCCCGCAAACATGCCGTATTTATAGTCGACCAGCGAAAGACATGGCTGCGGGCTGGTGATGCGAATGCCCTGGCCCGGCTCCGCCAGGGTCATGCCGAATGCGGCCGCCGTGTCGCTGGTGGCCCATAGGGGCCGGTATTCGACCTGATCGGCCAGAAATTCCAGCCGGGTCTGCTCGCCGTACCTGGGATCGGTCGGTTCGGTGGTGGCGCTGCGGACGCCATATCTGTTGCCCAGGGCCACCATGGGGTCGCTGATGCTGGGCTCCAGCAATTGCACACCGCTGGGCGGTACTTCGAAGTAGCGGGCAAAACCGCCGAGGTTGCAGAAAAACGGGGTCCGCGAAAGATGGATGGGCGTCTTCGCCCCCTCTTTGATGAACAGTACGGGATCAAAATACTCTTGCGCCATGGCCCACAACGTCCGGTGATTGATCGGAGGGATTGCTGCTCGGTGCGCCAGCAATCACTGGCTTGCTGCCCTGCCAGCTGCCGCAGTCTAAATGAAGCAGTCGGCGCTGGGCCTGCGCGGCCGCAGCCGCGAGCCGCGGTCAAAAGCAAGGCTCGGAGTATTTTTGATAGCTGCAAGCGCTTGATAGGCAAGCGCTGCAGCCATGCAGAACGCTTATTTCACCGTCACCGATTCGCCGATCGCATAGAACTGCCCGCCCGCCACATAGTGCAAGGTGCGCAGCTCGGCCGGCGCGCCGTCGAACTCCCAGTGCCCGTCGCGGAACACGCGCTCGTCGGCCCAGGCGGCCACGACTTCGCCTATGAACAGGTCGTAGGCCTGCTGGTTGTGCGGCTCGGGAATCAGCTTGCAGACCAGCCAGGCCGCGCAGCCTTCGACCAGCGGCATATCCAGCTGCGGCGCGGCGAACAGCCGCACGCCGTGGCGCTCCAGCTTGTCGGGCATGGTGGTGGCGCTGTCCGTGCCTATGGCCTTGGTCAGCGCGGCCATGGGCACGGTGGGCAGCTGCAGCGCGAACCGGCCGCTGGCCTCGACCAGGGCGCGCGTGCGCGTGGCCTTGTCCAGCACCACGGTGACCTTGGGCGGCGCAAAGTCCAGCGCGCAGGCCCAGGCCGCGGACATGGCGTTGCGCTCGCCCCCATGCTGGGCGGAGACGATGACCGTGGGGCCGTGGTTGAGCAGGCGGTAGGACTTGTCCAGCGGTACGGGCGTGAAGTGTTGTTCAGGCATGGCGAGCAAAGGTGACTGGAGTGGGGCGGGAAGCCGCTACGATGTGTGGCGACCGATTGCAGTCTGCAATCTTCGCCCGAATCCGGGCACCATGAGGAGAACCAATGTTTAGCCACATCATGCTGGGCGTGAATGAGCTGGAGCGCGGCAAGCGCTTCTATGACGCCATGCTCGGCCAGTTGGGCATTGCGCCCGGCATCGCCAACAAGAACCGCTTCTTCTACCGCAGCCCCACGGGCACGTTTGCGATCTCCACGCCCATCAACGGCGAGCCCGCCACGGCCGGCAACGGCGCGACCACGGGTTTTCTGGCCCAGTCGCCCGAGCAGGTGAATGCCGCGCATGCGGCAGGCGTGGCGGCCGGCGGCGTCTCCATCGAGGATGCGCCGGGCTGGCGCGGCGAGGCCATGTACCTGGCCTATCTGCGCGACCCCGATGGCAACAAGATCTGCCTGACCTACCGCAAGCCCAAGGCCTGAGGCAGGCACGCTGAAACGGAAAAGGCCGCTGACGCGGCCTTTTTTACATGGCGGGAGCCCGGTCCGCCTTATTGGGACTTGAGGGCGTTGGCCAGAGCCTGGACCTTGAAATACTGGCGCGCGAGATTGTTGCGCGCCAGCTGCTTCTGCTCCGCCGACAGAGGCATCTTGGCGACTTCGGCATCCATCTCGGCCAGCAGCTCCGGCGGGATCTTGCTGAAGTCCACGGGAGCGGCATCGGCCGCGGCGGGCTGCAGCAGCGCCGGTGTCGCACCGGCCGGGGCGGGCGCTGCCATGGCCGCGGGCCTGGCCCTGGGCTGGAGCAGGGCCACGATTTCGGGCGTGCCCTGGGCCTGTGCAATCTGCAGCGCAGTCTTGCCGCTGCCGTCCACGGCGTCGAGATTGATGCCGCCGCCGTCTATGAACAGCTGCACGGCCACATCGTCCTTGCGCCGTATGGCCTCGATGAACTGCGGCTGGGAGTGGTAGGTCATGCCCATGGCCGTGAGGTTTTTGCGCGCCTCCACCTTGGCCTGCAAAGGCGTGCCGGCCGCGGCCGGCGAGGCGGCGACCGCAGCCGCGACTTCAGCAGCCGGGGGAATCAGGGCACTCACGGCCTGCAGATCCGGGGTTTCCTGCGGGCGGCCGGGAATATCGATTCGCTCCACCAGCAGATTGGGCAGCTTGGCGCGAATGGCGTCGATGTTTTCCTTGAGCTGGCCCGCGGCCCGGTCTTCGTCGCTGCCGCGTATGGCCTTGGTGATGCCGTTGAACAGGCCCGAGGTCAGCGACTCGGTACGCTTGATGCTGTAGTACACCACATAGGCCTTGACGCCCTGGGCAAAGCTGTAGAGGCAGACCTGATGGCCTTCGGCGATGAAGGCAAAGGCGTTCTTGACGGGCGGGGGCTTTTTATAGATCTCGGCGTAGGCGTCCTCGCAGAGGTACTCGGGCGAGGGCACGGCTCCCGACACCTGCTTGAGCTTGGGCGCTCCGGGGCGCGCAGGCGGCGTGGACGGCATGGCGCGGTAGCTGAGGTTGGCGGGAATCGCGAACTGGGACAGCGCGTCCTTGATGCCATTGGCCGCATCCTGCGGCGGGCTGCCGGGGAACACCAGTTCCGCCTTGCTGATCTGAATGTCCCACTGGTCGCGAATGTCTGCCGCCAGCGCATTCATGCCCAGCGCCGTGCCAATCAGGGCCGCCAGCAACGTCTTCTTGTACACAAAATCTCCCTTGTTTTTCGCTTGCTCAAAGCCTGAAGAATAGCGGTTTTGAAGCATTTGGTAACAATCCTGGGCCGCAACCGAATGGAAAAAGCCGGGCCTGAACCGGCTTCACGGTCGGCCATGCCCGACCTGGCAGGGGTGGTGCTGGCCCGGCGGGCGATGCCAAACCGGGAGCGGCGGCACAATGGCGGCTTTTGCACCGCACCGACGCTCCAGGGAGCGGCTGCGGGGCACCATATTCCAAGCGCTGTTTCATGACCAAGACCACTCCTCCCGCCGAAGACCATTTGTGCGCCGCCTGCGCGGGCATCCAGCGCAACTGGCGCAAGGCCCCCGGCCATGCCGAACTCATGCAGCGCGGCAACCGCAAGGAGGAGCGCGGCTCGACCTCGGTGACGGTGACCCGCTATGTCTGCGAGCACTGCGGCACGGTCTGGGACTACGAGAACAACAAGCAGGATCAGCGCAAGGGCTGGTCCGTGGTGGGCCGGGTGTAAGCAGACCTCCCCCCCTGAGCCGCTTCGCGTCTTCCCCCCAAGGGGGACGGCGGCCTTTGCTGCGGGGCGGCGCGGCCGGCTCTGCTTGAGGGAGCGCCATGGCGCAGGCCGTGATGCAAAGCCAAGCTGTGCGGCGCCTTTGGGCGCCGTTTGTTTTGATCGGAAGGAGACTGCGTGCAATCAGCAAGCGACGAGTGGTTTGACGAGGCGTATTACCAGCGCTTTTACTTCGACAAGAAGACCAGCGTGATCGATCCCGAGCACGCGCAGCGGCTGGGTGCGTTTGTCTGCTCGTATCTCGCGTATCTGCGCGTGCCCGTGCGCCGCGTGCTCGATGTGGGCTGCGGCATAGGCCTGTGGCGCGAGGCCGTGGCCCGCCACTTTCCCGGAGCCAGCTATCAGGGCGTGGAATACAGCGAATACCTGTGCCAGCGCTACGGCTGGGAGCGCGGCTCGGTGGTCGATTACCGGCCGCGGGATGGCGAGCCCTTCGACCTGCTGATCTGCCAGGGCGTGCTGCCCTATCTGAGCCCCGCGGACCTGAAGACGGCGCTGGCCAATCTGGGCCGGCTGTCGCGCGGCGGCCTCTACATCGAGGCCGTGGCCCGCGAGGACTACGAGCGCGACATCATCGACGAGGAGCTGACGGACCCGCGTCTGTTCCGCCACCGCGCCGAGCTGTACCGGCGCGGCCTGCAGCCGCATTTCAAGGAGCTGGGCGGCGGCGTGTGGCTGAGCCGCCGGGCCGAGCTGCCGCTGTTCGAGCTGGAGTGCCTGGGCGGGTAAGTCGCCGGCGCCCGCGTATATTGCGCGGCTTGTTCCATAGATCGAGGGAGAAGGGCCGTGAGAGCCATCAAGACACGCGGCGCTGCCGCCCGGACGCTGGGCCTGCTGGCCTGTGTGCTGCTGCTGGGAGCCTGCGGCAAGCAGGCCGAGGCACCCGCCGCCGCGCCGCAGGCCCAGGCATCGGCGGCCCCTGCTGCCAAGCGCGTGGTGGACCAGCTGCTCAGCGTCGAGACCATAGGCATGAATCTGGCCCAGGTGAAAAAGCTGGCCGGGCCTGCCGTGCACTCGGAAGCCCACCGCCATCTGCTGCGGACGGACGGCTGCGACATCACGCTGCTCAGCGACGAGGCCGACAAGGTGGTGCAGGCCGTGGAAGTGGCGCTTGCGCCCAGCTGCCAGGTTTCGCTGCAGCCGCTGCTCGGCAGCCTGGCCGGCACGCCGCCGCAGCTGCTCGGCGAGCTGAGCATGGGCCGGTTCGAGCAGTTGCTGGGCGGCGCCTACTATGCCGACTGCCTGAGCATGTGCGGCAATGCGGCCGACCCCGTGGTCAGCCTGATCGCCGAAGGCCCGCGCGCCCTGCAGCTCATGGAATTCGCCGTGACCGTGCAACTGGTGGCGGGGCCGGCGCTGGAGGCCGCGGACAAGTGGCGCGACGCCATGCAGAAGGCCGAGTCCGAGGACTATGTGCTGGATACGCGTTTCAACTGCGAGCCCGAGCGCTTCAAGGACGTGGTGGGGCCGGCCTTTGCGGCCATCAAGCCGACCAGCTTTGTGTTCGGCAGCGGCCTGGGCTTCCAGTCGGGGGAGTGCGACTGATCCCACGGCCCGGCGCCGCGCAAGGTATCGCGGCGGGCCCGGCAGCCATGAGGGCGAGAGAGGACAATACGCGGCTTTGGTTGTTGCGGGTGCTCTCTCTTGTCTGATTCCACGTCCTTGCCGTCTTCCGTCCAGACTCCGCTGTCCCGGCTGCGCAGCGTGGATTCGGGCGTGGCGCCGCATGCGGTTGCGCGTCTGCGCACGGCGCGGCTGGCGCGCAGCACGCGGCCGTTTCTGTCGCGCGGCGGGCCGCGCGGCGAGCGCTGCGAGGGCTGCCGGCTGCGTCCCACGCATTGCATGTGCGAGCTGCGGCCGCAGCTGCCCACCCAGGCCGGCGTCTGCCTGCTGATGCACGATGCCGAGCCGCTCAAGCCCAGCAACACGGGCTGGCTGATCGCCGATGTGGTGCAGGACACCTGGGCCTTCGGCTGGTCGCGCACCGAGGCGAATCCGCAGTTCCTGGCCATGCTGGGCGACCCGCAGTGGCAGCCCTATGTGGTGTTTCCGGGCGAGTTCGTGCAGCCGCCCGAGCGCGTGGTGCACGAGCTGCCGCAGGACGGCGGCGGGGCCGGCCGCAGGCGCCCGCTGTTTATCCTGCTCGACGCCACCTGGCCCGAGGCGCGCAAGATGTTCCGCAAGAGCCCGTATCTGGACCGCTTCCCGGTGCTGAGCCTGCACCCCGAGCAGATCTCGCGCTACCGGCTGCGCCGCTCCAAGCGCGAAGACCATTTCTGCACCAGCGAGGTGGCGGCCCTGTGCCTGGAGCTCGGCGGCCATGCGCGGGATGCGCGTGCGGGCCGCGTGCTGGAAGCCTATCTGGCCGTGTTCACCGAGCGCTATCTGCAGGCCAAGCACCAGCAGCCGGCCGACCCCGCCAGCGCCGCGCATCTGCAGCTGCAGGCCTGCATGGCCGAAGACCGCTAGCTGCCGGCCCGGATATCGGCGGGGCCGCGGTTTGCCGCTAGACTGCCCCCAACCCAATGGAGCTGCCGTGCTGGAGTATCTGGTCTATCCGCTGATCGCCCTGATGTTTGTCGCCGTCTTCACGCGCGAGGTGATCGCGCCCGCGTCGCGCAATGCCTGCGACCGGCGCTGGCTGATCTACAGCACGGGCCTGGGCGCGCTGACCATGGCCTCGGCCCTGGCCCTGGGCTATCTGCTCGAGGACCGCATCCGCGCCCATGCGCTGCTGGATCTGGGCTCGCGCTGGAACCCGCTGCTCGTGGGCCTGCTGAGCTTCTTCCTGACCAGCTTTGTCTTTTACTGGTGGCACCGGGCCACCCATGCCTCCGACCTGCTGTGGCGCGTGTTCCACCAGCTGCACCACAGCGCGCGCCGCGTGGAGGCGCTGACCTCGTTCTTCGCCCATCCGCTGGATTCGGCGGCCGCGGTGATGCTGAGCACGCTGTCCAGCTACTGGGTGTTGGGCGCGAGTCCCGCGGCGGCGGCCGTGGCCCTGGCGCTGACGGCGGCTTTCGACCTCTTCACCCATGCCGACATGCGCACGCCGCGCTGGCTGGGCTATGTGCTGCAGCGCCCCGAAATGCATACCGTGCACCACCGCCATGGCCACCATGCGCAGAACTACGGTCTGCCGCTGTGGGATCTGCTGTTCGGCACCTGGGTCAATCCGGCCGAGCGCGCCCCGCGCCTGGGCTTCGACGACGAGAAGTCCGAGCGCCTGGCCGAGATGCTGCTGTGGCGCGATGTGCATAAGAGCGGACCGGCCTGCGAGCGCAGGCCTTGAGAGCTATCAAGATTGATAGCTGCTGGCGCAGGTGGCAGTAGCGGAATCTGCGGTTTTTGTGCTTTTTTGTTAAAACGGCCGCGCCGAACGGAACTCGGGCCCGCCCGGCCGTATCCGAGGTTTGGGCGCTTCAGAATTCTGTTCAAATCGCCCGCGTCGGCCCGCCCCATGGCGGACCGCACCCGCCCTGGCACCGGTACAACACAACATTCGCGCCCTGTTTTCGAGGCCGCGCGAGCCAAGAAACCACCGTCCAGGCATTCGCTCCCGGCCCTGGCGCCGCGTGCATCCCAGGCCCCAGGGCCGCTGCAAAGAGCTGTTACCAGCCTCTTGCGCAATTTCTGAATACTGCTTTGGCCGGGCCTCGCGCCCGGCTGCTTTGCTTCATTGCAAGCCCGGCCCGTGCCCGGGCGAAAGGAAAGGTGTCCGGTTTTGGTGGAGTCGGTTTTCAAGCTGCGCTACAACCCCGCGCTCGACGGTCTGCGGGGCGTGGCCATTGTGCTGGTGATTCTCTCGCATGCGCATGCACCGCTGTTCGACGGCGCGTTCTTCGGCGTCGATCTGTTCTTCGTGCTCAGCGGTTTCCTCATCACCTCGCTGCTGTTGATGGAGTTTCAGACCCAGGGCCGGCTCGATTACTGGCGCTTCTATCGCCGGCGCTTCTTCCGCCTCATGCCGGCGCTGGCCCTGTTTCTGGGCGTGTACTGCCTGCTGGCCCCCTTCATCTGGCCCGAGCTGAGCGACATCTATTCCGACGCCCTGGTCTCCATCCTCTATCTGGCCGACTACGGCATCGCCTTCTTCGACAGCCCGGACACGCTGCTGCACATGTGGTCGCTGTCGGTGGAGGAGCATTTCTATCTGCTCTGGCCGCCGCTGCTGGTGCTGTTGCTGCGCAAGGCCACGCCGGGCCGGGTCTGGGCCCCGCTGCTGGCGTTGTGGCTGCTGAGCACGCTGTGGCGCGTCTTTTGGGTGGCCCAGGGCCAGCAGTTCTATGAAATTTTCTTCCGCTTCGACACCCGGGCCTCGGGCCTGCTGGCCGGCGCGGCGCTGGCGGCGCTGATGCAGGAAAAGCCGCGCTGGATGGAGCGTCTGCAATCCCTGCGCGCCTACACCATGTGGCTGGTGCTGGCCGTGCCGCTGATCATGGAGCTGGGATGGGACAACCAGCATGCCATGCTCTGGGGCATCACGGTGGTGGAGTGCGCGGCCGTCGTCGTGTTGCTGGCGGTGCAAAAGCCTGAGGGCCTGGTCTACGAGATGCTGACCGCGCCGCTGCTGATACGCCTGGGCAAGCTGTCCTACGGCATCTATCTCTGGCATTACCCGGTGGTGCGCTATCTGCGCGCCGACTATTCGTGGCCGGTCACCGTGCTGGCGGGGCTGGCGATCTCGACGGCGCTGTCCGCGCTGTCGTTCTACACCGTGGAGCGCTGGGCCCTGAGGCGGCACGATGCGGGCCGGCAGCCCGCTCGCCAGCCGCGCCGCGAGCCCGTGCTGCGCGAGGCCGGCGGCTAGAAGCCGGAGCCGGGCTGGGCCAGATAGGCCAGCTCGGCCGCCGTGCTCCGGCGGCCCAGGATCGCATTGCGGTGGGGGAAGCGGCCGAAGCGCTCTATCACCTCCCGGTGGCGCCGCGCATAGTCTAGCGAGCCCGCCAGATAGTCGCGGGTGGCGGCATCCGGCGCCGTCTGCAGCAGGGTTTCGAACACCGCCACGCTGCGCTCCTGCATGGCCGGGTCCTCGGCATGCTCGAGCGGCAGGTACAGAAAGGTGCGCGCCACCTCGGGCAGCTCCAGATCGGCGCCCAGCTCCCGGGCCTCGAGCGCCAGGGATAGGGCCTGCGCGTCGCCCGCAAAACTCTGGGGCGTGTTGCGGAAGATGTTGCGGCTGAACTGGTCCAGCAGCAGCACCAGGGCCAGCCGCTGCCACGCGCCTTGCGCGGCCCAATGCCGCAACCGCCCATCCAGAGCGGCCTGCACGGCGGCGCCGAAGCGCTGGCGCAGCTGTGCGTCGAAGGCCGGTGATTTGGTGAACCACTGCAGCTTGTGCTGCAGCGCACTGTCGTTGTCGGGCCGGGCCTGGCCAAACCACTGGGTCAGAATCCGGTCGGGCAGCGCGGCATCCCGGGCCGGATCGGCCCGGTGTTCCATGGGGTCGGTGTTGCAGCTCATGCGCCTATTGTGGGGCCGCCGCGCCTCGCGGCTCGAAGCTTGCAATTTCTTGTCTTGCGCTGCGGCAGCGTCAACCCGCCGGCGCCTGCCGCGTTAAAGATACCTGCGGTTTGAAGGCAAAAGCGCATCAAATGCGGGAACTTCATTCACCCATGGGGACTCTGGGGAATAGCGGCCGGAGAGAGAATGAGGCTTTCAAAAAACATAGCGCAATGCGCTGAATTTTCAACCGCTTTCGCGGTTCAGGGTTTGAGTAATTTACGGAGTCGGGCTGTTGTGATGAATCGGCGCTCATGGTTGATGATGGCGGTGGCTGGCGCGGGTCTGGCGGCCGCGGGTTGCTCGGGCAAGACGGTGCCCAGCAGCGTGAGTGTGAGCCAGCAGAAGCTGCAGGAGATGGTGTCCCGGCGCTTTCCCAAGCAGTTTCCCGTCGCGGGTCTGCTGCAGCTGGATCTGACGGCGCCGCAGCTGAACCTGGTGCCCGAGCGCAATATGCTCAACGCGGTGATCCCGGCCGAGCTCAGCGGCAAGGTGCTCAAGGAAAAATACAACGGCCAGCTGAATGTGGATTTCGCGCTGCGCTATGAGCCCACGGACCGTACGCTGCGCGCCCACCAGATCAAGGTCAACAGCCTGGAGATGAACGGCCTGGCTCCGGCCATGAGCGATATGCTGGCCACCTATGCCACGGCTCTGGCCGAGCAGGCCCTGGGCCAGGTCGTGCTCTACCAGTTGCAGGACAAGGATCTGGCGCTCGTGGATGCCCTGGCCATGGAGCCCGGCGCCATCACCGTGACCCCCCAGGGGCTGACGGTGGCCCTGGTGCAGAAAAAGGCCAAGTCCCAGACTCCCTGAGCCGGGACGGCAGAAACAGAAAAGCCCGCGGCCAGCATGGCCGGCGGGCTTTTTGCTTTGCCGCGGCGGCTCAGCGCGGCGCGGCGATCGGCTCCAGGCCGGTGTCGCGTATGGCCTTGTGGGCCGCGGGCGAGGTGTAGAACTTGAGCAGCTGCTCCAACCCCTGCGGGTTGGTCGAGCTGCTGGCCGTGCCGGCCGAGAAGACGGTGTAGTGCTGGACCGAGTCGGGCAGCGTGCCCACATAGCTGATGCCGGCGATGGGCAGCAGCTCGCTGACCTGCTGCAGGCCGATCTCGGCCTCGCCGCGCGCCACGATGGTGCCCACGCGCTCGGTCACGATCTTGCGGCTCTTGGGCAGGACCTGGTCCTCTATGCCCAGCTTCTTGAGCATCTGGGTTTCGTAATAGCTGCCGCTGGCGCTGGCCGAGTAGGCGATGCTCTTGGCGCCCAGCAGCACCTGGCGCAGCTTGTCCTCGGTGCTGATGTCGGGGATGGGGGCACCCTTTTTCACGGCCACGCCCACGGCCGAGCGCACCAGATCGATCTGCGTGCCGGGCCTGACCAGGCCCTGGCTTGCGAGCTGGTCCAGCGCGCCGCGCGCGAGGATCACCACATCGGCCTTTTCGCCCTTGCTCAGGCGGTTGGGAATGGAGGTGGGCGAGGCGCCCATGGACGAGCCGTAGGCCGATTCCACGGCAATGCCGGTCTGCGCCGTGAACTGGGGTGCGAGCAGCTTGTGGGCCGCCGTGAAGCCGCCCGAGGTCATGAGCCGCACGGGCTCCTGGCTGGGGGCGACCGTCGGCTGCTGGGCGCAGCCCGCGGCCAGCAGCAAGGCGCCCAGCAACAGGGCGCGGCGGCCCCAGAGCGGCGCGGCGGTGGTGAGCGAGGTCTTCATGTCTGTCTCCTGGGAAATTCTTGTTAGGCCCAATACAGGGTGGAAAGCCTTGTGGAACATGCGCGGCGCACTATGCTTGCGATAGCGGTCCGGGCTGCGCGCATTGTGTGGGTCCGCGCTCGCAGCGTCCAATACTGTTTGCGTCTGAACCTGATATGAATTTCGTTTTATGGATTTGCGCCGCCTGAACTGTTTTCTGGCCGTGGCCGAGGAGCTGAACTTCAGCCGTGCGGCCCAGCGCCTGCACATGAGCCAGCCGCCGCTGAGCCAGCAGATACGCCTGCTGGAGCGGGAGATGGGGGTACAGCTGTTCGAGCGCTCGCGCCGCGCGGTGGCGCTGACGCCGGCCGGCCTGCTGCTGCAGGACAAGGCGCGGCAGATCGTGGCGCTGCACCGGCAAGCCGGCGAGCTGTGCCGCATGGCGGCCTCGGGCCTGGCCGGGCGGCTGCGCATCGCGTTCACGGCCTCGGTGCCGCTGTTCGCGGACTTCTCGCGCCTGCTGGGCGAGTTCCGCCAGCGCTATCCGCAGGTGGAGCTGGACCTGCAGCACATGACCACGGGCGAGCAGATCGCGGCGCTGGCGGCCGGGCAGATAGATCTGGGCTTTATGCGGCCTTCGCCGGCCTTCCGCATTCCCCTGCCCATCCGCGAGCGCACGCTGTGGCGCGACGAGCTGATGCTGGCCCTGCCGGCCGCGCACGAGCAGGCCAGGTCCGGCGCGCCGCTGGCGCTGCAGGCCATGGCCGAGCAGGCTTTCGTGCTGCACCCGGCCGTGCTCGGCGGCGGCCTGCACGAGCATATTCTGGCGCTGTGCAGCGAGGCCGGCTTTGTGCCGCGCATCGCCCAGCCCGCGCGCGAAACGGCCACCATGCTGGCCCTGGTGGCCGCGGGCCTGGGGGTCTCGGTGGTGCCCAGCGTCTACGCCAGCATCTGCCCGCCGGGCGTGGTGTTGCGGCCGCTGGCCGATGCGGCGCGCCACTCGCGCATCGCCATGGTCTGCCGCCAGGACGAAAGCCTGCCCTGCGTGCAGATGTTCTGGCAGCAGCTGTGCGCGGCCCGGGCCGCGTGAGCGCCGGCGTGGCTAGTCGGCGCGGATATGGGTGGCCTGTATGACCTCGGCCAGCTTGCGGGTCTCGGCCTGGATGAAACCGGCACACTGGGCCGGCGTGCCGCCCCTGAGCGTGGCCCCCATGTCCGACAGCGTCTGGGTGACGGCCGGCGTGGCCAGGCTTTTGTTCAGCGCCTCGTTCAGCGTCTGGATCAGCGGCGCGGGCGTCTTCCTGGGCGCGACCAGCCCCCACCAGACCGTGGCCTGCAGGTCCAGGCCTTGCGCACGGGCCGTGGGTACCTTGGGCAGCAGCGGGGAGCCGTCGCGGTTGAGCATGGCCAGCGCGCGCAGCGTGCCGCTGTTCACATGGCCGGCCACCTCCAGCGGGTTGGTGGCCATGAAGTCCAGACGCCCGCCCAGAAGGTCGGTCATGGCCATGGCGCCGCCCTTGTAGGGCACGCGTACGGCCTGGAAGCCCGCGGCATGCTCGAGCTGGGCGCTGGCCATATGGCCCGAACTGCCCGCGCCGGCCGTGCCGTAGGAAATCGCGCCGGGCCGGCTCCGGCCCGCGGCCACCAGCTCGGCCAGGGTCTTGTGGGGGGAGCGGGCATTGACCACCAGCACCAGCGGCGCCTCGGCGATGAGGCCTACGGGACTCAGGTCGCTGGCCGGGTCGAAGCGCAGCCTGGGGTGCAGCGCCTTGCTGGTGGTCAGCGTGTTCGAGGCCAGCAGCAGGGTGTAGCCGTCGGGCGCGGCGCGGACCACGGCGTTCATGCCGATATTGGTGGCGCCGCCGGGCCGGTTGTCGACCACCACGGGCTGGCCCAGGATGTCGCCCATGGGCGCGGCCACCAGGCGCGCGACGATGTCCACGCCGCCGGCCGGCGCATAGGGCACGATGACCGAGAGCGAACGCTGCGGAAAGCCCGCGGCCCGGGCATCGGCGCCCAGCCACAGCCCGGCCGCCAGCGCGGCGCCCAGATTCAAGGCCTGGCGGCGGTGGAGGCTGGAGAGCGGGTTGCGGGCGATAGGGGGCAGGCTGGGCATGCAAAAGGTCTTGGTGGATTCAGCCGACATGCTACGTGCCCGCGCGCGGCTCAGGGGGCTGTGGCGGGTACGCAGATTTGCGTAGGCCGGTTCCTGCATGGCCCGCGGCACACGGGCTTGGGGCTCTGCCGTTAGGATGGCCTTCTGTCCCAGGCATTGTTTCCAAGGAATCCCATGACTCAGAATTCGCCACTCGCCGGCTATTCCGTGACGCGCAAATGGCCGCCCCGCCATCCGGGCCGCATCCAGCTGTATTCGCTGCCCACGCCCAATGGGGTGAAGGTGTCGATCGCGCTGGAGGAGATGCAGCTGCCCTACGAGGCGCATCTGGTCAGCTTCGAGACCCACGACCAGCTCACGCCCGAGTTCGTGGGCACCTTCCCCAACAACAAGATACCGGCCATCATCGATCCGCAGGGCCCGGGCGGCAAGCCGCTGGTCCTGTTCGAGTCGGGCGCCATCCTCATCTACCTGGCCGAGAAAAGCGCCAGTCCGCTGCTGCCTGCCGATCCCGTGGCCCGCTACGAGACCCTGCAGTGGCTGATGTTCCAGATGGGCGGCGTGGGGCCGATGTTCGGCCAGGTGGGCTTTTTCCACAAATACGGCGGCAAGGACTTCGAGGACAAGCGCCCGCGCGACCGCTATGTCCACGAATCCCGGCGCCTGCTGGGCGTGCTGGAGCAGCGCCTGCAGGGCCGCGAGTGGATCATGGGCGACAGCTTCACCCTCGCCGATATCGCCATCTGGCCCTGGGTGCGCAACATCACCCTGCCCACGGGCTATAACGCGGGCGAGCTCGTGGGCTGGAACAACTTCCCCGAGCTGCAGCGCGTGCTGGGCGCCTTCGAGGCCCGGCCGGCCGTGCAGAAGGGTCTGAACGTGCCGCTGCGCGGCTGAGCCCGCCCAGCGTTGCAAAAACGCGGCTCACTGTCCCAGCCATGGTGTCTTTGATTGCCGGCGAATGCCTGCATATTCCTGCCATCGGCTCGCGCCCGAAGCGCGGGCCATCAAGGAGAACCCATGAGCAACCCGATTCTCGAAAGCGCGCCGCTGGGGCCGCGCTGGCCCTGCCTGGACCCGTTTCTGTTCTGTGCCCATCACGACGACAGCTATCCGGCCAGCGATGGCAAGATGGGCGTGCAGGCCGTGGAGCTCGAAGGCCGTGAAATGGGCAGCGATTTCAGCGCCAAAGACGGTTTTTCGATGTACCACGGCGACAGCGTGCCGGGCTTTCCCGGCCATCCGCACCGCGGCTTCGAGACCGTGACCCTGGTGCGCAAGGGGCTGATCGACCATTCCGACTCGCTGGGCGCGGCCGCGCGCTTCGGCGGCGGCGATGTGCAGTGGCTCACGGCCGGCAAGGGCATACAGCACTCGGAGATGTTCCCGCTGCTCAACGCCGACCGGCCCAATCCGCTGGAGCTGTTCCAGATCTGGCTGAACCTGCCCGCGCGCAGCAAGATGGTGGCGCCGCACTTCACCATGTTCTGGAACGAGCGCATTCCGCGCCTGGAGCATGCCGATGCGACCGGCAAGAAGACCACGGTCACCGTGGTGGCCGGTGAGCTGCCGGGCACCGAGCGGCCGCTGATGCCGCCGCCCGAGTCCTGGGCCGCGCAGTCCGAGGGCGATGTGGCCATCTGGACGCTGGCGCTGGAGAGCGGCGCGCGCTGGACCATGCCCCGCGCCAAGGGCGAGGGGACGCACCGCATGCTCTACTTCTTCGTGGGCCAGAGCCTGCAGATCGCCGGCCAGGACGTGGAGAGCCACCAGGCCATGCATATAGCCGCGCACAGCGACCTGGAGCTGGTCAACACCGGCGGCGACACGGTGGAGCTGCTGCTGCTGCAGGGCCGGCCCATCGGCGAGCCCGTGGCGCAGTACGGCCCGTTCGTGATGAACACCCAGCAGGAGATCATGCAGGCCATGCAGGACTACCGGCGCACCGAGTTCGGCGGCTGGCCCTGGCAGCAGAACGACCCGGTGCACGGGGCCGAGAACCGGCGCTTTGCGCGCTATCCGGGGGCGGCCGAGGACGATCTGCAGCCGGAGGCGCCGACGCGCTGAGAAAGACCGCTGTCCGCCGGGACTTCAATCGCTGACACAATGTCGGCCTGACCGCCACGACTCCAGGTCGTGGCGGCTTTGTTTTGATCAGATGCAAGCCATGAACATCACCAAAGACACCGCCGTCACCATCAACTACAAGATTCACGAGCTGCTCGCGGGCGGCGTGGCCGTCAAACTGCTGGACAAGGGCGATGTGGCCTATCTGCATGGCGGCTACGACAACATCTTTGCCAAGGTGGAAGCCGCTCTGGACGGCAAGCAGAAGGGCGATACCGTCACCGTGGACCTAGCCGTGGCAGACGCCTTCGGCGAGCGTGACGAAAGCCTCAAGCGCACCATCCCCAAGGGCGAGTTCCCCGCGGGCGTGAAGGTGGGCGGCCAGCTGCGCGGCACCAACGACCAGGGCCTGCCCCAGATCTACAACGTGGTGAAGATCAAGGGCCCCGAGGTGCTGCTGGACGGCAACCACCCCCTGGCCGGCTTGGCGCTGCGCTTCAGCTGCGTGGTCGACGAAGTGCGCGAGGCCACGTCCGAAGAAATCGAGCACCGCCATGTGCATGGCGGCCACGGTCACCACCACTAAAAACATAGCTGCTGGCGCACCATGATAAAGGGATTCAGCGGTATTTCAAGCTGAGTTCATTTGTCTGCAGGCGCGGGTAGCTATCAAAACAAAGGCCCCCGGATTTTTTGTCCGGGGGCCTTTGGTTTTCAGGAATTGATCGCTCAGGCGGTCAGACGATCCAGCGCTTCGCGGTACTTGGCAGCGGTCTTGTCGATCACTTCCTTGGGCAGGCGGGGCGCGGGAGCCTTCTTGTCCCAGGCCTTGCCGTTGACCTGGGCCTGCTCCAGCCAGTCGCGCACGAACTGCTTGTCGTAGCTGGGCGGGTTCTCGCCCTTGGCCAGCGCGTCGGCATAGCCTTCCACGGGCCAGTAGCGCGAGCTGTCGGGGGTCAGCACCTCGTCCATCAGCACCAGGGTGCCGTCCTCGGTCAGGCCGAACTCGAACTTGGTGTCGGCAATGATCATGCCCTTGGTCAGGGCGATCTCGGCCGCTTCCTGGTAGATGCGGATGGCCGTGTCGCGGATCTGGGCGGCCAGCTTCTCGCCCACCATTTCCACGGTGCGCTCGTAGGTGATGTTCTCGTCATGGTCGCCCATCTCGGCCTTGGCGGCCGGGGTGTAGATGGGCTCGGGCAGCTTGGCCGCATTGGTCAGGCCGGCTGGCAGCTTCACGCCGCAGACGGCCTGCGATTCCTGGTATTCCTTCCAGCCGCTGCCGGCCAGATAGCCGCGCACCACGGCCTCGATCAGCACCGGCTTGAGGCGCTTGACCAGCATGGAGCGGCCCGCGACCTGCTTGACCTCCTCGGGCTTGACCACGGACTCGGGGGCTTCGCCGGTCAGGTGGTTGGGGCAGATATGGCCCAGCTTGTCGAACCAGAACAGCGCCATCTGCGTCAGCAGCACGCCCTTGCCGGGAATGGGCTCGCCCATGATCACGTCAAAGGCCGACAGGCGGTCGGAGGCCACCATCAGGATGCGGTCATCGCCCACGGCATAGTTGTCGCGGACCTTGCCGCGCGCGAGCAAAGGCAGCGAGGCAATGTTGGAAGTGTGCAGAGCAGAAGACTGGGTGGTCATGGTCGGATAGGAGGCTGTCTGGCAGTTCAGGCGATGCAGTCGGTCGGCGGGCGCCTGAGGCCCCAAGGGCTGCCAGCGTCGCAGGCGGAAAAAGCGGCTGCGTAAAAACGCAATTTTACCGGTGCCTAGGCCTGCCGCGAGCGGCACGGTCTTTGCACCGGCTCCCCTGCCGGAGGGTGGATTGCACGTAGGACAAGGCTTACGTGAAATTCAAAGCCGACCATTGTGCGCCCAAACCCTGCAAGCACCAAATCGGGGCCTAAGGCCCCGTGCCGGCCTGCGCTATCCGCGCGTTTCCGTTGCCTTTGCCGCAGGCCGGGCGCATAGTGGATTCGCAGGCAACGACGAATGCGCATTCCGAACTGCAGGGCTGCGGGTAGCCATGGACGGCCATGGCCCGCAGCGGTTTTACCGAGAGCTAAGGAGTGTTTTGTTATGAATCTGACGATTAGCGGGCATCACCTGGAGGTCACTCCCTCACTGCGCAGTTACGTGATGGCAAAGCTGGAACGCATCCTGCGGCATTTCGATCAGGTCGTGGACGTGAAGGTCTTGCTGACGGTCCACAAGCAAAAGGAAAAAGACAAACGCCAGCGTGCCGGTTGCACGGTGCGCGTCAAGGGACAGGACCTGTTCGTGGAAACCCAGCACTTCGACCTGTATGCGGCCGTGGATGCGCTGGCGGACAAGCTGGACCGCGCCGTGATGCGCTACAAGACCCGCCAGCAGGGCGGGCGGGCGGTCACCGCCAAGCGTCTGAGTGCCACGGATCTGCAGGTGGCCGGGGTGTCAGTTTGATGACAGCGAGGCGCAGGCACAGCGTTTGCGCCGGTTTGTTGCAAGGCTGTCGCCTTGTTACAACGCCAAAAACGCCGCCCTACGGGGCGGTTTTTGATGGTGATCAGGGTTTCCCCACGGTTTTCAGCGCTGCGGTGCATAATTGTTGATCACACCATGAATCGCCTAGCCTCTATCCTTCCCGCCGCTCAAGTGCTCGTGAGCGTTGATGTCACCAGCAAGAAACGCGCTTTCGAGGAAGCGGGTTTGCTTTTTGAGAGCCTGCATGGACTGTCTCGTGCCCTGATTACCGACAGCCTGTTCGCCCGCGAGCGCCTGGGCTCCACCGGTCTGGGGCATGGTGTCGCCATTCCCCATGGTCGGATCAAGGGCTTGACGGCTCCCATGGCCGCGGTGTTTCAGCTGGCCAATCCCATAGGCTTCGATGCACCCGACGAACAACCCGTGGGCCTCCTGATCTTCCTGCTGGTGCCCGAAGCGGCGACGCAAAAGCATCTGGAGATACTCTCCGAGATCGCCGAGCTGCTCAGCGACAGCCAGCTGCGCGAGCGCCTGAAGTCCAGCAGCGATGCCCAACTGCTGCACGGCATGATCGCCAGCTGGCAGTCTTCGGCCGCGCCGCTGGTCTAAGCCTCTTCTTTTCAGCCATCTTCAGGGCCTTGCCATGAGACCCAGCGCCATCAGCGCCGACGTATTGTTCGAGGCATTTCGCAATTCCAGTCTGCGCTGGCAGTGGATCGCGGGCCTGGGAGCCTCGGAGCGCCGCTTCGACGAGATGGCCGTGCGCTCGGCCCGCTCGGGCGCCGATCTGGTGGGTTATCTCAACTACATCCACCCCTATCGCCTGCAGGTGCTGGGCGAGCGTGAAATCGCCTATCTGACGAACGCCACCTCGCAGGACTGCCTGCGCCGCATTGCGCGCATCGTCACGCTGGAGCCGCCGGTGCTGGTGCTGGCCGACGGGCAGGAAGCGCCCGACGAGCTGATCTCCATGTGCGAGCGCGCGCATATTCCGCTGTTCACCACCAAGGAGCAGTCGGCCTTCGTGATCGACGTGCTGCGCGCCTATCTGTCCAAGCACTTTGCCGATCGCCTCACCATGCACGGCGTGTTCATGGACATTCTGGGCATGGGCGTGCTGATCACCGGCGAATCGGGCCTGGGCAAGAGCGAGCTGGGGCTGGAGCTGGTCACGCGCGGCAACGGTCTGGTGGCCGACGATGCGGTGGACCTGTACCGCATCAACCAGACCACCATCGAAGGCAAGTGTCCCGAGCTGCTGCAGAACCTGCTCGAGGTGCGCGGCATAGGCCTGCTGGATGTGCGCTCCATCTTTGGCGAAACGGCGGTGCGCCGCAAGATGCGGCTCAAGCTCATCGTGCATCTGGTGCGCAAGGAAACCATGGAGCGCGAATACGAGCGCCTGCCGGCCGAGCCGCTGACCCAGGACGTGCTGGGCGTGCCGGTGCGCAAGGTGGTGATCCAGGTGGTGGCGGGCCGCAATATCGCCGTGCTGGTGGAAGCCGCGGTGCGCAACGCCATCCTGCAGCTGCGCGGCATCGACACCTACCAGGAATTCGTGATGCGCCACCGGCGCGCCATGGAAAGCGGCGAGTCGTTCTAGACCAGCTGCAACTTGCCCGGCTGCGAGGCCGGAAAGATCTGCTGCACCTGCTGCTCGCTCAAGCCATACATGCGCGCGAACAGGCCGCCGAGCACCGAACGGTATTCGTTGAGCACGGGGTAGTCGCGGTTCTGGAACAGCGCTTTTTCGCTGACTTCGATCTGCTCGCCCACGATCTTGCCGCCCGCCTGGGCCGACAGTCCGCCGCCCAGAAACCAGTAGGCCGTGCCGTGGCCGTGGTCCGTGCCCCGGTTGCCGTTTTCGCGGAAGGTGCGGCCGAATTCGCTGATCACGGCCACCACGGTATGGCGCCAGGTCTCGGGCCCCATGGCCTCGGCAAAGCTCGCCAGGCCCTGGCTCAGCTCGCCGAGCCGGTTGGCCAGATTGCCGCTGGCGCCGCCCTGATTCACATGGGTGTCCCAGCCGCCCACATCGACAAAGCCCAGGTCGAACTGATCGCGCATCAGGTGGGCCATGCGCTGGGCCACCAGGCCGAAGCCCCTGGCGCTGATGGCATTGCGCCCAGCCTGATCCATTTCCTCCTGCACGCTGCGCTGCACGGCGCTCTGCACCGCAAAGCCCTCGCGTACCGATGCGTCCAGCGCCGAGCCCTGGTACATGGAGGCAATGACCTGGCTGCGGTTGCCGTCCACGGCCGACTTGCGCACCGAAGCCAGCGCCATGTTCGCCACCTGGGCGCTGCCGCGCATGCACAGCGGCAGCTGCGCGGTGAACGCCATGGGCGTCGTGCCGCGCTGGCGGTCCTGCTGCAGCAACTGGGCCAGCCGGTTCATGAAACCGGATTGAAAGCTTCTGCCGCCTTCCAGCGGCTGGCCTAGCTCTATGGAGTCCTGGGTCTCGAAATGGCTGCGCGAGAGATCATTGCTTCCTGCGAACGGCACAAAGCAGGCCTGGCCCTGTGCGTACAAAGGCAGCAGGCTGGCCTGCAGGGCCGGGTGCAGGCCCCAGTCCGGGCCCAGAGGCAGCGCGCCATTGGCCGCACCGGGCCGGGCAATCGCAATCGTGGGTCTGGCCTGGTAATAGAAGTCGCTGTGGGTGGGCACCAGCAGATTGCAGCAGTCATAGGCGCCACGCAGAAACACCAGCAGAAAACGTGGCGAGCTGGCCTGCAGGGGCGCGGCCAGGCCCTGGCCCAGATGGCAGGCCAGGGGCAGAGCGGCGCCCAGACCGAGAAAATGACGTCTTTGCATTGAGGACTCCTGGGCACCGCTTCAGCGGAACATCATCTCGGGCGCGGACAGGAAGTAGGTGTTCCAGTCCGCGGGATTTCTGGCCTGTGCCAGGGCCGCCCGCGTGGGGGCGCCAAGGGCTGGCAGGCGGGCCTGGACGCTGGCCCGCTGGGCGAGGTCCGGGTAGGGCGGTTTTTCCAGCGGCTCCTGCGGGCTGCCGCGGAACAGCACGGCGCCGCGCGTGCCTATCTGCCGGGCCACTTCAAAGCGGCTGTTCATCTGGCCGGAGCTGGACCAGTCCGACTGGGCCTGCGGATAGCCGTCCGGCGTTTCATGGCCGTACAAAGGCTCGCCCAGCTGGTTGAGCCAAGCCTGTATGGGGCCGACATCGCTGGCCAGGCGCTGGTCGTAGGCCAGGCGTATGGAGCCCAGCACATAGTGGGCCGGATCCTTGAAGCGTCGGCCGAAATTCATGGCCTCGGGCGCCGTCAGCAGGCTGGCCAGGGTGGCGGCGATGTCGCCATGGCTGCGCGTGAAGGCCTGTGCCGTGCGCTCCACGGCCGCCGGAGGCGGGTCGTCGCCGAGAAAGTACACCGCCAGCTTGCGCGCTATGAAGCCTGCGGTGGCCGGGGCCGCCACGATGCGGTCCAGCGCCTCGTCGACCTGGGCCATGCCGCTTTTGTGTAGGGGCTGGCCCAGAAAGACCTGGGGCGTGTAGTCGTGGCGGTTGGGGTTGAATTCGAAAAAGCCCCGGCGCAGATAGTCGGCCTGGCGCTCGGGGCGCAGCCTGGGCGGCGGCGCATCGGCGTCGCGGGTGCTAAAGCCCACGCCGGTGAGCACATGGGCCATGGCCTGGACATCGGCCTGGGTGTAGCCGCTGCCCACGCCCATGGTGTGCAGCTCCAGCAGCTCGCGCGCATAGTTTTCGTTGATGTGGCCGGCGGCGTTGCTGGCATTGTCCAGGTACAGCAGCATGGCCGGGTGGCGCATGCTGGCGGCCAGCAGGTCGCGGAAGCGGCCCAGCGCATGGGGACGGATGGCCTGCTCCTCATAGTCGCCCACCCACAGGCGAACCTCGCCCTTGCGCGTGCTGACGTTGAAATGGTTCATCCAGAACCAGGTCATCTGCTCCTGCAACTGCTGCGGCGAATACAGCGCACGCCAGATCTGGCGCTTCTGCGCTTCGGCGCCAAGCTGGTTGAGCTGTCTTTGCACCTCCTGCCTGAGCCTGGCCGCTTCGTCGGGGTCCTGGGCCTGGCGTATGGCCTGGCGCTGCTCGGCAATCTCGCGCTGGATCTGCGCCATGGGCTTTTGGCTGATGGTGAGCGCATCGATGCGCTGCTGGACCGGCGCGGGCATGGGCGCCGCGGCCGGGGTCAGCTGTTCGGCCAGCCATTTTTTCAGGCCCTGCTGCTGCAGCTGGGCGGCATCGCGGTCCGTTGCACCCCAGGTGACCCGGTCCAGCCATTGCTGGCGCTGCAGCTCGCCGGGCCGGTCGGGCAGATGGCTGCTGTCCAGCGTCTCCAGGGCTTGCGGGCTAAGCCTGCCCGCAGGTGCCAGCGGCGCACAGGCCGTCAGAACGGCAGCGGCCAGGCCGGCCAGACTCTTGATGGGGAATATGCGCGCCAGCTGCATCGACAAGCCTCCTCCAGCTCCCGGGAATGAGCGCAGCATAGGCTGCCCGGCTGAATATTGGCTTGATGCGATGTCTGGCGATGTAAAGAAGCGGGCACAAAACGTAAAAAGGGCAAGGCATGCCTGCCTTGCCCCGCCCTGGACACGCTGCGCCTTATCTGGCGCTGCGTGCCGCGCAGGCCGCGCATTGGCCGTACAAGGCCATGGAGTGGTCCTGGATCACCCAGCCCTTGTCCTTGGCGATCAGGTTCTGGCGCTTTTCGATCTCGGCATCGTAGAACTCCTCGACCTTGCCGCAGCTGGTGCAGACAAAGTGGTCATGGTGCTGGCCTTCGTTGAGTTCATAGACCGCCTTGCCGCTTTCGAAGTTGCTGCGGATCAGAATGCCGGCCTGCTCGAACTGGGTCAGCACGCGGTAGACCGTGGCCAGGCCTATGTCCGAGCGTTCATCGAGCAGCACGCGGAACACGTCTTCGGCCGTCATATGGCGCTGCGCGCCCTTTTGGAAGATTTCCAGGATTTTCAGACGCGGCAGAGTGGCTTTGAGGCCTGTGCTTTTGAGTTCATCAATATTCTTCATGTCTGTATCTCTTGGTGGACTGTTGGCACATCAGAAGGCGCAAGCGCGCCCGCGCAGAAAAACCTTTACACGCAGTGCGCGGGAATCTACGGGGGCTGGCAGGGCCTGCCGCTACAATGAACCTGATCATATCCCTATGCCATTACCCATGCATGTTCAAGCCCGTAGCCGCGCAGGTCTGGCCCTGACGTTGGCAATCGCAGCGGCACTGGCCGGCTGCTCCAGTATCGATGGGGTCGCGCACCGAGTCGCCAATGTCGTCACGCCCTACAAGGTGGACGTGGTACAGGGCAATTTCGTGTCCAAGGAACAGGTCGCCGCACTGCAGCCCGGCATGAGCCGCCAGCAGATCCGCGACATCCTGGGCACGCCGCTGGTGACCAGCGTATTCCACGCCGACCGCTGGGAATATGTGTTCACCATCAAGCGCCCCGATGTCGACCCCCAGGTGCGCAAGCTCACCGTGTTCTTTGACGGAGACCGTTTCGTGCGTGCCGAAGGCGACGAGATGCCTTCGGAGGCCGAGTTCGTGGCCAGCCTCAACGGCATGAAGGGCAAGCCCAAGGTGCCGCAGCTGGAAGCCACCGAGGCCCAACTGGCCAAATACCCGCCGCGCAAGCCCGATGAGGACGCAGACCAGGCCGGCAGCAATGCCGCACCGGCCGCCACCAGCTATCCGCCGCTGGAATCGCGTTAAGCCTCAGAACTCCATGATCCCGGCTTGCAACAAGCGCGGGATGCTCTCTTTTTAAGGACGGCACGCCGAGCCGGCGGTCGTCTGTTCATTTGACCAAGTGATAGCGCCATGACTGCAGCCACCACCACTACCCCTATCCGTCAGCGCGTTGCCGTGGCAGGAGCTTCCGGACGCATGGGACGCATGCTGATCGAGGCGATTCTGAACAGCGGCGACTGCGTGCTGGCTGCCGCACTGGACCTGCCGGACAGCCCCTCCCTGGGCTCCGACCCCTCGGCTTTTCTGGGCAAGCCCAGCGGCCTGCAGATTGAAAGCGATGTGCGCTCGGCCCTGTCCAAGGCCGACTGCCTGATCGACTTTACCCGCCCCGAAGGCACCATGGGCCATCTGGCCGTGGCCGCGGAGCTGGGCGTGAAGGTGGTGATCGGCACGACGGGTTTCTCGGACGAGCAGAAAGCCCAGATCGCCGCATACGCCGAGAAGACCGCCGTGGTGCTCTCGCCGAACATGAGCGTGGGCGTGAACGTGACCTTCAAGCTGCTGGAGATGGCGGCCAAGGCCTTGCAACAGGGCGGCTACGACATCGAGATCGTCGAGGCCCACCACAAGCACAAGGTCGATGCGCCCTCGGGCACGGCCCTGAAGATGGGCGAGGTGATTGCCGAAGCCCAGGGCACCCAGCTGGCCGACCGCGCCGTCTACGAGCGCTACGGCCACACGGGCGAGCGCAAGGCCGACTCCATCGGCTTTGCCACCGTGCGCGGCGGCGATATCGTGGGCGACCACACCGTGCTGTTCGCGGGCACGGGCGAGCGCATCGAGATCGCGCACAAGTCCAGCAGCCGCGCCGGCTACGCCAACGGCAGCCTGCGCGCCGTGGCCTATCTGGCCGACAAGAAGAGCGGCCAGTACGATATGTACGATGTGCTGAAGCTGCGTTGAGGCGCTGATTGCAAAGGGGCCGCGATGGCCCCTTGCTGTTTTTGGAGTGAGGTAGGCAATGTCTGCAGGATTGTGGCAATGGCTGGCGGAAGGCGATGCGGTCACCTGGGGCACGGCGGCGGTGATGCTGCTGATGTCCGTGGTCAGCTGGGTGGTCATCCTCTACAAGCTCTGGTTCATGGCCGTGGCGCGCGCCAGCGTGCCGCGCGCGGTGGATGCCTTCTGGCAGATGCCCGATGTGGCCCGGGCCCAGGCCCAGGTCAAGGCGCTGGACCGCCATGGCCTGGTGCAGCCCATGGCCGATGCGGCAGCGCAGGGCGGTGGCAGCCAGGCTTCGGGCGGCACGCTGGCACAGAGCGCCGCGCGGGCGCAGCGTCTGATGCGCAGCCTGCGCGCGGCGCTGGGCATGGCGGCCAGCCAGCTGCAGTGGGGGCAGACCCTGCTGGCCACGATAGGCGCGACGGCGCCCTTCGTGGGTCTGCTGGGCACGGTCTGGGGCATTCACCATGCGCTGGGAACGCTGGCGGGCAGCGGCCAGGTGGATATTGCCCAGCTGGCCGGCCCGGTCGGCGAAGCCCTGGTCATGACCGCCGCAGGCCTGGCCGTGGCCTTGCCGGCCGTGCTGGCCTACAACCTGCTGGGCCGATCGGCGAGCACGCTGGAGGCGCTGCTCGAAGGCTTTGCCCATGACCTCCAGGCGCAATTCGGCGCCGATGCTTGAGGCCTAGCGATCATGGCATTCGGACGCATGAACAGCCGCCAGGGCGCGGACGCTCCCATCAACAGCATCAACGTCACGCCTCTGGTGGATGTGATGCTGGTGCTGGTGGTGATCTTCATCCTGGCGGCGCCCATGCTGGCGGCCACGCTGAGGGTGCAGCTGCCCAAGGCCCAGGCGGTCACCCGGCAGGCTCCCGAGGCCGGAAGCGATGCGCTGACGGTGGAGGTGAATCCTCAGGGCGAGATCTGGATCCAGGGCGCGGCCACCGAGGATGCTGCGGTGCAGCAGCAATTGCAGGAGCTGGGGCGGCGCAACCCGCAGGCCGAGGTGCAACTGCGCGCCGACACCAGCGTGCCCTATGGCCGCGTGGTGCAGATCATGGGCTGGGCCCATGCCGCGGGTCTGACGCGCATCGGTTTCGTGAGCGAGCCCGAGCGCAAGGCCGGCGGTAACTGACGGTCACCGGCGTAAGCACCGGGCCGCCCGAGGCCGGCGGCCGCGGATTTCTGCCCTGGATCAAGAGCCGCCCAGATAGTCCCGGCGCCCGTCGCCAGCGGCGCCAGGCCTGCGCACAATAGGCAAAGCCCCTGTCTTTTACGAGCGTAACAAGCGAGGATGGGCAGATCGGGGTTCTGGCGTTACGATGATCTCGTCTGCTTCAGGAGTGTGTGATGCGCTCCGCCTGGCAAGGCGCCCCGACAACTTTTCGCCGCAGCGGTTGCGGCATTTGGTGACTAGGAGGATTTGCATGCAAGTACAGGTTCATGCCGACGATTCCATCCAGGGTGGTGAGTCTCTGGCTCAATGGGCGCAGGAGGAAATCAATGCCAAGCTGGCCCGCCTGAAGGAATATGTGGTGCGTGTAGAGGTCTTCCTCACGGGCGTGGATGCCCTCAAGTCCACGGGCGGCCCCGGTAAGCGCTGCGTGCTCGAGACCCGGGCCACGGGCCGACCTCCCATCGCCGTGAATGCGGAGGCGGAAAAGGTCAAGGATGCATTCAGCGCCGCGATCGAAAAGCTGCGCCGTGCGGTGGAGACCGATCTGGGCAAGCTCAAGGACAAGAATCTGCGTGAAAGCGTGCGCGGTGTGGATGATTCCAGCGCCGAGAACGCGGCGGCGGTTTGAGCAGGTTGCGGGGCTGAAGCCCTTTGAGTACTGGCGCTGATAGCTACCAAAACCATATCTGAATCAAAAGGGCATGTGCATCGCGAACATGCCCTTTTTGTATGGCCAGCGGCGGGCTCAGGCCGCGGTCAGCGCCCCGGCCTGGGTCAGCTTGTCGGCCACCAGCAGCTTCTTGATCTCGGCCTCGCTCATGATGCCCAGCTCCTCGGCCACCACGGCGATCTGCTTGCCGTTGGCGATCGCGGCCTTGGCGATCTGGGCGGCTTTTTCGTAGCCGATCAGCGGGTTCAGCGCCGTCACCAGCGTCACGGATTCGGCGATGCGCGCATCCAGCAGTCCCTCGTTGGCCACAATGCCCTCCACGCAGTTAAGCTGCAGCGTCTTGCAGGCGCTGGCCAGGTGGCTCAGGCTCTTGTGCAGCGCCCAGGCCATCAGCGGCTCGAAGGCGTTGAGCTGCAGCTGGCCGGCTTCCACGGCCATGGTGATGGCGGCGTCGTTGCCTATCACCTCAAAGCAGACCTGGTTCATCACCTCGGGGATCACGGGGTTGACCTTGCCCGGCATGATGGACGAGCCGGCCTGGCGCGCGGGTAGCTTGATGTCGGCCACACCGGCCTGAGGGCCCGAAGACAGCAGGCGCAGGTCGTTGCTGATCTTGGAGAGCTTGACCGCAACACGCTTCAGGATGCCGGAGATGTCGGCAAAAGCACCGGTATCGCCGGTGGCGGCAATCAGGTCACCGGCCTTGACGACGGGGACGGCCGAAATCTCGGCCAGGGCCCGGATCACCACATCGGTATAGCCCACGGGTGCATTGATGCCCGTGCCTATGGCCGTGCCGCCCATGTTGACCTCGGTCATCAGATAGGCGGACTCGCGCAAACGCTTTTCATCGTCGGCAATCATGGCCGCAAAAGCGGTGAACTCCTGGCCCAGTGTCATGGGCACGGCGTCTTGTAGTTGTGTGCGGCCGATTTTCAGGATATGGGCGAATTCGCCGGCTTTGGCTTCAAAAGCTGTGCGCAACTCGGCCAGGGCGATCAGCAGCTTCTGGATGCCAGCATAGGTGGCGAGCTTGACGGCCGTGGGATAGGAGTCGTTGGTGCTTTGCGAGGCGTTGACGTGATCGTTGGGGTGGATCACCTCATAGCTGCCTTTGGGCAATCCCAGGTGCTCCAGGGCACGGTTGGCGATCACCTCGTTGGCATTCATGTTCGTGGAGGTGCCAGCGCCGCCCTGGATGACGTCGACCACGAACTGCTCGTGCAGCTGGCCGGCAATCAGGTCATCACAGGCTTGGGAAATGGCGGTGGCTTGTTTGAGATTGATGGCGCCGAACTGCAGATTGGCCTGGGCGGCGGCTTTTTTGACGAAGGCATAGGCGCGGATCAGCTCGGGCATGTGGGCGAGCGAGAGGCCGGTGATGGGGAAGTTCTCCACTGCGCGTGCGGAATGAACGCCCCAGTAAGCGTCGGGAGGGATGGTCTTGATGCCGATGAAGTCATGTTCTTGACGCATTGGATCTGCTTTCTTGATTCCAGAGTTGAGGGGCCAGGTGCGCAAACACCGGACGTGGCAACGCCCTGGTCGAAAAAGCGGCGGTCGCGTTCTCGTGGCCAGGGCGTTGGCCCGCATTATGAAAGCAAGATCTGCATGAGTCCAAACGTTTTAGGCATAACGTCACTGGAGCAGCCGGCGGCAGATTTTGATGTCTTTAAAAGTCGATAAAAATCATGAAATTTGATTTAAAGTTCGTGATTTTGTGAAAATATCGAATTCATTTCGCACCAATTTGGTGCGAAATGAATATCGCCGCAGCGATCGGCTCAGCGCGAGGCGAGCAGCGAGACGCCCTCCAGCGATGGCGCGTGCAAGGCCTTTAGCGGCGAAGCGACGGGCGGGCCGAAGCGGCGCGGCTGGCCATCGATGGTGGCCGCATCCGTGACGGCTTCGGCTTCCCACTGGGCGCGGGCCTGCTGCATTTCCTCGGTGGTGCGGGCGACAAAGTTCCACCACAGCAGAATGGCCTCATCCATGGGCTCGCCGCCGATGACGATGAGGCGGCTGTCGGGCGCGCATTCCAGGTTCACGGCCCCGGTGCCTGCGGGCAGATAGATCAGCTCCTGCTCGGGCAGGTGCTGGCCTTCCACCTTCACATGGCCCGAGAGGCTCATCACCGCATGCTCGAAGTCCTGGCGCAGCGGCAGGCGGGCCCGCGCGGGCGCTGCCTGGTCAGAGGCATGCAGGTCCACGCCCATCAGCGGCGTGTATACCTCGGCGGGGGATTTCAGGCCCAGGGCCTCGCCCGCGAGCACGGTGGCGTCGAAGTCGCCCACCCGGGTCCTGGGCAGCTCGGGGTAATGCTGGAAGCGCGGCGGGATATGGCGGTGGCTGTCCGGCAGGGCAATCCACAGCTGGGCCGCGTGCACATGGGTGGTCTGGCTTTCCTCCGAATGCGCGATGCCGCGGCCTGCGGTCATCAGATTGACCTGGCCGGGGCGGATGATCTGCTCGCTGCCCAGGCTGTCGCGGTGCAGCACTTCGCCGCGAATCATCCAGGTAAAGGTCTGCAGGCCTATATGCGGGTGAGGGCCAACCTGCATGCCGGGCGGCGGCGGCTCGGCCGGGCCCGCATGGTCGAGAAAACACCAGGCGCCCACTTTGCGCAAGCTGCGCTGGGGGATGGCGCGGTGGATGGGTATGCCGCCCACATCGGCGATGCGGGTGGGCAGACGTTGTAAGGGCTTTGATTCACTCATGACAAATCCTGACGGCAAGGGCTTTGAGTGTGCGTGGAAACACGGTTTTAGCGCAATCGGGCCGCAGAATGCTCCGACGCCTTGCACACGGTTACACCCGCGCTAGTTGGCTTACAGCAGCAGCTGTGTGAACCGGTTAATTTGAAGGCATGAACCGTCTGCGGCGGTTGCAGCGGTCGCTGATTTCGTCGGCGGCTCCACCCAACTCTGGCAAGAGGAAAAGTCATGAGCGAACACACCACCCAGGGCAATCAGATCTCGGCTGTCGAGGTCCAGATTTACCCTGAGCATTTCCAGGCGCGTGTGACCGGCAAGGTCGAGCATCGCGTGGGCGACGGCCCATCCGAGATCATTCCGGTCGGCACCGTCATGGCGGTGGATACGGCCATCGCCAGCTATGTGCTGTCATGGAGCGGCAAGGACCAGCAGCCCGAGACCACCTATCTGGCCAAGCGCGAGTTTGAGTACTATGCGGAAATCGGCGCGCTGGAGATCAGTTTGTAAGCGCATTCGCTGCGCCCGGCAAAAAGCCCTGCAGTTTTTGCTGCAGGGCTTTTTTCATGGGGCGGCAAGTTCAGGTCAGGCTGCTGGGAATCTCCACCTTGCCTTCGAGCAGCTTGTGCACGGGGCAGGCATTGGCGATCTGCAGCAGGCGCTGGCGCTGCTCGTCATCCAGCCCGCCGTGCAGGGTGATGCTGCGCTTGATCTGGTGGCCATCGATGGGCTTGCCATCGGGATTGAGCTGCAGGTTCACATCCACATGGGTCAGGGGCCATTGCTTGCGGCCCGCATACATATGCAGCGTGATGGCCGTGCAGGCGCCCAGGGCCGAAAGCATGAGCTGCATGGGGTTGGGCGCCGTGTCGGCGCCGCCGTCGGCCAGGGGTTCGTCGGCATGCCAGGTGTGGCCCTGGCCATCGCTCAGGGTGACCTGGTAAGGGGTGTTGCTGCTGCGTGCATTGGCGCTATGAATCATTCAGTGGTCTCCAAAAACGGAGACCACTTTAAGCGTTCGGCGGCCCGCGGCCTGTCACCGGGGCCATAGGCGGGTGCTACGGGGCGCTCTCGCGTGCGCGCCTGGCCGCAAGCACGCGCCGGCGCCATAGGAACAGGGCCAGCGCATAGCCGGTGTTATGCCCGGCCATGAGGCCGAACACCGCCATGGTCAAGGGGCTGGCCACAAAAGCATGTAGGCAGGCTTGGGATTCGGGCAGCAGCCAGATGATCTCGACCACCCGCCAGGCGATGCGCGCCAGGAACAGCGCCAGCAGCGCAATGCCCAGATGGGTGTGGGGCGTGTAGTACAGGCCCTGGGGTGTGGGCTCCAGCCGGGTCTGCCGCCAGGCCCAGCATGCCAGCAGCCAGCCCGCGCCAAGACCGCCGGCCAGCGCCTGTAGCGCAGGCGTCTGGCCCCAGACGGCCCGGCTCAGCAGGCCCAGCAGCAGCGCGTAAATACCCATGACCACCCAGGGCCGGTATGGGTTGGTGCGTTGACGACCGATCAGCCGCTTGTAGCGTGAGCGCAGTCGCCAGGCCAGCAGCGGCAGCAGCACGATCAGCGTGGTAGTGGTGGAGGCATGTACGGCCATGGCAGCAAAACGTGGGGTTGGTTCGCAGTGTGGCGGTTAAAGCGCCGCGCCGCAATAGCGGCTCCAAGTCAGGGAGAATAAGCAGATTTTTTGCGAAAAGAAAATCAATTTGCCGATAAAAATTCGGTATTTATCGGTAAAAACATGGTTCTGATTCAGAATCAGATAAACCTGCTGAGCAGGGGAAAGACTCGGCAATATAAGAATGAATGGGAACAGGACAAACCAGGTTTTACGGTTTGCGACCCGGCCATAAAGCAAAGTGGGGAGTAAAGACATTGAATTCAATACATGGCGTGCGCCATTCAGGGGATTCTTCCGAATGGAAAATCCCGCCGTTCTGGCAAAAGCTCAATAGCTTCTTTTTATTCCCGTTGCAGGCGGAGCCACTGCTTTATGCGCTGCTGCTGTCCGCGTGCAGCTACGGCCTGATGTTGGGCTTTATCGGGATATTCGCGGTGGGCCTGGGGCTGATGCTGGCCGTGAGCCGCTATGCCTTCAAGGTTTCGGCGCTGGCTTCGCGCGGCATTACCCATAGCTCGGATTTCCGCAGCAGCCAGGTCGACGAGGACTGGAAATGGTTGCCCTGGAAATTCTTCGGCGTGCTGTTTGTATTTGGTATTTTTGTGGGTTTTCTTGCCAGCCGCAGCGTGAGCTTGGGCGTAGTGGCCAATCTGGTCGTGGCATTTCTGATTCCCGCGACCTGGATGGTGCTGATCAATACCAACAGCCTGAGTTCGGCCATCAATCCTTTTGAGTTGCTGGCGACGATTTTCGGAATCGGCAAATCCTATCTGCTGCTGTGTTTCTTCCTGTTCCTGCTGCAGCAGGGCTCGCCCATGGTCATGCTGATGCTGCTCGAGGTGGCGGCGCCGGCGCTGGTCCTGCCCCTGATGAGTTTTGTGGTGATTTATTTCACCTGGGTGATGGCGGCCATGATCGGCTATGTCATGTACCAGCACCATGCGGCTCTGGACATCGATCCCGTGCAGGCTCCCGATGGGCCGGCCACGGTGCAGTTCGATCCCGCGGCTCAGGAAGCCAAGCGCCGCGATGCAGTGGTGGCGCAGCTGGTGCAGGGCAACAAGATGGACGAGGCCCTGAGCCAGGCGCGCGAATGGCAGCGCGAGGATCATCAAAGCCTGCCCGATCAGCGCCGCTACTTCCGCGTGCTCAAGCTGACCGAGAGCGCGGATGCGCTGGCCGACCATGCGCAGCGCTTCATCCCCCTGTTGATCGCCCAGCAGCGCAGCGGCGAGGCGCTGGAGGCCTGGGTGAGCTGCGTCAAGCGCAAGCCCGGCTTCAGGCCGGACTCCGCCGAGGCCTGTTACGAGCTGGCGCAGCAGGCCTGGCGGGTCGGCAAGCCCAAATACGTGCTGCTGCTGGCCCAGGACGCCGACAAGCGCTATGCGGGCAGTGCCCTGGTGCCGTCCATGCTGGAGCTGGCGGTGCGCGCCTTCCACCAGGGCCTGGCCCAGCCGATACAGGCCGTGCATGTGTATATGCGCATGAAGCGGCTGTTCCCCGATCACGCCAGCACCCAGGAGGCGGAATGGATGCTGCGCGAAGAGCTGGAGAAGCTTGGCGCCAAGGCCTAGGCTGCGGGCTCAGCCCTGCTGGGCCAGCCAGCGCGTCACCGGCTCCCCGGGCGCCAGCTGCTGCAGCATGGGCAGCCAGGCCTTGGCCTCCTGCACGCGGCCGGCCTGGGCCAGGCCGTTGACCAGCAGCAGCAGGGTGGCGGGCCACTGCGGGTGCTCGGCGCTCTGGCGCAGCGACTGGCAGAGCTTTTCCGCTTCGGCCAGGGCGCCCAGGCGCACAAAGCTGCGCACCAGCCCATGCATGGTGTCGACGCTGATGCGCATGCCGGGCCTGGCCCGCTCCTGGTAGCTGCGGTAGCTGGAAAGCTGCAGCTGGCGCTCGGCATCCGTGGTGGCCGGCAGCTTGAAGATGCGCCTTGCCGCGGCATGAAAATCCTCGCCACCCGGATGATGGCGTGCGCTCTCGAACCAGGCGCGCAGGATGTCGGGGTCCGTGGGCGCCAGGCGCGCGGCCTGGCGCCAGGCCGGCGCGGCGCGGTCAAAGTCCAGGGCCTCGGTATAGCGCTGGGCCTTGGTCACGGCATCGGCCAGCGGCTTGGCGGCGGCCCTGGCCTGTTCCGCCGCGTTGAAGGGGGCTTCCACGGCCTGCAGGCGCATATAGGCCCACATCAGCACGGCGCCCGTCAGCAGGCCGCCAAAGTGAGCCATATAGGCCACCTGCTTGCCGCCCCACAGGTGCTGCAGCAGCTCCACCCCCATCCAGACCGGCAGCATGACCAGCGCGGGCCAGGTGGCGTAGTTGAAGTAGAACAGCAGCATGTAGAAAAAGCGTATGCGCCGCATGCGGTACATCACCGCATACATGGCCATCAGCGCCGAGATTGCGCCCGAGGCGCCCAGGCCATAGCCGCCCATGCCCGCATAGAACTGCAGCGCGAACAGCGAGGCACCGACACCGCCGATCACATAGAAGGCCAGATAGGTGAAGGCGCCCAGCGCGATCTCCAGCGTGAAGCCGAACAGGAACAGAAACACCATATTGCCCAGCAAGTGGCCGGTGCCGCCGTGCAAGAAAATCGAGGTGAAGGCCTGCAGCGGCTGCCAGCCCGCGCCGGGCTCATAGCTCATGGACCAGCGCTCGGTGAAGCCGCTGCGCGGCTCCTGCGGCGCAAACGCGGCGCGCGCCTCGCGCCACTGCGCGTAACGCGGATGGCCGGCGGTGATGACCTGACCGTCGAGCAGGCGCTGGCGGAATTTCTTCTCCTGCCACATCAGCGCATACAGCTGGGCATAGGCCTGGTGCTGGTACAGGCTCTGGGCGGCCTCCACGGTATGGCGTTCATAGCGCGCCGTGCCCTGGGCCGCCTGCTGCTGCAGATAGGTCAGGAACAGCGGCAGCTCCATGCGGGGCAGCGCGGTCTGGGCGTATTGCGCGCCCGCGCGCTCCACGGCCGCTTCCTCGGGGGCCTGCCAGCCCCAGAAGATCAGGCAGTTGACGACGATGAGCAGCACCGTCATCCAGGGCGGGGAGCGCCACGACGGCTTGTTCTCAAGAGGAATGGCAAGAAACATGGTCGGGGCGTGCGGCGCTCTATGAACTGCCAAGGACTTTAGCTCAGCCCCTGTTTTGGGCCAGTGCCAGGCGCAACAAAAAAGCCAGCAACGCTGCCGCTGCTGGCTTTCTTGATAGCTGACAGCGCTGATGGAACAAGCGCTGCAGCCGGGTTGGGCCGTAATCCGCGAGGATTACTTGGCCACCACGCGCACCATTTCCAGGCACTTGTTGGAGTAGCCCCACTCGTTGTCGTACCAGGACACGACCTTGACGAAGGTCTTGTCCAGGGCGATACCGGCTTCGGCGTCGAACACGGAGGTGCAGGTTTCGCCGCGGAAGTCGGTAGCGACCACCTTGTCTTCGGTGTAGCCCAGCACGCCCTTCAGAGCGCCTTGGGACTGGGCCTTCATTTCGGCACAGATTTCTTCGTAGGTGGCTTCGCTGTTCAGTTCCACGGTCAGGTCAACCACGGACACGTCGGACGTGGGCACGCGGAAGGACATGCCGGTCAGCTTCTTGTTCAGCTCGGGGATCACCACGCCCACGGCCTTGGCAGCGCCGGTGCTCGAAGGAATGATGTTTTCCAGAATGCCGCGGCCGCCGCGCCAGTCCTTGTTGGACGGGCCGTCCACGGTCTTTTGCGTGGCGGTTGCAGCGTGCACGGTGGTCATCAGGCCGCGCTTGATGCCCCACTTGTCGTTCAGCACCTTGGCCACGGGAGCCAGGCAGTTGGTGGTGCAGGAAGCGTTGGAGATCACGTCCTGGCCGGCATAGGTCTTGTCGTTCACGCCGTACACGAACATGGGCGTCGCGTCCTTGGAAGGCGCGGACATGATGACCTTCTTGGCGCCGGCGGCGATGTGCTTGCGCGCGGTTTCGTCGGTCAGGAACAGGCCGGTGGATTCGATCACCACTTCGGCGCCGACTTCGTTCCACTTCAGGGCGGCGGGGTCGCGTTCCTGGGTCAGGCGGATCTTCTTGCCGTTGACGACCAGGGTGTTGCCTTCGACGGAAACTTCGCCGTCAAAACGGCCGTGCACGCTGTCGTACTTGAGCATGTAAGCCAGGTAGTCGGGCTCGAGCAGGTCGTTGATGCCGACGATTTCGATGTCCGAGAAGTTTTGCACTGCGGAGCGCAGCACGTTGCGGCCAATGCGGCCGAAGCCGTTGATACCAACCTTGATCGTCATAGTTGCCTCGTAGATAGTGAGTAATGAAACCGGAGCGGATTGTGCCCGGACCGATTCATACAGAGCCTAGTCCGGACGGCTGATTTGTGCCCAAGCGCAAACTTCAGCCGGAAAAAAGGGGCACGAGGCCCCTTCTGCTTACTTGCCAGCGTTCTGCAGGGCCACCTGCACGGTATCGGCCACGTTCTCGGCCGTGAAGCCGAAGTGCTTGAACAGCACGCCTGCGGGAGCGGACTCGCCATAGCTGTCGATGCCGACCACGGCCGCGCAGCCGTACTTCCACCAGAAGTCGGTCACGCCCATTTCCACGGCGATGCGCGGCAGGCCGGCGGGCAGCACGGACGTCTTGTACTTCACGTCCTGACGGTCGAAGGTCGTGGTGCTGGGCATGGAGACCACGCGCACGGCGATCTTGCGCTCGGCCAGCAGCTTTTGCGCGGCCAGGGCCAGCTGCACCTCGGAGCCGGTGGCGATGATCACGGCCTGGGCCTTCTTTTTGAGGCCGATGTCCTTGGGCTCGCTCAGCACATAGGCGCCGCAGGCGATGTCGTCCAGCGCCTCTTCGCTCTTGGGCGAGTAGGCCAGGTTCTGGCGGCTCAGCAGCATGGCCGTGGGCTTGTTCCTGTGGCTCAGGGCCACGGTCCAGGCCACGGCGGTCTCCGTCGTGTCGGCGGGACGCCACACGTCCAGGCCCGGGATCAGGCGCAGGCTGGCTGCGTGTTCGATGGACTGGTGGGTGGGGCCGTCTTCGCCCAGGCCGATGGAGTCGTGCGTGAACACATGGACCACGCGCTGCTTCATCAGAGCCGCCATGCGGATGGCATTGCGGCTGTAGTCGGAGAAGGTCAGGAACGTGCCGCCGTAGGGGATGAAGCCGCCGTGCAGGGCGATGCCGTTCATGATGGCGGCCATGCCGAATTCGCGCACGCCGTAGTTGATGTGGCGGCCGATCTTGCCGTCTTCGGTCTTGACCACTGCACCCTTGTCGTCCACACGCAGCGAGGGGGTGAACTTGGTGTTGGTCAGGTTGGAGCCGGTCAGGTCGGCAGAGCCGCCCAGCAGCTCGGGCAGAGCGGCGGTCAGGCCTTCCAGGGCCAGCTGGCTGGCCTTGCGGCTGGCCACGGTGGCGGCGGCGTCATGCGCGTCGGACGCGATCTTGGCCGCAGTCTCGAGGAAGTTGGCGGGCAGATCGCCGGCCATGCGGCGCTTGAACTCGGCAGCCTGCTGGGGGTAGGCCTTCTCGTAGGCGGCGAACTTGTCGTTCCAGGCGGCTTCGGCCTTGGCGCCCTGGCCCTTGGCATCCCAGTCGGTGTAGACCTCGGCGGGAATCTCGAAGGGGCCGTAGTTCCAGCCCAGCGCGGCGCGGGTCAGCACGATTTCCTCGGCGCCCAGGGGTTCGCCGTGGGCCTTGGCCGTGTCCTGGCGGTTGGGCGAGCCCTTGCCGATATGGGTCTTGCAGCAGATCAGCGTGGGCTTGTCGGCGCTCTTCTTGGCGGCGGCAATGGCCTTGTCCACGGCGTCCACATTGTGGCCGTCAACGGCGCGGATCACGTTCCAGCCGTAGGCTTCGAAGCGCTCGGGCGTGTTGTCGATGAACCAGGGGGTGACCTTGCCGTCGATGGAGATGCCGTTGTCGTCGTACAGGGCGATCAGCTTGTTGAGCTTCCAGGCGCCGGCCAGGGCTGCGGCTTCATGGCTGACGCCTTCCATCAGGCAGCCATCGCCCAGGAACGCGTAGGTGTGGTGGTCAACGATGGCGTGCTGGTCCTGGTTGAACTCGGCGGCCAGCAGCTTCTCGGCCAGCGCAAAGCCCACGGCATTGGTGATGCCCTGGCCCAGGGGGCCGGTGGTGGTTTCCACGCCGGGAGTAATGCCCACTTCGGGGTGGCCCGCGGTCTTGCTGTGCAGCTGACGGAAGTTCTTCAGCTCTTCGATGGGCAGGTTGTAGCCGCTCAGGTGCAGCAGCGAATAGATCAGCATGGAGCCGTGGCCGTTCGACAGGATGAAGCGGTCGCGGTTGGCCCAGTGAGGATTCACGGGGTTGTGCTGGAGGTGGCGGCTCCACAGTGCAACGGCCATGTCGGCCATGCCCATGGGGGCACCGGGGTGGCCGGAGTTGGCTTGTTGAACGGCATCCATTGCGAGTGCGCGGATCGCATTCGCCATTTGTTGAGTGTTGGCCATCAGGGCGCTCCGAAAAGGAGAAGGTAATTCTGCTAAGCCCTCCATTTTAATTGAGGCCCAATTTTCGCAGGCGGGATGCGGGTCAATGCACTACAGTGCAGCCCAAGAAACGGGCGGTTGCCCTGTTGAAAAAGCCGATCCGCATGACTGTTGAAGCCTCTGCTCCCTCCTTTGTTCAACCCGTTGCCATGTTGCTGGCGGCCGGCCGCGGCGAGCGCATGCGGCCGCTGACGGATGCCACGCCCAAGCCGCTGCTCAAGGTGCAGGGCCGGCCTCTGCTGCAGCACCATCTGCAGGCCCTGGTCGCGGCCCGCGTGCCGCGTGCCGTGATCAACACCGGCTGGCTGGGGGAGCAGATTCCCGCATACTTCGGTGAGGTTTTTGCGCCCCGGGCGGCCGGGGATGAGCACGGGCGGCTGCCGCTTGCGTATTCCTCCGAACCCGCCCAGGCCTACGAGACCGCGGGCGGCATCAGCCGTGCGCTGCCGCGGCTGGGCGACATGTTCTGGCTGGCCGCCGGCGATGTCTATGCGCCGGACTTCCACTTTCCCGCGGCGGCGGCCCAGGCCTTTGCGCAAAGCGATGAACTGGCCCGTCTGTGGCTGGTGCCCAACCCCGCGCACAACCTGCGCGGCGACTTCGGACTGAGTGAGGATGGCAAGGCGCTGGACCTGCCCGAGGGCGACACCCGTCCGCGCTACACCTACAGCACCATCGCGCTATTGAAAGCGCAGCTGTTTGCACAGCCCTGGTTTGACGTCGAGCCCGGAAACCCCCAAGGCCTGCGCGCGCCGCTGGCCCCGCTGCTGCGCCGCGCCATGGCCGACGGCCGCGTGGGCGCATCGCTGTACACCGGCCGCTGGGTGGATGTGGGGACGCCCGAGCGACTGGCTCAGCTCAATCGGGACTGAGGCGTGAGCACACGCAGCATTGACTGGCAGGGCAAGTCCATGGTTCACGCCTGCACGGCCAATGCGAGCCGGGGCTGCTGCTGCCGGCCAAGGACGGGGTTTGAATCTGGATTCCTTGCAGCGCTTGTCCATCAAGCGCAAGCAGCTATTGATTCGAGAGTCTTCTGCGGATTGCACGGACGCTTGTCATGGCAAGCGTCTGCTATGCTTTTTACCTTTCTGACTGGCGCAACCGGATGCAAATCCACAGTTCCTCTTGTGGCCGTCGTCGGGTGAGTGCATGCAAATCGTTTTCTTCATGGCCCTGGTGGGGCTGGCCGCGTTCTGCCAGAACCTCACGGGCTTCGCGTTCGGCCTGATCTTTGTCGGCGTGGCGGGGGCCTCGCGGCTGATGGACATCGCCGATGCGGCCAATGTGGCCTGCCTGCTGTCCATCGTCAACGGCGCCAGCTATATGCGTGCCCACCGCTTCCAGCCCGACTGGTCCATGCTCAAGCCCATGCTCGTCAGCAGCCTGCTGGGCGTGGCGGGCGGCGTGCTGCTGCTGCACTGGCTCAGCGGCAATACGCTTAACGGCTTGCGCATGGCATTGGGCGCGGTGATCGTGCTCTGCGCGCTGCTGTTGCTGATGCAGAAAACAGCGCTGGGCCAGCCCTCCGGGAAGGGCGCGCTGTGGCTGGCGGGCCTCTCGTCGGGCGTTCTGGGCGGGCTGTTCGCGACGCCGGGGCCGCCCATGGTCTACCACCTGTATCGCCAGCCGCTGGACCGGATGCTGGTGCGCCACTGCCTGTTCGCCATGTTCGTCACCTGCGCGGTCTTGCGCGCCATCATGGTGGCGGTAGAGGGGCAACTCAACGCAGCGGTGTTCGGCTGGACCGCACTGGCCTTTCCGGTGGTCACCGGCGTGACCTGGTGGAGCGCCAGGCATCCGCCGGCCTTGCCCAGGAAGCTGGTGGAATGGCTGGTCTGCGGCTTGCTGCTGCTGGCGGGTGCCAGCCTGTTCTGGTCGGGCTGGCAGGCGGGCCGGCCCGAGGCCGTGGTGCCCGACGACGCGACGGCCCTGCTGATGCATACCCTTGGATGTAAGCCGATGTACAGCGGTCCATCCGGCAGTACGATAGACGCATGACTTCTGTATACGCCCAACGCCGCGCACGCTTGGCCGCCCAGTTGGGCGACGGCGGTGTCGCCATCATCCCCACGGCTCCCGAGCTGAACCGCAATCGCGACACCGAATATCTGTATCGCCACGACAGCTATTTCTACTATCTCACCGGCTTCAGCGAGCCCAACACCTGCCTGGTGCTGAGCGGCGACGGCCGGAGCGTGCTGTTTTGCCAGCCCAAGGATCTGGAGCGCGAAATCTGGACCGGCTATCGCCTCGGGCCCGAGGCGGCCAGGGCGCAGCTGGCCGTGGATCAGGCGTTTTCCAGCGACGAAATCAATGCGCGCCTGCCGCGCCTGCTCGAAAACCGCGAGCGGGTCTGGTTTCCGTTCGCCACCCACCAGGGCCTGGCCGAGCGTGTCGAAGGCTGGCTGGGCCAGGTGCGCGCCCGTTCGCGCTACGGCGTGCTGTGCCCGACCCAGCAGGGCGATGTCTGCGCGCTGCTCGACGAGATGCGTCTGGTCAAGGACGAGCAGGAGCTGGCCATCATGCGCCGGGCCTCGCAGATCAGCGCCCGCGCCCATGTGCGCGCCATGCAGCGTTCGGCGCGCATGATCCGCAACGGCGAGGAGGTGCGCGAATACCATCTCGACGCCGAGCTGCTGCATGAGTTCCGCCAGCATGGCTCGCAATACGTGGCCTATGGCTCCATCGTGGCCGCGGGCGCCAACGCCTGCGTGCTGCACTACCAGGCCGACAAGGCGCCGGTGCGGCCCGGCGAACTGGTGCTGATCGACGCGGGCTGCGAGCTCGACGGCTATGCCAGCGACATCACGCGCACCTTTCCGGCCGACGGCAGGTTCACCGGCCCGCAGCGCGCGCTCTACGACCTGGTGCATGCGAGCCAGGAGGCGGCCATCGCGGAGATCCGGGCCGGCAAGCGCTTCAACGACCCGCACGAGGCCACCGTGGCCGTGCTGGCCCAGGGCCTGCTGGACTTGGGGCTGCTGGATCGCACCAAGTACGGCACGGCCGCGGACGTGATCGAGTCGCGTGCCTATTTCCAGTTCTATATGCATCGCACGGGCCACTGGCTGGGCATGGACGTGCACGACTGCGGCAGCTATGTGGAGCCCACGGAGCTGGGCGTGGTCAGCGAGCGCAAGGACCCGATCTCGGGCGAAGTCATCGCCAACCGCCCCAGCCGCATCCTGCGCCCCGGCATGGTGACCACGGTCGAGCCCGGCCTCTATGTGCGGCCCGCACCCGGCGTGCCCGAGCAGTTCCACAACATCGGCATCCGCATCGAGGACGATGCCGTGGTGACCGAAACCGGCTGTGAGCTCATCACCCGCGGCGTGCCGGTCAAGGCCGACGAGATCGAAGCGCTGATGCGTGGCTGACCCGTGCGAGACGGCTGCCCATGACCGACTCCCTCCCCAAGGACGCCAAGAGCTCCGCGACGCAGAGCGGGCATCTGGGCATCTGGCTCTGGGCCCTGGGTCTGCCGGGCGTGCTGTCGCTGGCCTGGACGGTGCGGCCCGAGTGGCTGGGCGCGCTAACCTCCCAGCATTCGATCTTCATGGCGCGCTGGCTGGCGGCGGCAGGCCTGAGCCTGCTGCTGGCGCTCAGCGTCTGGCTGGGCGTGAGGCTGGGGCCGCAGGTAGGCCTGGGCACGCCCCTGGTCAGCATCGTGGTCCAGGGGCGGTCACCCTGGCGCGGCATACGCTTTCTGAGCCTGCCGGGAATGGCGGGCGGCATCATAGGCGCGGTCTGGCTGGTGACGCTGGCCGTGCTCTGGCCCGAGAGCCTGGCCATGGTGGACCCGGTCTACGGCCTGCCGCTGCTGCCCAAGCTGCTGTATGGCGGCATCACCGAGGAGCTGCTGCTGCGCTACGGCGGCCTGTCGCTGGTGATGTGGCTGCTGTGGCGGCTGTTCGGCGACGGCCAGCAGCGCCCGAGCTGGCTGCTGGGCTGGTGGGCCGTGGTCGTCACGGCCTTGCTGGCGGGCGCAATCCCGGTGTACTTCGCCTGGTCCATGGTGGCCCATATTTCGGCCCCGGTGATGGCGCAGCTGCTGCTGTGCGAAATCGTCTACGGGCTGCTGGCCGGCCTGCTGTTCTGGCGCTACGGCCTGGAGGCCGCGATGCTGGCCCATGTGGTGACCTATCTGTTCTCCCACGGGCTGGTTTAAGAGCGTGTTCACGCTCTCAGCCCGCACATTTGAACCTGCGGGGTAAAACTGTTTCAACGCCGCTCTTGATGCACTGCACAACGAACGCGCGAACAGTCCTCATTACCTCTGGGAGTGCTCTTTGATTGATAGCGTTTTGCGCTTGCAATGTATTGATTGCACGCGAAGTTTGCGGTGATCGCTAGAAACGGCCAGCGGATAAAGCTACAGTTTTAGTGGATGTCGCGGCCTGTTGCCGCGTTGTCGAAGATGCGGTCATGTAACCGCTTCCGTGCCAGAATTGAAACCCGATTACATTCCATCGCGAGAGAGACATTTCATGCAAATCCGTCGTGCTACCAAGATCGTCGCCACACTGGGCCCCGCTTCCAGCGATCCGCAGCTGCTTGAGCAAATGGTGCGCGAAGGCGTGAACGTCGTGCGCCTGAACTTCAGCCATGGCAAGGCCCAGGACCATATCGACCGCGCCGTCATGGTGCGCGAAGCCGCCCAGCGCGCGGGCCGCGAGGTCGCCATCATGGCCGACCTGCAGGGTCCCAAGATCCGCGTCGGCAAGTTCGCCGAGGGCAAGGTCTGGCTGGAGCCCGGCATGCGCTTTGTGCTCGACGCCTCGCGCACCGAGCCCGGCGACATCCACGGCGTGGGCCTGGACTACAAGGAGCTGCCGCGCGATGTGAAGGCCGGCGATGTGCTGCTGCTCAACGACGGCCTGATCGTGATGACGGTGGAAGCCGTGCGCGGCGAGGCCGTGCACACCATCGTCAAGCTCGGCGGCGAGCTGTCCAACAACAAGGGCATCAACAAGCAGGGCGGCGGCCTGACGGCCCCGGCGCTGACCGCCAAGGACATGGAAGACATCAAGACCGCGATGAGCTTCCAGGCCGACTATGTGGCCGTGAGCTTTCCCAAGAATGCCACCGACATGGAAATGGCCCGCCAGCTGTGCAATGTAGCCGCGGCCCAGTACGGCCACAAGCCCGGCCTGATCGCCAAGATCGAGCGTGCCGAAGCCATTCCGCGCCTCGAGGAAATCCTCAAGGTCTCCGACGGCATCATGGTGGCGCGCGGCGACCTGGCCGTGGAAGTCGGCAATGCCGCCGTGCCCGCGCTGCAGAAGAAGATGATCCGCATGGCGCGCGACATGGACAAGGTGGTCATCACCGCGACCCAGATGATGGAGTCCATGATCACCAACCCCGTGCCCACGCGCGCCGAGGTCAGCGACGTGGCGAATGCCGTGCTCGACGGCACCGATGCCGTGATGCTCAGCGCCGAAACCGCGGCCGGCAAGTACCCGCTGGAAACCGTGCGCGAGATGGCCGCCATCTGCGCGGCCGCCGAGGCCGCCGAAGATCGCGTCAAGGATGCAGACTTCAGCAACAGCCAGTTCAAGCGTACCGACCAGGCGATTGCGCTGGGCGCGCTGTTCACGGCCCACCATCTGGGCGCCAAGGCCATCGTGGCCATGACGGACAGCGGCTCCACGGCGCTGTGGATGAGCCGCCACCGCATCCATATCCCCATCTATGCGCTGACGCCGCGTCTGGCGACCCAACGCCGGATGGCGCTGTACCGCAATGTGCGGCCTCTGCTGATGGACACCAGCGCCGACCGCGACACCGCGCTGGACCAGGCCAAGGGCCATCTGCTGGAGCGCGGCATCGTGCAGTCGGGCGATGTGTATGCGATCACCTGCGGCGAACCCATGGGCCAGCCGGGCGGCACCAATATGCTCAAGATCTGCCGCGTGGAGTGATTGAGGGCTTCCCCCTCTCTCTGCGGGAGGGGGACAACAGCCTCGCTGCGGGGCGGCCCTTGCTCGCTGTTTCCTGGTTGGGCTGTGCCTCATTAAAAAGCTGCCAGCGCTTGATGCATAAGCGCTGGCAGCTTTTGTTTTAATAGCGTTGGTCTCAGTCCCTGAGTGACGGCTCCGTTATTCGGAAGCCTGGGGCGCTGCGGGCGGTGTCGCGGCGCGCCTGAGGCCATGGCGGCGCCTCGCCCACCACAGGCCCGCATGCCAGGCGCAGACCGCGCTGGTGCAGCCGACGACGGCGCCGGCCAGGATGTCCGAGGGGAAATGCACGCCCAGCACCACGCGGCTCAGGGCCATGGCGCAGGCCAGCAGCCAGACCAGGGGCGGCAGCCAGGACCTATGGCGCGTCACGCCCAGCTGCACGCTCTGCGCCAAGGCAAAGGCGCCGGCCGCATGCATGCTGGGAAAGCTGGCGCTGCCGCCGTGCTGAATCCATTGCTGGCCCATGCCGAGCTGGGCCGGGCGCGGCATGGGAAAGCCCCAGCGTATGAGGCGGCAGGCCACCCAGGCCAGGGCCATGGACAGCAGGGCCAGTTGCAGGCTGCGGCGCCAGCCCTTGCCCATGGCCAGCAGACCGGCGGCAATGGGCAGGGCGGACAGCACCGGCAGCCAGTTGGAGGCAAAGCGCGCCATGGGCACCAGCCATTGCGGGCTGTGGGTGCTGGCGTTCAGATAGTGAAAGAAGGAGGGATCAAAGAACAGCATGAATACTCTCTCGCTGAAAAGCTGCGGCGCGCCTCAGTCGGCAGACAGCAGGGTGTCGGGCTCGGCGGGCGGGCGCGCCGGTGTCTGCCGGGCCAGGTGGCGGGTGACGAGCAGATCGCAGAGCCAGCTGCAGGACCAGCACAGCCAGGCCGTCCACAGCGTGTGGCTCATGAAGTGCGCGCCGCGCATCTGCTGGGCCAGGCCCAGCGCGAAGCCGGCCAGCAGGGCCGCGGCCAGCCAGCAGCGCGCGGCCCGCGGCTGCGTATGGCGCAGCGCGAAATAGCCGCTGATGAAGGCAAAGCCCGCCGAGGCATGGCCGGCCGGAAAACAATGGCCGCCGCCGCCGTCCGCCACGCCCCAGGCCCAGTGCGAGACCAGGTGGCCGATGCCACCAAAATCACTGAGATCCCAGGGGCAGCTGGTGATGCTGATGCGCTTCATCACGGTCATCACGGCCAGGCCCAGCATGGCGACCGCCACCAGCTGTACGCGCCTGGCATAAGGCAGGCGCCGCAGCAGGCCGACCGGCCACCAGATGCCCAGGCTCAGGCCCAGGACCAGAGCCCAGGCCAGCTTGCGCGCGCCATCGTGGGCAATGGTGACCATGAACCAGTTGTGCTGCAGGGCAAAGCCCTGGTCGTTGCCAAACCAGTGGGCCATGGGCAGATCCAGCCCGCTCATGTCCCAGGCCAGCACGCAGCCCAGCGCAACCACGGTCCAGCTCAGCAGCTGCGGCGTGGACTGCAGGGAAGGGCTGACAGGCTTGACCATGCCTGCCACGATAGAAAGCGCTTCTTAACAATGGCTTAAAAGCGCGGCGCTGCTATCGGCTGCCCAGCCAGGCGAAGCGCAGCTGCCTGAGGCGCGGCGCCAGACGCAGGCGCAGATGCCGTCCGCGGCGCAGCCGCCAGGCGAGGTTCCAGACCAGCATGGCGCTGGCGCAGCCGACCAGGGCGCCGGCCATCACGTCCGAGGGGAAGTGCACGCCCAGATGCACGCGGCTCCAGGCGATGGCAACGGCCGCGGCCCAGGCCAGCAGCACCAGCGGTCGGGAGCGGCGCGTGCTGCCCAGGCTCAGGGACATGGCCAGCGCAAAAGCGCCGCAGGCATGCTGGCTGGGAAAGCTGGCACGGCCGCCATGCGCAATCCATTGCATGCCCAGGTTCAGCTGGAAGGGGCGCGGTGTGGGGAAGCCCCAGCGTATCAGGCGTGCGATCAGCCAGGCGGTGGCCATGGACAGCAGCAGCAGCAGCATGCTGCGGCGCAGGGCCGGGGAGCCACGCAGCAGCGCGAGGACGACCAGGATTCCACTCAGCTGGGGCAGCCATGCGGACAGCAGGCGGGCGGCCTGGATGCTCAGCCAGGGCGTCTGCGCATCGGCATTGACCAGCGCGTACAGGAGTGGATCAAAGAAGAACATCGAGCGCGCGCCAGGGATGAGTGAGCTGCGCATCATAGAGGACGGCAGCGGCCGCGAAATTGCAGTTTTCCCGCCTGTAGCGCGGCTGCAACCGCAGAGCGGCCGGGCGCGTGGGCGGCAATCGCCTTGCGGCCGGCGGGGCCGGTATTGCCAAGCACAATGCGCTCATGCGAATTCTGGTGGTCGAAGATAACGAGGGCATTGCAGCCGGCCTGCGTGCCAATCTCATGCAGCGCGGCTATGCGGTGGATGTCTGCGCCAGCGTGGCCGAGGCCTGGCATGCGCTGAGCATCGAGCGTTTCGATGCCGTGCTGCTGGATCTGGGCCTGCCCGACGGCGACGGCAGCGAGGTGGTGCGCCGCCTGCGCTCCCAGGCGGCCCGGCCCGGCCAGCTGCCGGACGCGGCCACGCCGGTACTGATACTGACGGCGCGGGACCAGGTGCGCGACAGGGTCGCGGGGCTGAACCTGGGGGCCGACGACTATCTGGTCAAGCCCTTCGACATGGACGAGCTGGAGGCCAGAATGCGCGCCATGCTGCGCCGGGCCGCGGGCCAGGCCTCGCCCGTGATCCGTCACGCGGCCCTGGAGGTGGACCCGGCCGCGCGCATCGTCAGGCAGGCGGGACGCGTGGTGGAGATCTCGCCGCGCGAATTCGCCGTGCTCTGGGCTCTGCTCCAGGCCCGGGGGCGGGTGCTGTCGCGCCAGCAGATCGAGGAGCATCTCTACAGCTGGGGCGATGCGGTGGAGAGCAATGCCGTCGAGGTCTATGTGCACCATCTGCGCAAGAAGCTGGGCCAGAAGATCATCGTCACCATGCGCGGCGTGGGCTACTTCATGCCGCAGGAGCAGGAATGACGCCGGCCGCGCCGCCCAGGCGCCGCAGCTCGCTGCAGCTGAATTTGCTGGCCTGGGTGCTGGCGGCGCTGGCCCTGGTCTGGGGCAGCTTCGTGGTCTGGGGCTACCAGACCGGCGTGCAGGAGGCCGACGAGCTGACGGACGGCCATTTGGCCAGCGTGGCGGCGCTGGCGCTGAACTGGCATGTGCAAGGCGATGTGCGCCCCAGTCCGCCGACCGCGGTCAAGCCGCCGCCGGGCCTGCATGCCCACGACTACCAGGAGTCGCTGAGCGTGGTGCTGTGGAATGCGGGCGGGCAGCTGATCGCGCGCAACGGCTCCGCGCCCCTGCCCGACTTCGGGATAGAGCAGGGCTTTGCCACGCTCAAGCTCGGGCCGCAGAGCATATGGCGCAGCTACACGCAGTGGAGCGCCGATCGCGCGGCCAAGGTCACGGTCATGATCGCCCTGCCCGAGCGCGACAGCCTGGCCGACGACATCGCCATGCAGATGATTGAGCCGGGCTTCTGGCTGCTGCCGGTGATCGTGATCGTGCTGGGCATTGCCATGCGCCGCGGCATGCAGCCGCTCCATCTGCTGTCCCAGGAGGTCGAGGCCCTGGACCTGAGCCGCGACCAGCGCGTCTCCGACGCGCATGTGCCGCGCGAGCTGGCGCCCATGGTCACCTCCATCAACACCTTGCTGGACCGGCAGCAGGCCGCGCTGGAGCGCGAGCGCAATCTGGCCAACGAGGTGGCCCACGAGCTGCGCACGCCGCTGGCCTCCATCGTGCTCCAGGCCCGGGCGCTGGAGTCCGCTCCGCATAGCGCCGGCGATGCGGCCGCCACGCGCCTGGCCTTGCAGCGCATAGGTCAGGATGCGCTGCATGCGGGCCATGTGCTGGACCAGCTGCTGGCCCTGGCCAGGGCCGGGCGCAGCCTGCCCGATGCGGCCTCGCTGCCGCCCGTGAACTGGGCCGACGTGGCGCGCGCCGTGGCGGCGTCCCAGGCCCAGAGCGCCTGGGACCGGCAGGACACGCTGGCCGTGGAGGCCCCCCCGACCCTGTGCGTGCGCGGCAACGCGCTGCTGCTGGAATCGGCCCTGCGCAATCTGGTGGAGAACGCGGTGCGCCACACCCCTGAGGGCACGCAGATCGAGGTACAGGCGGGCCTGGATGCCGAGCTGGGCCTGGCCTGGGTTCAGGTCTGCGACGACGGGCGGCGCGATGCGGCGGAGCCGGCGGTCCCGCCGGCCGACAGCCTGCGCCTGGGCCATGAAATCGTGGCCCGCATTCTGCAGGCCCATGAGGGGCGCTTTGCCGCGGCCCAGGCACCGCAAGGCTTCACCACCTGCTACCGCATGGAAATACCGGCGGCCGGTTAAAATCTGCGGTTACTAAGCGGTTACCTCCGGGTAGCTGCTGGTTTTTCCCCAGGCCGCAGCGGCTTTGCATACAGCGCAAGCCATGCATCGGCAGGGGCGTTGCCTCTCAAAACTTTGAACGGAACCCACCATGCCTCTTATCTCGATGCGCGAAATGCTCGACCATGCTGCAGAACACAGCTATGGCATTCCTGCCTTCAACGTCAACAACCTGGAACAGGTCCAGGCCGTGATGTCGGCGGCTGACGAAGTCGGTGCGCCCGTGATCCTGCAGGCCAGCGCCGGTGCCCGCAAATACGCCGGCGAGCCCTTCATCAAGCATCTGATCCAGGCCGCCGCCGAGATGTATCCCCACATCCCCCTGGTGATGCACCAGGACCACGGCACCACGCCCGAAGTCTGCCAGGGCGCGCTGAACCTGGGCTTCGGCTCGGTGATGATGGATGGCTCGCTGATGAGCGACGGCAAGACGCCTTCGTCCTTCGACTACAACGTGGACGTGACCCAGAAGGTCGTGGCCATGGCCCACCAGATCGGCGCCACCGTGGAAGGCGAACTGGGCTGCCTGGGCAATCTGGAAACCGGTGATGCCGGCGAGGAAGACGGCATCGGCGCCGTCGGCAAGCTGGACCACAGCCAGATGCTGACCGACCCCGAAGAAGCCGCGGTGTTCGTCAAGGCCACGCAGCTGGACGCACTGGCCATCGCCATCGGCACCAGCCACGGCGCCTACAAGTTCTCGCGCAAGCCCACAGGCGACATCCTGGCGATTTCCCGCGTCAAGGAAATCCACGCCCGCATCCCCAACACCCACCTGGTGATGCACGGCTCCTCCTCCGTGCCCCAGGAATTGCTGGCCATCATCAACCAGTACGGCGGCAAGATGAAGGAAACCTACGGCGTGCCCGTCGAGGAAATCCAGGAAGCCATCAAGTACGGCGTGCGCAAGATCAATATCGACACCGACATCCGCCTGGCCATGACCGGCGCGGTGCGCAAGTTCCTGGCCGAGAACCCCGACAAGTTCGACGCCCGCGAATGGCTCAAGCCCGCGCGCGAGGCCGCCAAACAGGTCTGCAAGGCCCGCTACATCGAGTTCGGCTGCGAAGGCCAGGGCGCCAAGATCAAGGGCTACAGCCTGGATCAGATGGCCAAGAAGTACGCTGCGGGCGATCTGGCCCAGCTGGTCAAGTAAGCCTCTGTTTTGATAGCTGCCAGCGCTTATCCGCCAAGCGCTGCAGGCTGGAAACATTCAAAGCCCGTCAGGCCTGTGCCGACGGGCTTTTTGCTGCTCCGTGCTCCAGGCCGGGCAGGGCTTGCGGGCAGGCTGTCGCCTAGGCAACTAGAGACTAGCCCTAGGGTTACTACAGTATCGAACGATCGTGCTTTTTATGAGAATAGTCTGATCAGACGATAAGACAGCGGAGACCAAAAGAATGAGTGACCGTCCTTGGCTGAGTGCCTATCCCGAGGGAGTTCCGGCCGATATCGATGCCTCGCAATACCCGTCGCTGGTGGCCTTGATGGAGGAGGCTTTCACCAAGCATGCGAACAAGGTGGCCTATTCCTTCATGGGCAAGGAGCTGACCTTTGCCCAGGTCGATGCGCAGAGCAAGGTGTTTGCGGCCTATCTGCAGAGCCTGGGCCTTGAGCGCGGCGACCGCGTGGCGCTGATGATGCCCAATATGCCGCAGTACCCGGTGGCCGTGGCCGGCGTGCTGCGCGCGGGCTTTGTGCTGGTCAACGTCAACCCGCTGTACACGGCGCGCGAGCTCGAGCACCAGCTCAAGGATTCGGGCGCCAAGGCCATCGTCATCATCGAGAACTTTGCCAAGACCCTGGAAGAGGGCATGCACGGCAGCGCCATCCAGCACATCGTGCTCTGCGCCATGGGCGATGAGCTGGGCCTGCTCAAGGGGGCGCTCGTCAACTTCGTGGTGCGTTCGGTCAAGAAGATGGTGCCGGCCTTCAATCTGCCCGGCGCCGTGCGCTTCAACGAGGCTCTGGCCAAGGGTCGCGGCGCGAAATTCACGGCTCCGGCCATCAAGCCCGACGACATGGCCCTGCTGCAGTACACGGGCGGCACCACGGGAGTCAGCAAGGGTGCGGTGCTGATGCACCGCAACATCATCGCCAACGTGCTGCAGTCCGAGGTCTGGAATGCTCCGGTCATGCAGAAGGTGCCGGCCGGCGAACAGCCGGCCAGCATCTGCGCGCTGCCGCTGTATCACATCTTCGCCTTCACGGTGAACATGATGCTGTCCATGCGCACGGGCGGCAAAACGGTGCTGATCCCGAATCCGCGCGATCTCAAGGCCACGCTCAAGGAGCTGTCCGGGCACCGCTTCCACAGCTTCCCGGCCGTGAACACGCTGTTCAACGGCCTGGCCAACCACCCCGATTTCAACACCGTGGACTGGTCGCATCTCAAGGTCTCGGTGGGCGGCGGCATGGCCGTGCAAAGCGCGGTCGCCGAGCTCTGGCTCAAGAAGACCGGCTGCCCCATCTGCGAAGGCTACGGCCTGTCGGAAACCAGTCCCTCGGTCACCTGCAATCCCGTCACCACCACCGCCTACTCGGGCACCATAGGCGTGCCCCTGCCCAGCACCTACGTCAAGCTGATAGGCAGCGACGGCCAGGATGTGAGCGAGCCGGGCCAGTCCGGCGAAATCGCCGTGCTGGGCCCGCAGGTCATGGCCGGATACTGGAACCGGCCCGATGAAACGGCCAAGAGCATGACGGCCGACGGCTATTTCCTCACCGGCGATATCGGCGTCATGGACGAGCGCGGCTACGTCAAGATCGTGGACCGCAAAAAGGACATGGTCATCGTCAGCGGTTTCAACGTCTACCCCAACGAGGTGGAGGACGTGGTCTCCAACTGCCCCGGCGTGCTCGAATGCGCGGTGGTCGGCGTGCCCGATGAAAAGTCGGGCGAGGCCATCAAGCTCATCATCGTCAAGAAGGATGCGCTGCTGACCGAGCAGGCCGTGCGCGACTACTGCCATGCCAATCTCACGGGCTACAAGCGCCCGCGCCACATCGTCTTCCGCACCGAGCTGCCCAAGACTCCCGTGGGCAAGATCCTGCGCCGGGAGCTGCGCGACGCCTGATTTCATCTTGTCTTCCAAGGCAATTTCACTGGGTGCTTAGGCACCCATTTTTTTTGGCTCTGTCTGCGTTCAGTGTTGAACTCTCCATATTTCCCGCCAGTCCAACGTACATGTAGGACTGTCGGGAGACT
>NZ_JBFYGN010000007.1:0-229631 GCF_041079535.1 Comamonas guangdongensis | reverse complement strand
ACCCATCGCCTGCCAACCCCGCAAGCCATGCTCCTCGCGGCTATCGGCGTTTTTCCACACTCAACGGGGACATAGCCATGAAAAAAGCCCTGCGGCATGGGCGCGCAGGGCTTGAGGCAGGGGCTTGGCGTGCTCAGGCGGGGGCCAGCACGGCCTTGTTTTTCTTGCTCACGCCGTCGCCGACGATGACGGCCGAGACCACGGACAGCAGCAGCGCTATCGCCGAGCCGAAGAACACGGCGTGGTGCATCTGGTGGTCCAGCATGAAGCCGAAGACCGGCGCGGCCAGGCAAAAGCCCAGGTCCAGGCCCGAATACACGGTGCCGTAGACGCGACCCGTGGCGCCGGGCGGCGCGGCGCGCTTGATCAGCATGTCGCGCGAGGGGCCGGCCAGGCCCGTGCCCAGGCCGGCGATGGACGCCACCGCCACGGCCGCCATACCGGGCAGCCAGCCCGTGCCCACCACGAACAGCAGCAGGCCCGAGCCCAGCATGCAGACCGAGATCACCTTCTCCAGCCGCTGGACGCGGCCCACGAGGAAACCGCCGATCAGCATGCCCGCGGCGCCGCAGAGCATATAGCCGGTGACGATGAGGGCCGTCACGCTCAGCGGCAGGCCGTACATGGCCTGCATGGCGGGGCTCGCAAAGCTCTGGATGGCGCTGAGCGCGCAGGTGCTCCAGAAGAAGAAGGAGAAGCACAGCCATACCGAGGGCAGCTTCATGAAGGCCATGGGGTGCTCCTTGGGCGCGGCCTGGGCGGCCGGCTTGGCGCTGGCGTGCGCGGCTTCGGCGCGGTCATCCAGCGCATCGCGGTTGAAGACCATGATCAGCAGCACCGTGAGCGCCCACAGCGCGCCGCAGAAGCAGGCCGTGCGCCAGGAGCCCGTGGCCGTGGTGATGCCCGCCATGAACAGCGGCGCCAGCGCCCAGCCTATATTGCCCGACAGCCCGTGCACCGAGAATGCATGGCCTATGCGCTGCTGCGAGACGCGCTTGTTGAGGATCGTGAAGTCAACGGGGTGGAACGGTGCATTGCCCAGGCCCGCAAAAAAGGAGGCGGCCAGCAGCATCGCATAGCCCTGGGCGGTGCTCGCAATCAGGCCCGCGACCGCAAAGCTGCCCAGGGCCGCGAACAGGATGGGACGCGCGCCGAAGCGGTCCACGGCAAAGCCGGCCAGGGCCTGGCCCGTGCCCGAGACGACGAAGAACAGCGAGACCAGCACGCTGAGCTCCGCATAGCTGTAGCCGAAATCCTTGATCAGCCAGGGAAACAGCGGCGGCAACAGCAGGTGGAAGAAGTGGGAGGAGCCGTGGGCCAGGCCGATCAGGCCTATGGTGCGCGCATCGCTGCGCAGCGTGTCCGGCGCTGGGCTCTGGGGTGTTGTCGGGGCAGGGCGGTTCATATATCGCATCTTAGGCAGAGGACTGGCGTCTGGTATGCGATAGTCTGCCAATTACTGTCGCAAACCTGCCAAGCCATGATGTCCAGCAACCGTTCCTCCGAGCCGCTGCGTGCGGGCAAGGCCTCCAACTATGTGGAGACGCTGACGCCGCATCTCTACATACCCACGGCCCTGCGGCCGGTGCGGGCCAAATGCCGCTGGCTGGAGGCCGACACCCAGGTCAAGCCGCATCGCCATCCCTGGGCGCAGCTGGCCATCTCCACCTCGGGCACCATCAGGCTGACCGTCAGACAGGGTACGTTCATCGTGCCGCCCTCGCGGGCCTTGTGGGTACCGCCGGGCATGGAGCATGCGGTGACCATGGTGGAAAGCGCCGATCTGCGCACCCTGTACTTCTTCCAGACCAACGGCCGCTGCGGCCCCAATGTGGAGCGCGAGGAAGAAGGGGCATGGCGCCAGTGCCGGGTGCTCAACGCCTCCGAGCTGCTGCGCGCCGTGGTGCGCGAGCTGCCCACGCTGCCCGACGACAGCCTGCAGCTGTCCGAGCAGGACAGGGCGCGCGAGCATCATCTGAGCGAGCTGCTGCTCGACGAGCTGCGCCGTGCCAGCGCCGTGCAGCTGGGCGTGAACCTGCCGCAGGACAAGCGCCTGCGCCTGCTGTGCGAGGCCGTGCTCGCCGATCCCACGCGCTACGAAACCCTGGAGGACTGGGCGCGCGATACCGGTGCCAGCCCGCGCACCGTGGCCCGGCTCTTCAAGCAGGAGCTGGAATGCAGCTTCACCCACTGGCGCCAGCAGGTGGTGCTGGCCCATGCCGTGAGCCTGGCCGCGCGCAACTGGCCGATACAGCGCATCGCGGCCGAGCTCGACTACAGCCCCAGCGCCTTCAGCGCCATGGTGCGGCGCACGGTGGGCATGCCGCCCGCGCGCTTCTTCGGCCTGCATACGCAGAATCTATAGCTGCTAGCACTCTAATCGTAAGGGTTCCAGGCGTTTCCGACGCCTGAAGTCCGGCGGCCCGGATCGCTGCGGGCAGCGGCCATCCAGAAATATTTGCCCGCGCATGGAATGAAACCTCGCCTCCCCCGCTCATTAGCAGCATGATCTCCACCGCCGAGTCGCGCTACAACCAGTGGGTGCGCGAGCATTACCGATTCCTGCTGCGCAGCGCCTGGGCGCTGACCGGCTCGCGCGCCATTGCCGAGGATGTGGTCCAGGACTGCTTTACCAGCGCCTGGCGCTTCCGGCATCAGCTGCGCGACCAGAGCATGGCCCGCGCCTGGCTGTTCCAGATCATGCGCCGCCATGCATTCCGGCACTTCGATCCGACCCGGCACCGGGGCGGCGCCGAGGAGGCCGAGGATCAGCCGGTCCACCATCACGATGCGCTGGATGCGCAGCTGGACGTGGTCAAGGCCCTGGGCCGGCTGGCTCCCATCCACCGCGAAGTGCTGGTGCTTTATTACTTTGACGACATGCCCACGGCCCAGATGGCCGAGGCGCTGGACATTGCGCCCGGCACCGTGCTCTCGCGCCTGGCGCGGGCGCGTGAAGCGCTCAAGAACGCCCTGCAAGAGCCAGCCCGTACCGGCGGCGGCGCCAACCCGGCAGGCAGCGTGATACCGCTGCGAAAGCATGCACCATGACATTCCCCCCACGTCCCGAAGATTCGGCCTTTGACCTGCGCGCGCGCGCCGAGCTGGCGCTGGCCTTCGAGCCCGGCGAGCCGCCCGCGCACCTGCTGCGCCACACGCCCTGGCATGCGCGCCGCGGCATACAGCGCATGCTGGCCGCGCTGCTGCTGGGCGGCACGGTCACCGGCGCCGTGTTTGCGATGCGACCGCCCGAGATGGTGCGCTCGGCCATAGAGCACGAGTACTACGAGCGCACGCTGCGCGGCCAGTTCATGCCCGAGGCCGAGATCGCCAGGCATATGGACTGGCCGGCCCAGCAAAAACTGCCCGGCTACACCCAGCTCATGCGGCCCTGCGATATCGACGGCAGTCGCGCCTACCACCTGACCACGTTTTTTGAAAAAGGCGGCATCGTCACCGTGCTGGCCTTCGACCAGCCTCAGCAGCTGCCCGAAGGCCAGGGCTGGTGGGCCAATACCTACTGGCAGGTGGTGCGCTCACGCGAGGGCCGTCCGCTGGTGCTGATCGCCGAGAAAAAACAGGCTCTGGCCGTGGCCTCGCGCGTGCTGGGCCGGGCCAGCAGCTGAGTCCGGCCGCCTTCTTCACCCCGCTTTATTACAGAGAGGAGACTCCATGCAACCACACTCCACGTCCTTGCCGCGCCGCCGCCTGCTGGCCGGCAGCGCCAGCGCTCTGGCGGCCGCCGGCCTGGCCAGCTTCCAGGGCCAGGCACTGGCCCAGGCCGCTGCGCCCGCGGCCAAGCCCCTGCCCGGCTATGCGGGCTTCAAGAACGCCGATGCCGTGATCGTGCACAGCTCGACCACCATCGAGACCAAGCGCTCGGCCTTCGGCACCAGCGTGATCACGCCCAGCAACCAGCTCTATGTGCGCAACAACCTGCCCACGCCGAACGCGTCCATCGTGGCCGACCGCGATGCCTGGCAGGTGCAGATCGACGGCGTCAAGCAGCCGCGCCAGCTGAGCGTGGCCGAGCTCAAGAAGATGGGGCTGGAGACCGTGACCATGGTGCTGCAATGCTCGGGCAACGGCCGGGGCTTCTTCCCCAGCAAGCCCAGTGGCACGCAGTGGACGGTAGGCGCCGCGGGCTGCGTGGTCTGGAGCGGCGTGCCCGTGCGCGAGGTGGTCAAGGCCCTGGGCGGCGTGGCCGATGGCATGGTCTATATGACCGGCACCGGCGGCGAGGTGCTGCCCGCGGGCATCGACCCCAAGACCGTGATGGTGGAGCGTTCCGTGCCGCTGTCGGCGATGCAGGATGCGCTGCTGGCCTGGGAAATGAACGGCGAGCCGATCTCGCTGGCCCACGGGGGCCCGCTGCGCCTGATCGTGCCCGGCTACACCGGCGTGAACAACATCAAGTACATCAAGCAGCTGGCGTTCACGCTCAAGGAGAGCGAAGCCCACATCATGTCCCACGGCTACCGCATCTCGCCTCCCGGCAGCAAGAGCGATCCCAGCCAGCCCTCGGTGCAGGAGATGAGCGTCAAGTCCTGGATCAACAGCCCGCTGCCCGAAGCCGGCACGCAGGCCGCCGGCATGGTGCAGATCCATGGCGTGGCTTTCGGCGGCATGCATGCGGTCAAGGGCGTGGAAGTGTCCACGGACGGCGGCAAGTCCTGGAAGCCGGCGCGCCTGGTCGGCCCGGACATGGGCAAGTACGCCTGGCGCCAGTTCGTGCTGCAGGCCCAGCTGCCCAAGGGCACGCATGTGCTGGCCAGCCGCGCCACGGACGAAAAAGGCAATCTCCAGCCCGAAACCCGCGGCGAGAACCAGAGCGGCTACAACAACACCAGCTGGGCCGACCACGCGGTGACCGTGACGGTTGCCTGAACGACCCGCGCCCCATGTCCTGCACCCCAGGGCGCGGGGCCGGTTTCCATGCCTAGATCCCCATAACCATGATGAAGACCACCCATACCCTCGCCGCCCTGCTGCTGTCCGTTCTGGCCGCGGCCGCCCATGCCGACGAAGCCGCCCAGCTGGCCCGCGGCAAGCAGCTGTTCACGGTTGCCGCCACGCCGGCTTGCGCCGTCTGCCACACCTTGAAGGATGCGGGCACGGAAGGTGCCATCGGCCCCGTGCTGGACGAGTTGCAGCCCGATGCAGCGCGCGTGGCACGCGCTCTGCGCGACGGCATTGGCAGCATGCCGTCCTTCAAGGCCACGATGAGCGAGGCCGATATTGCCGCCGTGGCCCTGTATGTGAGCCAGGCCAGCCGCGCCAGATAAGCGGTATCGGCGCAGGCCTGTTCAATCGGCCTGCGCCGGCTCTGCGCCGTCCAGCGGCATGGCGTAGATCCAGACCTGGTGGCGGCTATTGCCCTGCAGGCAGGCCGTGGCTTCCACTCCGGGCAGCTGGAAGTCCAGGCTGACCAGCCAGCTGCCGGGCCGCATTTCGGTGGCCGCCTTGACGGCCGCCCGGCCCATGCTTTCGGGGCGCTGGAACAGATAGACCAGCTGATAGCCGCTCCAGTCCGTCAGCCAGATATCGCCGCGCCGCACGCGCGCCCAGGGGCAGCGCAGAGCGCAGAGAAGTGCGAGCGGCCAGCTCCACTCCAGGCCTTGCAAGCGGGCCTGCGGCAGCTCGCTGCGCAGCGCTCGCAGGCCGTCGCCGAGGCCGCTGCCCGCATCCAGCACCAGGGCCTGATCCGGCAGCTTCACCACATCGGCCAGGCCTTGCAGCGCCTGCGCGGGAGTGGGAAAGACGGGGGCATCCCGCCAGGCATTGAGCGGATAGACCAGCAGCAACAGGCCCAGGGGCAGCAGCCAGCCCCAGGCGGGTAAGCCCCAGGCCGGCAGCTGGCTGGCCCACAGCACCAGAAACGACAGCGGAAAGCCCGCCGCAATCATTGCCCGGCGCCACCAGGTATCGCCCCAGAGGCTGGCGGCGGTGCTGAGAATGCAGGCGGCCAGCAAGGCCTGCCACCAGGGCATCAGGCGCCCGAGCAGCAGCAGCAACGCCCAGGCCAGAGCCCAGGTCAGCAAGGCCGGCAAAGGCCAGACGGGTTTGAAAAAGCGCAAGAACATGGATCGGATATGGCCGTCAGCATATGCTGCCGACCGCAGGACTGGCTGAATAAAACGGGCCGGCAATTGGAGTTAATCGCCTGAGGTCGATTTTCTCCATGATTTCTCGTGGATAGAAAAATAATCTGCGATCGTGCATATTGGATTGCATAAAGTTTATGAATATACTTTTCGGTCCTAACGAATAAGAACCTCTGAGGGATTTCTCATGCGCCTTGTTCTTCCCGGCTTTTCACTGCTTGCTCTTGCGCTGACCGCCTGTGCGGTGCAAACGCCCCAGGAGCAGATTTCCATCGCTCCCGTGGTGCGTCTGTGCCAGGGCAATAACTGCTCCGAGATGCCGCGCAACACGGCCACCTTCCGGGGCGAGCCCGTCAATCCCGAGGCCGAGCGCCGCCTGGCCGAGCTCACGGCCCGCGCCGCGGCCGACCCGCGCGCCGCCTATGACCTGGGGCTGCGCTATATGCGCGGCGATGGTGTGGAGCGCAACAGCTACCAGGCCATCGAATGGATGCGCAAGGCCGGCGATGCCGGCAATGGCACCGCGCAGTTTGCGCTGGGCCGCCTGTATCTGCTGGGCTTCGAAGAAATGGGAGCCGATCCCGCCGAGGCCGAAGCCTGGCTGTCCCGCGCAGCGGCCAAGGGCAACCAGGAGGCCAAACGCCTGCTGCCTCAGGCCCAGGCCGCGAAACAGAATGCCCAAGCGCGTTATCAGGCCCTGGAGGACGAGCGCAAGTCCTGGGGTTATTGGTATGCGAACACTCCTTACTACTACGTCTGGAATTCGTCGGGCTGGTACCTGCGTTGACGCGTGCTCGGCACGTCAGCATTTTTTTAAATTCATGATCAGAAAGAATCCCATGTCCAAGAAGACAACTTTGCGTCTGGCTGCCCTGGCCGCGGCCCTGTCGCTGGCGGGCTGCGTGACGCCTGGTGGCGGCACTATCTCCACGGGCACGGCCCCCACGGCGGCCACCGGAGCCGCCGGCGGCGCCACCAGCGTGAATGCCAACCCCACGCTGGAGCGCTGCGACGCGCCCCTGGGCACCCTGGCGGTCGATGACGGCCGCGGCAAGGAGTGGTACGCAAGCTTTGGCGCTGCCACCAAGATCACCACCATCGAGCCCCTGATCCGCCTGGCCGTGCAGCAGTCCAACTGCTTTGTGATCACCTCCATCGGCAACAACCGCACGGAAAGCAAGATGGCGGCGATCACCGACAAGCAGCGCAATTCCGGCGAGTTCCGCGCCGGCTCCAAGCAGCAAAAGGGCCAGCGCGTGGCCGCCGACTACTACATGGAGCCTTCCATCATCATCGACAACGACGCCACGGGCCAGCTGGCTGCGGGCGTGGGCGGCCTGTTCGGCAATGTGGGCACGCTGATCGGCGGCGCCATGCAGAGCAAGGCCTCGGTGGTGACGCTGAGCATGTTCGACATCCGTTCCGGCGTGCAGATCTCCATCTCCGAGGGCAATGCCACGGCCACCAACTTCGGTGCCGCCATGGGCGCCTTCGGCGGCGGTGCCGTCGCGGGTCTGGGCGGCTTCTCGCGCTCGCCCGAAGGCAAGGCCACGGTGGCCGCATTCATGGACTCCTACAACAACATGGTGATCTCGCTGCGCAACTACAAGGCGCAGGAGGTCAAGGGCGGCCTGGGCCGCGGCGGCCAGCTGAAGGTCGGCCAGTAATTGCGCTGAACCGGAATGCCAAGGGCCTGAAGCTTCAGGCCCTTTTTTCATGGCCGGCACCGGCCGGACGGGCGCAGCCGGCGGCGCTTACTGCAGCGTGAAGATCTTGCCGGGATTGAGGATGTTTTGCGGGTCCAGCGCCTGCTTGATGGCACGCATCATCTGCACGGCACCGTCGCCGGCTTCCTCGCGCAAAAAGCCCTGCTTGTGGATGCCCACGCCATGCTCGCCCGTGCAGGTGCCGCCCAGCGCGATGGCGCGCTGCACCAGCTGCTGGTTGAGCTGTTCGGCGCGCGTGCGCTCGTCCTCGCTGTCGGGGTTGATCAGGTAGCCGAAGTGGAAGTTGCCGTCGCCCACATGGCCGACGAGAAAGTAGGGGATGCCGCTGGCATCGGCCTCGGTCACGCAGTCCAGCAGGGCGTCGGCCAGGCGGCTGATGGGCACGCAGGCATCGGTGGTGATGCAGCGGCAGCCGGGGCGGCTGGAGACGGCGGCGAAATAGGCGTTGTGGCGGGCCGTGAACAGCCGTGTCCGGTCTTCGGGACGTTCGGCCCACTCGAAGGCATTGCCGCCGAATTCGCCCGCAATCTCCTGCACCATCTCGGCCTGTTCCTTGACGCCCGTGGGCGAGCCGTGGAACTCCATCAGCAGCATGGGTTCCTCGCGCAAGCTGAGCTTGCTATAGGCATTGACCATGCGCACCGAGTTCACGTCGATGAGTTCCACGCGCGCGATGGGCACGCCGACCTGGATGGTCTGGATCACGGTGTGCACGGCGGCCTCGATGCTGGGGAAGGAACAGACCGCGGCCGACACGGCCTCGGGCAACGGATACAGGCGCACCGTGATCTCGGTGAAGATGCCCAGAGTCCCTTCGCTGCCCACCATCAGGCGCGTGAGGTCGTAGCCGGCCGCGCTCTTTTTCGCGCGGTTGCCGGTGCGTATCACCTCGCCGTTGGCCGTCACCACTTCCAGGGACAGCACGTTCTCGCGCATGGTGCCGTAGCGCACGGCGTTGGTGCCGCTGGCGCGCGTGGAGGTCATGCCGCCTATCGAGGCATCGGCACCGGGATCGATGGGGAAGAAGAAGCCCGTGTCCTTGATCGCGTCGTTGAGCTGTTTGCGCGTGATACCGGGCTGCACGGTCACCGTGAGGTCCTCGGTGTTCACCGAGAGGATGCGGTTCATGCGGCTCACGTCGATGCTGATGCCGCCTTCCACGGCCAGCAGATGGCCTTCCAGCGAGGAGCCCGCGCCATAGGCGATCACCGGCACGCCATGCTGCGCGCACAGCCGCACGGCATCCTGCACGTCCTGCGTGCTCTCGGCAAACACCACGGCGGAGGGCGGCGGCGCGGCTATCGCACCCTCGTCGCGGCCGTGCTGCTCGCGCACGGCCAGGGCCGTGGAGCACTGGCTGCCAAAGCGCGTCGCCAGGGCTTGGACCAAGGCTTCGGGAACGGGGCGCTGCACGAATTCGGGATGCAGCAGGGAGGTGGCAACAGGGGCGTTCATCGGGTCTCTCCAGGGAACTTCAAAGAATACCACCGGCACCTGCGGCAGCGGCCGCGCAGGCGGTGCCCATCGGCGATGCGCGCGCTCGCGTGCGCCGCGTGCGTACGCGCACCCGATCGGGCGCGAGGCCGCGCCGGCCATAGATTTCTTCGCAGATAGCAAATGAAAAAAGACCGTTTAGCTTTTGTCGGCCGTGCTCTTACATTGCCCTGCAACGGCAGTAAGAACGTGTTCACGATCTCCTCGCGCCGCGACAGCGGCTTTGCGGGATGGGATGCAAGGCGCAACACCGCAGCAATAGCCATGCTATTGCGAGGATTTGCAACGCCGCAGACCGCCCGCAAAGCCACTGTCCCGAAGGGTTGGGGCGAAATCGGGCGATTTCTTCGCGCTGACCCTTGCTTGCACCCCGGTGCAAGCGGCGAGCCATCGCTTCGAACTCATCCCGATTGCGCTCCAACGCGGCTGCGTAGAGATCGTGAACACGTTCTAAAAACAGCTTCCCAGCACGCACAGGGCGTGCCGCTGCGTTCGTATTCAAGAAAGGACATTCCGGATGGTCGACGTCAGCCGCAGGGCGCTGCTACGCATGGGGGGCGGCGCGGCCGTCATGCCGCTGCTGGGAGCCGCGTCCATGTGTGCGCAGGCCGTGGTGCCGGCGGGCACGGCCTGGCCGGCCAAGCCCATACGGCTGGTGGTGACGTTTCCTCCGGGCGGCTCTAGCGACATCGTGGCGCGCCTGGTCGCACCGTTGCTGAGCGAGCAGCTGGGTCAGTCCGTCGTCATCGACAACAAGCCCGGCGCGGGCTCGTCCATAGGCGCGCAGCTGGTGGCACAAAGCCCCAACGACGGCTACACGCTGCTGGTCTCGAATTCCGCAGCGCTGTCGATTGCGCCCTCCCTGCTTGAAAAGCGCAGCTACGACCCCCTGGCCAGTTTCGAACACCTGGCCTATATCGGCGCCGTGCCCACGGTGTTCGCACTGCATCCTTCGGTGCCGGCCAACAACATCCGCGAACTGGCGGCCTGGATCCGCGCCAGTGCCCGCCCCGTGCCCTTCGGCAGCGGCGGCGCCGCATCGGTGGGCCATCTGGTGGGCGAGCAGTTCGCGCAGGAGCTGGGCCTGCGCATGGAGCATGTGCCCTACCGCGGTGCGGGCCCCATGCGGGCCGATCTGCTGGGCGGCCAGATCAAGATCGCCATCGATGCGTTGCCCCAGAACATCGCATTGCAGAAGCAGGGCCGGGTCAAGCTGCTGGCCGTGACTTCGGCGCGCCGCGTGCCCCAGTCCCCGCAGACGCCCAGCGTGGCCGAGCTGGGGTTTGGGCAACTGGTTTCCGAAAACTATGTGGGCATTTCGGCGCCCGCGGGCATTGCCCGCGAGCACGCGCAAAGGCTTACCGAAGCCGTGCGCCAGGTCTGCCGTCGGCCCGAGGTGGCCCAGACCCTGGAGGCCCAGGGCTTTGTGACGCAGGACATGGATGCCGCCGGCTTCACGCGCCTGGTCACCTCCCAGGCCAGCACCTGGGCCGCCGTGGCCAAGCGCACCGGCGCCACCCTGTAATGCATTGAAGCCGACAACAGCTGAGCAGTCATCGAGTCAAGGAATGAGCAATCTCCGTATTTCGCCCCGGCAGGCACGTTATGCCGTCGTCCTGTTCGGCCCCGAGGGGCAGGGCAGCTTCAACGAATCCGGCCTGCTGGGCGCGCGCCGCGCGCAGGCAGCCGGCCATGCCGTGGATGTGCACTGGGTGGCCGGGCAGTCGGCCCAGGACCGCGCCGATGCAATGCAGGCGTTCAGCGCAGGCGCCTACGACCTGATCGTGGCGCACGGCGGCCAGGGCGACGGTCCCGTGGGCATTCTGGCCGAGCGCCATCCGCAGCAGGCCTTCGCCATCACGCAGGGCGGCCTGGTCGCGGCCAATGTCGCGCGCTATGAGGTGCTGCAGGAGCAGTCGGCCTTTCTGGCCGGCGTGCTGGCCGCCAGCTTCAGCCGCTCCGGCGCGGCCGGACATTTCTCGGGTGAGAAGGTGCCGCCGGGCCTGCGCGGCCGGGCCGCCTTTGCCCACGGCCTGGCGGCTGCGGGCTTTGCCGGAGAGTTCGTGACCCAGTTCTGCGGCCATCAGCACCGCCCGCAATGGGCTCGGGCCTGTGTGGAGGACATGGCGCAGCAGACCGGAGTGGATGTGCTGTTTGCCATGATCGATGGCGGCCGGCCCGGCGTGATCGAGGCCTGCCGGCGTCATGGCGTGGCGCAGATCGGCAATGTGCTGCCCTGGGTGCAGCGTGATCCCGAAGTCTTCATTGCCTCGGCCATCTGCGATTCCGGCGAAGCCATTTTCCGCGCCATCCAGGACCAAGCCCAGGGCGTGCTGCCGCTGGGCGGGTATCGAGCTTTCGGTCTGGAGGAGCCGTCCCTGGTCCGTCTGGATCTGGGCCCGCGCGTGGATGCGCAGGCCAGGGTGGCGGTCGATGAATGGGCGCAGCGGCTGCTGCGCGGGGAGGTGGAAATACGTTCCGTCTACACGGGGCCGGAGTTTCCCTTGCCGGTCACCGAGGTCGCCCCGGCTTGATGCGCACCTAGGGCGCCGGGCAAGAGCCGATTCGCGGCGGGCTGCCCAGGCGCATCGCGCTTCAGAGAGCTCAATATTTCTGTATGCCCTTGTCAAATTCGGCCAGTGAAAGCTGGCCGTTCCTGTCCGTATCCATCTCTTCGAAGCGCTGTGAAACCGCCGGCAGATGCCGTGCCTCTTCGGCGCTGAGCTGGCCGTCGCGGTTGGTGTCGGCGCGCTGGAACGCGGCCCGGGCGCTGTTGGCCGCATTGGAGGCGGGCTGTACGTTGGCGACGGTTGCGGCTGTGGCCAGTTGCATGCGCTCCCGGTTCTGATGCGCCATGCTTTGGGCCAGGACCGCTCCGGTCGATCCAAAGGTGAGGGCAGAGAACAGCACCACGCTGAGCACCTCGAAAGACGAGATATTGCAGTTGAGCATTGTCTTCTTCATACCTGTTCATTCCTTCGCTAGTGAAACACAGGCCCGTATTCCAGCGCAGGCAGCCGGCCAGGGCCAGCACTTTTGCCGGCTGTTGCCCGAGACTACATTTGCCTGCGCGTTGTAACGGCTCTCTTCGCCCGGGGCGTGCGCGTCCATCACAATCGGGGAGCAGAGCCATACGCAAGGAATACATCATGGGAAACCGCCTCACGCAGATCGCCACACGTACCGGCGACGATGGAAGCACCGGCCTGGGTGACAACACCCGCGTCTCCAAGAACAGCGGCCGTCCGCACGCCATGGGCGATGTGGACGAGCTCAACTCTCATATCGGGCTGCTGCTGTGCGAAACCCTGCCGCAGGATGTGCGCGAGCTGCTGGTCGATATCCAGCACCAGCTGTTCAACCTCGGCGGCGAGCTGTCCATGCCCGGCTACGAGCTGCTCAAGGACGATGCTCTGCTGCAGCTGGACCAGGCCTTGGCACGCTACAACGCCCAGCTGCCGCGCCTGCTGGAATTCATACTGCCGGCGGGCACGCGCGCTGCCGCCCAGGCCCATGTCTGCCGCACCGTGGCGCGCCGCGCCGAACGCCAGGTGGTGGCCCTGGAGCAGTCCGAGTCCATGCGCGCCGCGCCGCGCCAGTATCTGAATCGATTGTCCGATCTGCTGTTCGTGCTGGCGCGCGTGCTCAACCGCATCGACGGTGGCGACGATGTGTACTGGAAGAGCGAGCGCCTGGCGCGCGCCCAGTCCGGCGAGGAATGAACCGTTTCTGAGGACTGCGCATGCGCCTGCGCCATATCGAGGTCTTCAACGCCGTGATGCAGACCGGCAGTGTCAGCGCTGCCGCGCGGCTCATCAACATCACCCAGCCCGCGGTCAGCCGCACCCTGCAGCATGCGGAGCTGCAGCTGGGGTTTGCGCTGTTCCAGCGTGCACGCGGTCGGCTCACGCCGACCAATGAGGCGCTGGCACTGTTCCCGCATATCGAGAAGCTGTTCGAGCAGCTCGACGAGGTGCAGCGCCTGGCCGCCAATCTGCGCCATGGCCAGGCGGTGGACCGGCTGAACGTGCTGACCGTGTTCGCTCTCAGCCGCGAAGTGCTGCCGCGCGCCATGGCGGGCTTCAGACGCCGCCATCCGCAGGTCCAGGTCCATGTGCAGGCGCTGCACACGCCCCAGGTGGTGTCGGCCCTGCTGCTGCAGGAGGCGGACGTGGGCTTTGTCATCAGCTCTGTAGGCCAGCCCGCGCTCGAGCATGAGCTGCTGGCCGAGGTGGACATGTTCTGCGTGCTGCCCAAGGGCTTGCTGCCGCCCTCGCGCGTGCGCCAGGACGGCATGGAACTCAAGGACCTGGCCGAGCTGCCCGTGGTCGCGCTCGATGCCCAGGATCCTCTGGGCATGCGCCTGAGCCAGGCCTGCCGCGAGCATGGCGTGGGCCTGTCGCCCATGGTCACGGTGCAGACCTACCATGCGGCGCTGTCCATGGCCGAATACGGCCTGGGCGTGGCCATCATGGACGGCTGCACGGCCCTGGCGGCCGACCGGAACAAGGTTTATGTGGTGCCGCTGCGGCCGCGCATCACCGTGGGCGTGAATGCGCTGAGCATGCCCCAGCGCCCCGGTTCGGTGCTGGCGCGAGCCATGACCGAGGAGATGCGCAAGGCCTTGCGGGAGCTTTTAAGCACCCCCTGAGCTGCTATGCAGCCTCCCCCTCTCTCGCTCTTTGCGGGAGGGGGACGACGCCCTCGCGGCGAGGCGGCTCTTGCTCGGCGTCTCCGGGTTGGGGCGAGCCAGTTTCAAGCGCTCTCAGACCTGCTGCATCTGCGCAGCGAGCCGCTGCGCCGACCCGAAGGCCAGCGTCAGTCCCAGCGCGCCGTGGCCCGTCTGCAGCCACAGATTGCGCGGGCCGCCGCGCTGGCGGCCCGTGATGGGCAGACCCGTGGGCGTGGCGGGGCGCATGCCGCTCCAGGGCTGCAGCGCACCGTCCAGCGGCAGGCTGGCAAAGACCTCCTGCGTGGAGCGGCGCAGGCTCTCGATGCGACGCGGGTCTATGCGCAGATCCTGCCCCACGATCTCCACCATGCCGGCCACGCGCAGGCGCTGGCCCAGGCGCGCGAAGACCACCTTGCGCGTGGTGTCGGTCACGCTGACGCGCGGCGCCGCATGGGGCGCGGCTGCAGCGTCCACGGTGATGCTATAGCCCTTGAGCGGATAGACGGGAATGCGCAGGCCCAGCTGGCGCGCGTGGACCGCGCTTTCCCAACCGCTGGCCAGCACATAGTGGTCGGCGTGCAGCACTCCCGCAGCGGTGTGCAGGCCCGCGACGGCGTCACCGCGGCGCTCGAAGCCCTGCAGCTCCGTGCCGTAGCGCAGTTCGGCGCCGCGCGCGGCCAGCAGCGTGGCCAGCTGCGCGCACAGCGCCCGGCAGTCGGCCGCGCTTTCGCTGGGCGTGTGCACGGCGCCGGCGATGCGCTTTGCATAGCCGGCCAGTGCGGGCTCGATACGCACCGCTTGGGCGGCATCGACCACCTGCTGCGGCGCGCCGCCCAGGCCGGCCTGCAGCGCCACCTGGCGCGCCGCCGCATCCAGGCCCTGCTGCGTGGCAAACAGCACCAGCTTGCCCGGCGTGTGCAGGTCGCAGGCCAGCGCTTCGGCCGCCTGCATGGTCTCGAAGGCCTGCCGGCTTTCCGCGGCCAGGGCCAGCAGGGCCCGGGTGCCGCGCCCCGAGGCCTGCGTGCTGCAGGCGCCCAGAAAGCGCAGTCCCCAGGCCCATTGGGCGGGGTCGGCACGCAGGCGGAAGCTCAGCGGCGAGTCCTTTTCCAGCAGCAGCCCGGGCAGCATCTTCCAGATGCCCGGATCGGCCAGCGGCTGCACATAGGAATAGCTGAGCTGTGCACCATTGCCGCCGCTCGCGCCTGCGGCCGGCTCCGGCGCGCGCTCCAGCACGGTGATGCGGTGTCCGGCCCGCTGCAGCGCATAGGCCGTTGCCAGGCCGACGATGCCGGCGCCCACGATGCAGACATGCATTGATCGTTTCTCCATGCAGCCGCACTGTAGGCGCGGCGCGGCTGGCTCAGCCATGGCATTTGGCACATGGGGTATGCATGGGGGTTATGGCCGGCGGCCGCCGCAGGGTGGGCGAGGGCTGGCCCATAAATTGCAAGCATGGATGGGCTCGATATTGTCATTCCGCAAATGCGGCCTTCATTCCTACACTGGCCGCACATCTACCAACGACGAGGAGACCAAGCATGCAACTTCACACCCGACTGCTGTACCTGGCCCTGGGGCTGGGCTGTCTGGCCGGTGCACAGGCCGACACGCTGGCCAAGGTGCGCGAAAGCGGCCGCATCACCCTGGCTTACCGCGAGTCCTCCGTGCCCTTCAGCTACCTGGACAACGGCAAGCCTGTCGGCATGACGGTGGAGATCTCCCAGGCCGTGGCCGAGGCCGTGAAGAAGAGCTTGAACCGGCCCGATCTCAAGGTGCAGTGGCAGGCCGTGACCTCGCAGAACCGCATGCCGCTGCTGAGCAACGGCACCGTCGATCTCGAGTGCGGATCGACCACCAACAACAGCGTGCGCGGCAAGGAAGTGGCTTTCGCGATCAACCATTTCTATACGGGCACGCGGCTGCTGGTGAAGAAGAGTTCGGGCATCAAGAACTACGCCGACCTCAAGGACAAGACCGTGTCCATCACCACGGGCACGACCAATCTGCAGGTGCTGCGCAAGGCCAATGCCGAAAAGGGCTGGGGCATGAACATAGTCATGGCCAAGGACCATGCCGACGGCTTTCTGCTGGTCGAGAACGACCGCGCTGCGGCCTTCGGCATGGACGACATCCTGCTCTATGGACTGATTCCCACGGCCAAGAATCCCAAGGACTTCGAGGTCGTGGCCGATTCTCTGCAGGTCGAGCCCTATGCCTGCATGCTGCGCAAGGACGATCCGCAGTTCAAGCAGCTGGTCGACGGCGTGATCGGCGACCTGATGAAGTCGGGTGCGTTTGCCAAGCTCTATGACAAATGGTTCATGCAGCCCATCGCTCCGAGAAATGTGGCCCTGGGCCTGCCCATGAGCGAGCAGCTGCAGCGCAATCTGCAGGAGCTCAGCGACAAGCCTTCATTCTGAAACACCCCCTGGGGCGCTCACGCGCCTTCCCCCTCTTTCGCTTCGCGGGAGGGGGACGACACCCTCGCTGCGGGGCGGCCCTTGCTCGGTGTCCCTCGCTTGGGGCGTGCCGGTTTCATGCGCAGTGCTTTGAATGATAGAGATAGCGAAATGACGGAGATGGAACTGTCCACGCAGCGGCAGCCCCCGCACGCCGTGGGCATTCTCGGCGGCATGGGGCCTGCGGCGGGGGCCGATTTCGTGCGCCTGTTCGTGCAGGCCTGTACGGAGCAGCTGCGGGAGCAGGGACAGCCTGTACATGACCAGGCTTATCCCGAGCACTGGCTGGTGCAGCTGCCCATGCCCGACCGCAGCCTGGCCCTGCGCCGGGACCCGCAGTCGCCCACGGGGCCGGCCCAGCATCTGCTGCAGGGCGTGGGCCGCATGGCGGCGCTGGGCGTGCGCAGCGTGGCTCTGGCCTGCAACACCGCCCATGCCTGGCATGGCCAGCTGCAGGCGTTTTTTCCGCAGCTGCATGTGCTGCATATCGCGCGCCAGACCGCGCTGCACCTGCAGGCCGGCGGCGCACGCCAGGCCATAGTGCTGGCCACGGCGGGCACCTATGACAGCGGCCTCTACGATGCGGCCCTGGCCGGGTGTGGCATAGCTGCGCTGCTGCCCGAGGAGGGCGGCCGTGCGCGGCTCATGCAGGGCATCTACGAGGGCGTCAAGCAGGGCGATACGGCTCTGGCCGCACGGTGCTTTGGCGAGGTGCTGGAGCCGCTGCTGCAGCGCCATGGTCGGGTGCCGGTCATCATGGGTTGCACCGAGATCCCGCTGGCGCTGCCGCTGGCGCCGCAGGCGCGCGGCGCCGAGCTGGTCGATCCGGCATGGATACTCGCCCAGGCGCTGGCACGCGACGCCTATGGCTTCAATAGGTCTCCAGATGCAGGCGCCCTTCGCGCTTGAGCTTTGAGCCTAGCTCGTCCCAGCCCAGGCCGGCCTGCTGGGCCACATCGCGCAGGGCCAGCAGCACGCCTTCCTCCATGCTCTTGAGGCCGCAGACGTAGATGTAGGTGTTGTCGTCGCCCAGCAGCCGGGCCAGGTCCACGGCGCGTTCGCGGATGGCGTCCTGCACATAGCGCCGGGGCTGGCCCGCCACGCGCGAGAAGGCCAGGTTGTTGTCCATGAAGTCCTTGGGCAGGCTTTGCAGCGGGCCGAAGTAGGGCAGTTCCTGGGGCGTGCGCGCGCCGAAGAACAGCATGAGCTTGCCGCCGTCGAACTTGCCGCTCTTGCGCAGGCGCCGGCGCCATTCGGTCATGGCGCGCATGGGGGCGCTGCCCGTGCCGGTGCAGATCATGACGATGTGCGAGCGCGGGTGGTTGGGCATGAGGAAGGAGTTGCCGAAAGGTCCTATGACCTGCACCTGGTCGCCGACCTGCAGATCGCACAGATAGTTGCTGGCCACGCCGCGCACGGGCCGGCCCTCGTGGTCCTGGGTGACGCGCTTGACCGTCAGCGCCACGTTGTTGTAGCCGGGGCGTTCGCCGTTGCGCGCGCTGGCCACCGAGTACTGGCGCGCCACATGGGGCTTGCCGTTGGCGTCCAGGCCCGGCGGAATCACGGCAATCGACTGGCCTTCGAGCACGGGGAAGGGCATGGCGCCGAAGTCCAGCACGATGTGGTGGGTCTCGCTGTCGAAGCCTGCCTCCGTGCAGTTGAGATTGCCGGTCACGCTGGCCGTGACCGGGCTCTTGGGGCCGTAGAGATTGGTATAGGCGTGCGCTGCGGACCAGGGCGGCACGGTGGCCCCGTAGGCGGCTGCCCTGAAGGCCGGCTCGGCGGTTGCGCTGCTGGCGCTGGCGGCGCTCGCGCTACTCGCCAAGGCGGCCGCCGCAATCACGGCCTGGGCCTGGGTCAGGTCCGCGGGCTCCTGCTGCGCAGCGGCCAGGCGCTCGGCCGGCAGCTCCTCGGGCAGGCTTTCCCAGCCGTATTGCTGCTCCAGCGTATAGGCCTGCTGGGCCGGCACCTTGCGCCAGTTGTCGATGGCGCCCGTGGGGCAGGGGGAGATGCAGTCCATGCAGCCCTGGCACTTGTCGGCCATGACCACATAGTTGGTGTCGTCATGCGTGATGGCATCGACCGGGCAGGTGGCTTCGCAGGTGTTGCAGCGAATGCAGATTTCCGGATCGATCAGATGCTGGTTGAGGATGCCGTTTTCAATCATGGTGACGGTGCTCATGGTGTTCTCCCCGCGGTCCGCGGCCATCAGGCCCGATCAGTTGAAGCGCACGTATTCAAAGTCCACGGGCTGGCGATTGATGCCCATGACCGGCGGTGCGATCCAGCCCGCAAACTTGCCCGGCTCCAGGCACTGGCCCATGAGCGAGGCCACGAAGGCGCGGTCCTCGTCGCTGGGCAGCCACTCCTTCTTGCGCAGCTCCCATTCCTGCTCGCTCACGGGACGACCGTCGGGGCTGATGCGCACGCCGGCCAGCGCACCGATCTGGCGGTTGAAGGCCTTGTGCGGCACCGTGAGGCGGAAGTCGATGCCGGCCTTTTCCATGACCTTGTTCCAGCGGCCCACGCCGGCATTGCTGTCCTTGATGTAGTCGTCGCGCAGCACCTCGTTCAGGGCGTTGAGCATGGGCACCTCCTTTTCCTGCAGCTTGCCGTCCACCACTTCCAGCACCTTGTACTGCTGGTCGTGCAGCGCGTGGTCGTCGCTGCGCTTGCCTTCCTCGTAGCGGCCCTTGAGGCCCGAGCTGTAGAAGGTGGCGGCATTGCTGGACTGGTCGGCGCCAAACAGGTCTATGGTCACGCTGTAGTGGAAGTTCAGATAGCGCTGGATGGTGGGCAGATCAATCACGCCGGCCGCGCGCAGCCGGTTGACGTCATCGGTCCTGAGTTCGTTCATGACCTGGCAGGTGCGGGCCAGCACGCGCGAGACGCCCGATTCGCCCACGAACATATGGTGGGCCTCTTCGGTCAGCATGAACTTGGTGGTGCGCGCCAGCGGATCGAAGGCGCTCTCGGCCAGCGCGGCCAGCTGGAACTTGCCGTCGCGGTCGGTGAAATAGGTGAACATGAAGAAGGCCAGCCAGTCGGGCGTCTTCTCGTTGAAGGCGCCCAGGATGCGCGGGTTGTTCTCGTCGCCCGATTGACGCTCGAGCAAGGCCTCGGCTTCCTCACGGCCGTCGCGGCCGAAATGCTTGTGCAGCAGATAGACCATGGCCCAGAGATGGCGGCCTTCCTCGACATTGACCTGGAACAGATTGCGCAGGTCGTACAGCGAAGGCGCGGTCAGGCCCAGGTGGCGCTGCTGCTCCACCGAGGCGGGCTCGGTATCGCCCTGAGTGACGATGATGCGGCGCAGATTGGCGCGGTGCTCGCCGGGCACGTCCTGCCAGGCCTTCTCACCCTTGTGGTCGCCGAAATGGATGCTGCGATCCTGCTCGGCAGGATTCAGGAAAATGCCCCAGCGATAGTCGCGCATCTTCACGTGGCCGAACTGGGCCCAGCCCTGCGGATCCACGCTCACCGCAGTGCGCAGATAGACGTCGTAGTTGGTCGAGCCCTCGGGGCCCACGTCGTCCCACCATTTGATGAAGTTGGGCTGCCAGCTCTCCAGCGCGCGCTGCAGGGTGCGGTCGCCGCTGAGGTCCACGTTGTTGGGAATCTTCTGGCTGTAGTCGATGCTGCTCATGGAATGTCTCCTGAATGCGGTGGGTATCAAACGCGGTTGAAATCAAAGCCGGCCTTCTGGCCTGTTCCATACAACTTGAGAGCGCCTTTTTCGCCCACGGCATTGGGGCGGTTGAAGATCCAGTTCTGCCAGGCCGACAGGCGCCCGAAGATGCGCGTGACCATGTTCTCCTTGCCGGCAAAACGCAGATTGGCTTCGAGGCCCGTGAGCGCATCGGGCGACATGGCGGCGCGCTCCTCGATGGCGATGCGGATCTCGTCTTCCCAGTCGATGTCGTCGAGCGCGGCGGTGACCAGTCCCAGCTGCAGGGCTGCATCGCCGTCCAGAGCGCGCCCCACGGCGGCACGCGCGGCTTCCAGTGGCGCGGCTTCCTCGTAGAAGCGGCGCTGCAGGCGGCTTTGCTCGTTGACCAGGGGCAGCAGGCCGAAGTTGAATTCGTCCAGCGTGATGACGGGCTGGCGCTCGGGTTCGTCGGGCAGCACCAGCATGTAGGCGCGGTCGGCGCAGAAGGCCAGCTCGGCCAGCATGCCGGCAAAGCAGGAGCCGGGTTCGATCAGCGCGAACAGCGAGCGCGAGGACACATCAAGGCGCGCAAACGTGCGGCGCAGCAGGCCTATGGTTTCGCGCACCAGCCAGTGGTCCCGGTGGGCGATCAGGCTCTGGTCGGCAGCCAGCACGGCGGCCGCATCGCCCTCGGTCTTGAGGACCCAGGTGCCCACGTCGAGTTCGTTGGTGCGCAGGTGCAGTATGGCGTCGTCGAGTTCGCGGCCCATGGCCAGCGGCCACCAGCTGGCACCCGCGCTTTCGATCGCTTCGATGCTGGCGGGCTGCTGGCCCTGCGGTGCTCTCACGGTGATGCTGGCCGTGCGCCTGCTGCGGTCGATCTGCACGCCGACATGCGCATAGTTCAGGCCGTCCGCGCTTTGCTCGCGCTCTATCTTGGTGAGTGCTATGCCCTTGGCGGAGCCGGGGCGCGAGCTGCGCTCGCCGAGCTTGGCGGCATGGCGGTTCACCACCTCGTTGAACTGTGCGGGCTTGGCCACCGCATCGACGAGACGCCAGTCCACGGCGCGCTGGCCGCGCACGCCTTCGACGCTGGTGCAGAAGATGTCGGCCAGGTCGTGGCGCACATGGCGCTTGTCGGTCACGCGGGTCAGGCCGCCCGTGCCGGGCAGCACGCCCAGCAGCGGCACCTCGGGCAGGGATACCGAGGAGGAGCGGTCGTCGATGAGCACGATCTCGTCGCAGGCCAGGGCCAGCTCGTAGCCGCCGCCTGCGCAGGCGCCGTTGACGGCCGCCACGAACTTGAGTCCGTCGTGTCTGGAGCTGTCCTCTATGCCGTTGCGGGTCTCGTTGGTGAACTTGCAGAAGTTCACCTTCCATGCATGCGAGGAGACGCCGAGCATGAAGATGTTGGCACCCGAGCAGAAGATGCGTTCCTTGCCACTGGTGACGATCACCGTCCTGACCTGAGGATGCTCGAAGCGTATGCGGTTGAGCGCGTCGTGCAGCTCCACATCCACGCCCAGGTCGTAGCTGTTGAGCTTGAGCTTGTAGCCGGGGCGTATGCCGCCATCCTCGGCAATGTCCAGCTTCATGCGGGCGATGGAGCCGTCCACTTCAAACGACCAATGGCGGTACTGGCTGGGGTTGGTGCGGTAATCGACGCTGGGTTGCTGCTGCATGCTCGCCTCCTGGGGAGATGAAAGATAGTGCACTTGCTCTAGGGGTGTTGGCACAATTATGCAGAATCATTCTAAAAATGCACGTGAATTTAGGCACTATGTTGCATGTTTTGTCAGAACCAAGGGTAATCCTTAGGCCTCAGCTGCGGCGGTCCCGCTTACTGACATACCGATATTTTTGGCTTGCAAGCCAGCAACAAAGAGCGGATTAAGCTATCAATAGATGAGTGGCAGGACTTGCCGCGTGGACGGGGTGGCGCGGCGCTTGCACAATAGCTTCACCATGCTGACCTATGCAGATATCCAAGCCGCCGCCGAGCGCCTGAACGGCGCCGTACTCCAGACTCCATGCGTTGAATCGCGCACGCTCTCGCAGATCACGGGCGCGCAGGTGTATCTCAAGTTCGAGAACCTGCAGTTCACTGCCTCCTTCAAGGAGCGCGGTGCGCTCAACAAGCTGCTGATGCTCAGCGACGAGGAGCGCGCCCATGGCGTGGTCGCCATGAGCGCCGGCAATCACGCCCAGGGCGTGGCCTACCATGCGCAGCGCTTGGGCCTGCGCGCCGTCATCGTCATGCCGCGCTTCACGCCCGGCGTGAAGGTGGAGCGCACGCGTGGCTTCGGGGCCGAGGTGGTGCTGCATGGCGACACGCTGGCCGAGGCGCGCGCCCATGCCTACAAGCTCGCGAATGAGCAGCAGCTGACCTTTGTCCACCCCTATGACGACGAAGCCATAGCCGCGGGCCAGGGTACGCTGGCGCTGGAGATGCTGCAGGTCCAGCCCGATCTGGACACGCTGGTGATCGCCATCGGCGGCGGCGGCCTGATCGCGGGCATAGCCACGGCGGCCAAGACCCTCAAGCCCGAAATCGAGGTCGTGGGCGTGCAGACCCAGCGCTTCCCCTCCATGGTCAATGCGCTGCGCCATACCGACCTGCCCATGGGCACTTCGACGATTGCCGAAGGCATTGCCGTGACCCAGCCCGGCATCATCACCCAGGAGGTGGTGCGGCGCTGCGTGGACGATCTGCTGCTGGTGGACGAGGGCGATATCGAGCAGGCCGTGCTCATGCTGCTGGAGATCGAGAAGACCCTGGTCGAAGGCGCCGGTGCGGCGGGCCTGGCCGCGCTGCTGCGCTACCCGCAGCGCTTCAAGAACAAGAAGGTGGGACTGGTGCTGTCGGGCGGCAATATCGACCCCATGCTGCTGGCCGCCATCATCGAGCGCGGCATGGTGCGCTCGGGCCGCTTGGCGCGCGTGCGCGTCAGCGCACGCGACGTGCCCGGCGTGCTGGCCCAGATCACGGCCACGGTGGCCGGCGCCGGCGCGAACATCGAGGAGGTGCATCACCAGCGCGCCTTCACCATGCTGGCCGCGCAGAACGTGGAGATCGAATTCGTGCTGCAGACACGCGGCCACGCCCATGTGAGCGAGGTGCTGGACCAGCTGCGCCGCGCCGGCATGGAGGCCGCCCTGGTGTGATGGAGTCCATGCACTCCGGGGCGGCACGGTTCAGACCTGCAGTGTCCCTAGCTTCTTCATGAGCGGCGCCACCAGATCCATGGGCAGGGGAAAGATCACGGTCGTGTTCTTGTCCGCGCCGATCACGGTCAGCGTCTCCAGATAGCGCAGCAGGATGGCCTGAGGCTCCTGCGCCAGCACTTTCGCCGCCTGGAACAGTTTTTCCGAGGCCTGCAGCTCGCCCTCGGCATGGATCACCTTGGCGCGGCGTTCGCGCTCGGCCTCGGCCTGGCGCGCAATCGCCCGGATCATGGACTCGGTCAGATCGACCTGCTTGATCTCCACATTCGAGACCTTGATGCCCCAGGTGTCGGTTTGCGCATCCAGCGCCTGCTGGATGTCCAGGTTCAGCGATTCGCGCTCCGCCAGCATCTCGTCGAGCTGGTGCTTGCCCAGCACGGAGCGCAGCATGGTCTGCGCGAGCTGGCTGGTCGCTTCCAGATAGTTGACCACCTGGATGATCGCTTTTTCGGCATCCACCACGCGCAGATAGACCACGGCATTGACCTTGACCGAGACGTTGTCGCGCGAGATCACGTCCTGTGCCGGGACCTCCAGCACCACGGTGCGCAGATCCACGCGCACCACCTGCTGAACGACGGGAATGATGAAGATCAGCCCCGGACCCTTGACCTTCCAGAACCGCCCCAGCGTGAAGACCACGCCGCGTTCGTACTCGCGAAAAATCCAGATCGAGGCGGATGCCAAGCCTATCACCAGCAGCAGGACGATCAGCCAGAACAAGAAAGAAACGCTCACCATATCGGCCATCCTTTCGGCGATGGACTTCGGCGCCGCGTTGCGGCTTTGAACTGCCTGCGCTAGGCGTCGGGTCGTCCGTAGGCTCAGCATATTCCCATGCATGCAAGTGCGCATCTATCTGCGCATGGTCGACATGAAAGCAGTGCTGTTGCTTTCGGCCGCACCCTGGCACGGATATGTCAGTGTGGCTCGCGCGGTTGCAGCCAGTGCACGGCCAGCGCCGATGCCAGGCAGACCACGCTCAACTGCTGAACCAGCGTCGCCAGCGCCAGGCCCGCACCCAGCAAGGTGTAATAGCTCAAGCCCAGCAGTGCGGCCGCCGTGCCCCGACAGTCGGCGTAATGCTGCAGCGCCGGTGCCAGCAGATTGGGAATGGCCAGACCGTAGGCCAGGGCCACCAAGGCCATGGGAACCACCAGCCAAGCGCTGCGGCCAAGCACGGCCAGCATGACTCCAAGTGCTGCAGCCAGCAACAAGGTGTTGGCCCTGCGGACCAGGGTTGTGGCGCTCGCGCCCTGAGCCAGCCAGCGCCGGTTGAGCCAGGCACCGGCCACGGCACCCAGGCCCAGCAGAATGCCGCCCGTGGCCAGCCAGGATGAAGATGCACCCCACTGCGTCAGATGAAAAGGCATCAACTGGTAGAACCCATAGAGGCATAGGTTGTACCAGGCCACCATGCTTGCCGTGCGCCACAGTGCCCCATCCCGCGCCATGCGGCGCAGCACCGGCCATACAGGTGTCAGGCCCTCCCGAGCCGCAGGCCGGGTTTCTGGCAGAGACCAGGCAGTCCAGGCGCTCAGCAGCAGCGCCAGCCAGACCAAGCCCAGAAACACGCCTTCATGCTGGCGCCAGTGCACCAGGGCCGAACCGGCCAACAGCCCCAGTGCAGGGCTGATGGCCAGTGCCAGACCCATGAGTGCAACGACCCGCGCCAGCTCTGCGCCGCCGTACTGGTCGCGCAACACGGTCTGCGTGACCACCGAGCCCACGGCTGCCCCCATGGCGGCCAATAGACGGGCGGCCAGCAGCCAGCCAAAATCCGGTGCCCAAAGCGCCATGCAGGACGCCATACCGTACAGCGCCAACCCGGTCAGCATTGCCGGCCGGCGTCCCCAGCGATCGCATAGCCGGCCCCACAACACTGTGCCCAGAGCAAAGGCCGCAAAGTACAGCGACAGTGTCTGCCCGGCCTGGGCCGAAGTCACGGCGTAGCCTTGCGCAATCGATGGCAGTGCCGGGCTGTACATGGTCTCGACGACCTGGGGAAACATCAGGAGCGCCGCCGGCAAGGCCAGGCCGGTGCGAACAGAGAAAACAGATGACATGGCAGGCAATGTAGGCAGGCACTCGATGACGTAGTTACGTAACGATGACGATTCATTACTAAAATCGGACAAGGCCTCGACCAAGCACCGCTCTGGCGCGCAATCTTTAGGAGACATGACCATGGCCTTGTTGGCCGCCCACAGGGCGTTCGACGCAGACCGCGAAGCCGCTGCTCATGACGTGCCCGTTCTCGGCGTGGCCGCCCGGCTGGGGCCCAAGTGGCCTGACTCGGGCCGCCATACCCATCAGCTGGGCCAGCTGCTGTATTCCGCACAAGGCTGCATGCGCATCGTGCTGGCCGATCGGCTCGTCATGCTGCCGCCCACACGCATCGCCTGGATTCCGCCCCACACCCTGCATCGCACGCAGATGACGCGTGTCACGGACTACCGCTCGCTGTACCTGGACACCCGGCGCTTTCCCAGCTTGCCGCAGCAGATCCAGGTCTGGACAGCGACAGAGCTGTTGCAGGCTGTGCTTGAGCGCTTGGCACAGTTGCCCTTCGCCACCGACTGGCGGGACAGCCCCGCTTCCCGGTTGCTGCAGGTGGCATTCGACGAGCTGCAGCAGGCCAATAGCGAGCCCATGGTGTTGCCGCTGCCCAGCGACCGGCGCCTGGCTGCATGGCTGCAAACCCTGGGCACACAGGTGCCGCCACCGCTGCATATGCTCGCCCAGCAGACCGGTGCCAGCAGCCGCACCATCACCCGCATCTTCCAGCGCGATACGGGCATGGGCTATCAGCAGTGGCGTCAGCAATGGCGGCTCATGCGGGCCATCGAATTGCTGACCGAACCGGCCTCGCTGCAATGGGTGGCCCATGCGCTGGACTTCAGCACCGACGCCACATTCACAGGCTTTTTTCGGCAGATGACGGGTTTGCCGCCACGCAGCTATATGGCTCGTCGACAGCTCGGCATGGAGCCGCAGTCACCGGAAGGCGCGGACTGAAGAGTTGCACAGGCCGTTCTGGCTTTCCCCTAGCGGCCATGGGCAGCTCATGCCTAGAATGATTGCGACCCCTTTGCCATCCCACCGCTTGTTGTCAGGAGTGTTGATCGCATGTCAGATGATCCCGTCGTGAACCATGAGCCGCAGGATGCAGCCGAAGCCGCTGTGCCTTTCATTCCCATCATCATTCCCGTCGCCGGCGCCGTGATGATGTTTCTGCTGGCCTTTATTGCCGTGCACATGGCCTAGCCCTGGCCACCTCTCCGAAAGCAACCCCGCTCCGGCGGGGTTTTTTCATTTCACCATGACTCCAGCACCGAACTTGGCTGGACTACGCCGAAGCCCGATACAGCAAGTTTATCAATAACTTAGGCGAGTTCAATATATGCCGGTGCTTTCCGAAACCTGACCCGGCTTCCCCTCTGCTGGCCCCTAGAAGGCTCCTGGGAATCGGGTCTTTCCGAGGAGTCATCATGGCGAAAATCAAGCTCACCAAGTCCGCAGTCGATGCAGCGCAACCCCAGGCGCAAGCCGTCGAACTCCGGGACACGCTGGTGCCCGGCTTCCTGTGCAAGGTTACACCAGCGGGCCGCAAGGTCTTCATGGTTCAGTACCGCACGAACGCAGGAGAGCGCCGCAAGCCCGCCCTGGGTCTGTACGGTGAATTGACCGTCGAGCAAGCCCGATCGCTGGCCCAGGAATGGCTGGCCGAGGTTCGCCGGGGCGGCGATCCCGGCGCGGCCAAGGCCGCCGCCCGTGCCGCCCCTACGGTCAAGGAGTTGTGCGAGAAGTTCATGGAGGATCACTCCAAGCAGCGCAACAAGCCCAGCACACAGGTCGGCTACCAAAAGTGCATCAACAACAACATCATTCCGCTGCTGGGCCGCATGAAGGTGCAGGACGTGAAGCGCCCGGACGTGGCCGGGGCGATGAAGAAGATGGCGCACAAGCCAGCGGACGCGAACCGCACGTTCAGCGTGATGCGCAAGATGTTCAACCTGGCCGGAGTGTGGGGCTACCGGCCTGACGGCACCAATCCGTGCCGCCACGTCCCGATGTACCCCAACGGCAAGGCCACCCACCTCATCAGCGACGAGGAGATGGGCAAGCTGTTCCGGTATCTCGATTTTCTGGAGACCGATGGGCTAGGCCTGGATCACGCCATCCTGCCGCTGGCAGTCCGGCTGCAATTTGAGTTTGCGGGCCGCCGCTCCGAGATCATCACACTGCAATGGGCCTGGGTTGATCTGGAGAACCGGCGCGTGGTCTGGCTCGACAGCAAGACCGGCGGCATGTCCAAGCCCCTGAGCGAGGAAGCCTATCGGCTGCTGTCCACTGCGCCTCGCCAGGACAATTGCCCGCACGTGTTCCCATCCCCGAACCATCCGGGGCAGCACCTGACCACGGGCGAGTATTACAACGGCTGGACGCGCATTCTTAAGCGTGCCGGCGTGACCCACGTGGGCACGCACGGCATCCGGCACCGCTCCGCCACCGACATTGCCAACTCGGGCATTCCGGTCAAGGTCGGCATGGCGCTGACAGCGCACAAGACCGTGGCGATGTTCATGCGCTACGTCCACACTGAGGACAAGCCGGTGCGCGAAGCGGCCGAGTTGGTGGCGAACCGGCGCAAGGCCATCACCGGCGCATCTCGCCCTGCGGAGGCCACAGCATGACCAAGAAAACGCTGACGGCGACGGGGAAATCCCCCGCCGTCTTGCCTGCCGGCTACGCCGGCATCCACGGCGGCATCGTGGAACTGCTGGATGCCGCTCGCCAGGCGGCGGCGCGCAGCGTCAATGCGCTGATGACGGCCAGCTATTGGGAAGTCGGCCGCCGCATCGTGGAGGCCGAGCAACAGGGCAAGCGGCGCGCTGGTTACGGCGAACAGTTGATCGAGCGGCTATCCAGCGACTTGACCGCCCGGTTCGGGCGAGGAATTGGAGTCAACTGTTAATTTCCACGCAAAACTGACCCGCCGGGGGCTAGTGGGTCACTTCTGGATGGAAATCAACAGGCTAAAAGCGGAATTTCGCGGCTATCGAAAGCTGTCGGTCAAGATGGGATGGCCGCCCGCTTACCGCTGACGCTGGGCAAATGGAACTGCGCAACGCCGACAAACTGGACTTCAACCGATTCAGCATGGACGGGGCCAGCGTGCCCAGCCCCCGGGGGGCTCGCACACAGGCCCAAACCCGACGGACAGGGGCAAGCTTGGCAGCTAACGCCATCCCGTCACGGATGGCCAAGGCATCCCGATGATGTTCTGCGTCACCGGGGACAATCGTCACGACTCGGTGGTGTTCGACGAGTTGGTTGATGCCCTATCTGGGCTGACTTTCGGAGCGCATCACGTTGCTCGCTTGACTTGGCAAATGCGCGTCGCACCACTGCCGCGCCCGCACCGCTGCCGCTGTCGGGGGCCGTCGCTTGCGCGGTGGACACTGGCTTCGAGGGTGCGCATCGCAGCGCATCCAAGGTTGCTTGGAGCTCCTTTTTCAACGTCCTGAGCTGCGCCATGTGTGCGTCGATCTGCGCCATCTTTGCTTCGAGTTGCTGCTCGATCTCTCCGCGACCAAACGCGCCCTGCGCCATCTGCGGCAAGATGACTTTTATTTCTGCCAATGAGAATCCCAGCGCTTGCGCGCCCCGTACAAACCGCACCAGACCAACGTGGGGTTCGCCGTAAGAACGATAGCCGTTGGGCTGGCGTGGCGGCGCACTGATGAGCCCTTGTTTCTCGTAGTAGCGAACGGTGTCGGTGGAAACACCGGCCGCCTTGGCGACTTGGCTGACATTCATGGTGGTGTGTGCGGAAGGCATGACGACAAAGCCTTGACATTGGAGCATAGACCAAACTTTACGCTTGGCTCCTTTTCGCTCAGGACACGAAAATGTTTCGCCGCTGTACATACCTCTGCACACTCCTTCTGTCGGCTTTGGTGACCCACGCGTCGCTTGCCCAAACAACGGACCCGAAGCCTGACGCGGCTCCCGATGTGGGCTTTGCGATCGTCAAGACGTCGCAGGTCGCGGTTCCACAGGCGCTGCTGGTGCCGGGCGGCAGCATCACCAAGCAGGTGAACTCCAATTTCTCGGCTTTCCTTGTCAAACACCACAACGACTACCTGCTGTTTGACACCGGCATGGGCAGCCAGATCGACAGTCAATACCAGCAAGGCATGCCGATCTGGTGGCGGCTGTTCTTCAAGTACGACAAGCCGGTTGTCACAGCGCGAACGCAACTGGACAACGCGGGTATCCCTCCTTTGCAACGGGTGATCCTGAGCCACAGCCACTGGGACCACGCGGGCGGTGCACAAGACTTCCCCGAGGCGCGGGTTGGCGTTGCCGCTGCGGAGCTTGAGCTGGTGCGCTCCCCCAGTACGGGCCCCGGAGGAACATGGCAGTCGCAAACCAGTGCGGCAACCATTCAATGGGAGCCTTTGGTGTTTCAGCCGATACCGTTCAAGGGCTATCCTGAAAGTCTCGATGTCTTCAAGGATGGCAAGGTGGTACTGGTGCCGATGCCTAGCCACACCCCCGGGTCTGTGGGACTCTTTGTCACGGTAGATTCAGGCAAGCAGTATTTCTTCATTGGAGATGTGGCCTGGACAGTGGCGGCGTTGCAGCAAGGTAAGCCCAAGTTCTGGGTCGCGGGCAAACTGGTGGACAGCAACCCGCAGCAAACGCAGAGCAGTATTGAAAAGGTGCGTGCGCTGATGCAATCTGAACCCGACTTGGTCGTGGTTCCGGCACACGACAGCACGGTGCAAGACTCATTGGGCTACTTCCCGGCGTGGGTGCGATGAGCTGATCCTTTTTGTACTGGATGGCTTAAAAGGGTGTAGAAGAAATCAACGACCGAGAGCGAGCCTGCTGGACAGGATACGTACCTCGGCGAGCCAGACCCAGGCAGCGGAAATTGAGGTCTTGTGATCATGTTGCATGACCATGCGGCGCCAGCGCTCGCTCCAGGCATGGGTTCGCTCGACGACCCAGCGCTTGGGCAATACGACGAAGCCGTTGACCGGCTCCTGTCAGAGCGACTGCTGCGGATCGTGCAGAGCGCCGGTCGAGCGGTTGCCTGGCCTGCGTACGACCTCGACCCGCATGCCATGAATCTGCTCGATCGCTCGATCGCTCGGGCGCTCGGGCGCATTGAGCGCCACAAGCCCCGTCGGTGTAGATGCGTGGGATCGTGGGAGCTTTTCGATAGGCTTGCGCAACAACGTCTGCGGCGCCATCGCGATCCTGCACGCAGGCAGTGGTCACCGTGACGGCCAGCAGTAGCCCGAGCGTGTCCACCACGATATGGCGTCGGCCCTGCGAAATTCGTTTCATGACCCGATCGGCAAGGTGAGCGTGCGAAGGGTCTTGCTCTGAGCCTGAGTGGGCGGCCGAGAGCGCTGAACGGATCAGTGTCAGCTCAGAGATTGCCGGTGCAGAGTGCGCCACCGCGCTCAAGATCAAACAAAGCTCGACGATGCCCTGCCGGGCGATGGCGCGCAGCAGCCAGCGGATGTTGAAGCCGGCCGCGCGCAGCACCGCGTGCAGTGCGTCGCCCTCGGCGTCTTTGAGCCAGCACCGGTCCATGCGGTGGTCGGCCTTGGTGTGGCCGATCAGCGGCCCGGTAGGGCAGTATCGTAGTGTGCAGCTCCGTAGGAGCCGACTTGCATGCGGTTATATGACTGCCTCTGACTCTCTGCCGTTCGCCCGGCATGATCTTGGCGACGCTCCCATGTGGCTCCTGGCCTGAAATGGCTCTGGCGCAAGAAACGGCGAGGAACTACCTAAACTGTTGGCGGCAAAGAGATTTTTTCCGTAGCCAAGTTTTAGAAAGGACTTGACAGCGGACATTTTTCATGGGCGCGCGGCTCGCGGAGGCATATCGTCGCGCATATTTTGATGCACAAAATGCATAGTTATTGCATGTCAGTTGCTGACAAATTTTGCCCCCCTACCTAGAATCGATGTCCCGCTGCTGTGCAACGCACGGCAGTTTTGACCATTTCTGACGCATTGCGGGCACCGGAGAACGCTAGGAAAACCTTGGCCGACCCTTTCAAAAGCCTTTTTTCAAAGACGCAGCCGAGGCGATCCGGCCGGGTGCTTCTTTGAAAAACTGGTTTTTTTCAATTGAAGGAACTCTCCATGAACGCCGCCGTGCAAAGCCTGAACATTCAGGCGCCTGACTACGTCAAGAACCCCAAGCTCGTCGCCTGGGTGGCCGAGATGGCCGCGCTGTGCAAGCCCGCCAAGATCCACTGGTGCGATGGCTCGCAGGCCGAATACGACGCCCTATGCCAGCAACTGGTGGACGCCGGTACCTTCAAGCCTCTGGCCAAGCGCCCCGGCAGCTACCTGGCCTGGACCGATCCTTCGGACGTGGCCCGTGTCGAAGACCGCACCTATATCTGCTCCGCCAAGAAGGAAGACGCCGGCCCGACCAACAACTGGATGGCTCCCGCCGAGATGCGCACCACTTTGCAGCCCCTGTTTGACGGCTGCATGACGGGCCGCACCATGTATGTGGTGCCCTTCTCCATGGGCCCCCTGGGCTCGCCCATCGCCCACGTGGGCATCGAGCTGTCCGACAGCCCCTATGTGGCCGTGAACATGAAGCTCATGACCCGCATGGGCCGTGCCGTGTTCGACGTGATCGGCACCGACGGCGAGTTCGTGCCCTGCGTCCACACCATTGGCGCGCCCCTGAAGGACGGCGAGAAGGACCAGACCACCTGGCCTTGCAGCAAGACCAAGTACATCGTCCACTACCCCGAAACGCGCGAGATCTGGTCCTATGGCTCGGGCTACGGCGGCAATGCCCTGCTGGGCAAGAAGTGCTTTGCGCTGCGCATCGCCTCGACCATGGGCAAGGATCAGGGCTGGCTGGCCGAGCACATGCTGATCCTGGGCGTCACCAACCCCGAAGGCAAGAAGTACCACGTGGCTGCGGCTTTCCCCAGCGCCTGCGGCAAGACCAACTTCTCCATGCTGGTGCCGCCCAAGGCCTTCGACGGCTGGAAGGTCACGACCATCGGCGACGACATCGCCTGGATCAAGCCCCAGGCCGACGGCTCGCTGCGTGCCATCAACCCCGAAGCCGGCTACTTCGGCGTGGCTCCCGGCACCAATATGCTCACCAACCCGAACTGCATGTTGAGCCTGGACAAGAACGTGATCTTCACCAACGTGGCGCTGACCGATGACGGCGACGTGTGGTGGGAAGGCATGGAAAAGGATCAGGGCAAGCTGCCCGATCACCTGATCGACTGGCAAGGCAAGGACTGGACGCCCCAGATCGCCAAGGAAACCGGCGCCAAGGCCGCCCACCCCAATGCCCGCTTCACCGTGGCCGCCACCAACAATCCCGCGCTGGACGAAGCCTGGGACGACCCCAAGGGCGTGAAGATCGACGCCATGATCTTCGGCGGCCGCCGCTCCACCACCGTGCCGCTGGTGACCGAGGCGCGTGGCTGGACCGAAGGCGTGTACATGGCTGCCACCATGGGTTCCGAAACCACGGCCGCCGCCTTCGGCGCGCAAGGCGTGGTGCGCCGCGACCCCTTCGCCATGCTGCCGTTTGCCGGCTACAACATGAGCGACTATTTCCAGCACTGGCTGGACCTGGGCGCCAAGATCGAAGCCCAGGGCGCGAAGCTGCCCAAGATCTTCACCACCAACTGGTTCCGCAAGAACGCCGAAGGCAAGTTCGTCTGGCCTGGCTACGGCGAAAACATGCGCGTGCTCAAGTGGATGATCGACCGTCTGGAAGGCCAGGCCCAGGGTCAGGAAACCGCCTTCGGTATCGCTCCCCAGTACGCCGAGATCAACTGGAACGGCCTGGACTTCAGCGCCGCCCAGTTCGACAGCGTGACCAATATCGACAAGGCCGCCTGGGCCGAGGAGATGAAGCTGCACGGCGAGCATTTCGACAAGCTGGCCTACAACCTGCCCAAGGCCCTGCTGGACACCAAGGCCAAGCTGGAACAGCGTCTGGCGGCCTAAGCTCCCGCCGCAGACCCAAGCCCTGCCGCCATAGGCCGCAGGGCTTTTTTTGGGCCCGCCGCTTTGATCGCTGCCGGCGCAGATGCTTCAAGGGCTGGGCCCGATTGCAGCGTGGCCATGAAAAAAGCCGCGGCCTTGTGGGCAGCGGCTTTTTTGCGAAGAGGCGAGTAGATCAGCTGTTCTGGCGATCCATGGCGCGGGCCAGATCGGCCATCAGGCGTGCGTCCTGCAAGGCGGCATTCCAGATGCGCTCGTCGGCTGCGGCCTGCTGGCGGCTGCCGATCCAGGCGCGGTAGCCGGTGCGAACCATGTTGATGGCACGGCGGACCGGCGTGGTGAACAGCGCCACGCTGGCGAAAGCCATGGCCCAGAGCACGATCCAGGCGGCCAGCATATGGCCGTCGCTCCAAGTCTCGGTGGCCTGGTAGATGCCGGCGGCCAGGGCGGCCAGCACGACGGCCAGTACCATCCAGCGCGACTGGGTGCGCGCCTGGTGGCTGGCGGCGATGGCGGCCATGCGCTCGTCATCGGCTTGATAGATACGCACCACACCGGGGTGCTCGACACAGTAGGAGTTGTAAATAAAGTTGCTCATGGCAGTTAACCCTTTGGATCCACGCTTTTGGCGAAATGCCCGGGGACTAGGTGTAACTATAGGGATTACCCTAGGTATATTCAAATTTATATTTTGAATCTGTAGCATTCACGGCAGTGATGTATTGGATGACGCCATGTCCCTGAACTTCCGCTCGCTGGACCTCAACTTGCTGCGCGTGTTTGACGAGGTCATGTCCGAACGCAGCCTCACGCGCGCCGCGCACAAGCTCTCCATCACCCAGCCTGCGGTCAGCAACGCCATGCGCCGGCTGCGCGAGGTGCTGGGAGACGAGCTGCTGGTGCGCCAGGGCCAGGGCGTGGAGCCCACGCCGCGCGCCCAGGCCCTGTGGCCGGCGGTCCGCGAGGCCATGCAGCAGCTCGAAGGCGTGCTGGCACCCGACGACTTCAACGCCGCCACGGCCGAGGCCACGTTCGTGATCGCCATGGCCGATGCCACGGCCGCCACGCTGATCCCGCCGCTGTACCCGATCCTGGAGCGCGAGGCTCCGGGCATAGGCATACGGCTTTTGCCGCTGACCACGCGCGATCCGCGGCCGCTGCTGGACGACGGCGAGGCCGACATGGCCGTGGGCTATTTCCCCGCCGTGCTGGCCGACCTGACGGCGCGGGCCCAGGCCGGGGCGCTGGTGGCTTTCGACAGCCGCCGTCTCTACGAGGGCGAATATCTGTGCGTGATGCGCAAAGGCCACCCGCTGGAGCAGGTGCCGCTCACGCTGGACAACTACTGCGCTGCGCGCCATATGCTGGTCAGCTTCTCGGGCCGCTCCTTCGGCTTCATCGACGAGGCCCTGGCATCGCTGGGCCACACGCGCGAGGTGGTGCTCACGGTCAACCAGTTCTTCACGGCCGCGCGCGTGGTCATGAACTCCGACCTGCTGACCATCTTGCCGCGCCACTTCGTGCCCGTGACGGGCATGCAGGAGCAGCTGGTGCTGCGCGAGCTGCCGTTTGACGTCACGCCCGTGCATGTGGACGCGCTGTGGCGCCGCCGCGGCCCGCACCCCCAGGCCTATGACTGGCTGCTCAAGACGCTGACGCGCTCGGCGGAAATCACTTTTGCCAACGGCACGGCCCAGGTCGCGCAGCATGCCTGACAGGGGCTATTGGGGCGGGCGCTTGCCAACAGAATCTAAACTAGTCCCATGAAGATCCAGCTGCTGTCAGACCTGCACCTTGAAGTCCACCCCGAGTTCGTGGCCGAGCCTGCGGCCGGGGCCGATGTCCTGGTGCTGGCCGGCGATATCGGCTCCTACCAGAGCAGCACCCAGGTCGACGGCGAGCATTTCGGCCTCGAGCGTTTCTCGCCGCTGCCGCAGTACGCGGGCTGGCCGGCTCCCGTGCTGTTCGTGCCCGGCAACCATGAATACGATATGCAGGACTTCGACGAGGCGCGCCTGCGCCTGCGCCGCACCTGCGACCAGCTGGGCCTGATGTGGCTGGACCGCGAGACCGTGGTCCTGGACGGCGTGCGCTTCATCGGCACCACGCTGTGGAGCGACTTCGACGCCATGGCCATGCACGAGGGCGTGACCGACCTGACCCAGCTGCACCGGCTGCGCGAAAAGGCTTTTCGCGCAGCGAACTTCTATCTGCAGAAAACCGGCGGCACCCGCCAGGGCGAGCCCTTCCTGGCCGCCCCCATGCGCGAGGAAAGCCTGCTGTGCCAGGACTGGCTGCGCGCCGCGCTGGAGCGGCCGTTCGACGACGGCCCCACGGTGGCCGTGACCCATTTTGCGCCCAGCCTGCGCAGCGCCGATCCGCGCTACGGCCTGGTGCCCGGCACGGCGGGCTTTTGCAATGTGATGGACGACCTGCTGCCCTATGCCGACCTCTGGCTGCACGGTCATCTGCACTGCGCCAGCGACTACCTGGCCAGCGGCAGGCGCGCCGACGGCAGCGCCTGGCAATGCCGCGTGGTGGCCAATCCGCTGGGCTATGCGCGCAAGGGCGAGCAGCAGGGCTTTTTGCCCGCATCGACCGTGGACTTGAGCCAAGTCAAGGCGCAAGCCGCGACCAGCCCGTAGTCTTGAAACATCAACCTGGAGGATTTGCTATGAAGATTTTGCTTGCCGTGGACGGTAGCGCCTACACCCAGAAGATGCTTGCCTATCTGACCTCGCATCAGGAGATGCTGGGCACAGGCCATGAGTACACCGTCATCACCGTCCAGCCCCTGCTGCCCCCGCGTGCGCGCGCCGCACTGGGCAAGGAGGTGGTGGAGCAATACTACGACGAGGAATCCACCAAGATTCTGCAACCCGTGCAGGAATTCCTGAAGGCGCGCGGCGTGCAGGCGCACAGCATCAGCAAGGTCGGTCCCATCGCCGACACCATCATCCATGAAGCACAGGAAGGCAAGTTCGACCTGATCGCCATGGGCACGCACGGCCACGGCGCGCTGGGCCGTTTGATCATGGGTTCGGTCAGCTCCCAGGTGCTGGCCGGCTGCACCGTTCCCGTCTTGCTGATTCGCTAATTTTCATAGCTGATAGCGCTGGATATGCATGCATATCTGGTGAGAATCAGCGTGAAACCGAGAATAGGCGAGCGGCAAAAGCTATCAAAAACAAAGCCCCTCTGCTTCCGGTATTCGAGATCCCGGGCCGTGCTGCGAAGCGCGGCCTTTTTTTATGCGCGGATGCCCGGAGGCCGGCGCGCAAACGGGCGCAGCGCTCTGAAAAAATTAGTTAACAGATTAAGTGAAAACCCCGTGTTGCACAGGTTGACGCGTGGCTGCGGCGAGATAACAATTACCACGTTAACTAAATCTCGACCATGCAGATTCAGCCTATTCTTCTGAGCGACGGCCTGCCGCTGCGCACTGTCTACGGTGTGTTGCTCAATGACCGTGCCACCGTGGAGCGCCTGTCGCCCCAGTTCGACAGCGCCCCCTACAAGGCCGCGCCCAAAGCGCCCGTGCTCTACATCAAGCCGCGCAACACCTTCGCCGCCGATGGCGCCGCGGTGGCCGTGCCGGCCGAGCCCGGCGAGCTGCGCATAGACGCGACCATAGGCCTGGTGCTGGGCAAGGCCGCCACGCGCGTGTCGGCCGATGAGGCCCTGAGCCATGTCGCCGGCTTTGTGCTGGCCAGCGACCTGACCCTGCCGCACGAGAACTACTACCGCCCCGCGATACGCCAGCGTGACCGCGACGGCTTCTGCCCCATGAGCCGGCTGCTCCAGGGCGAGGCCGGCTTCGAGCTCGACCGGGCCACGCTGAGCATCGCCATCAACGGTCGGCGCGTCTACGAGCGCAGCTTTGCCGCGCTGGTGCGGCCCGCGGCGCAGCTGATTGCCGATGTGAGCGAGTTCATGACGCTGGCCGTCGGCGATGTGCTGCTGCTGGGCCCCGGCGAAGCCTCGCCCCTGGCGCGGGCCGGGGACACGGTGTTGATCCGGGTGCCCGGGCTGGGCGAACTGAGCCATGGCGTGGTCGAGGAGAAGCTGGCATGAAGCACGGACGCGTTGTTTTTGCAGGCCAGACCCTGGCCGTGACCGAAAGCGCCGACGGCCGCGTGCAGCTTCCCGATGGCCGCGTGGTGGACGAGGCCGCTGTGCAATGGCTGCCGCCCATGGAGTTCGGCACCATTTTTGCGCTGGGCCTCAACTATGCCGACCATGCCAAGGAAATCTCCTTCAGCAAGGCGCCCGAGGAGCCGCTGGTTTTCCTCAAGGGCCCGAACGCCTTGAACAGCCATCGCGGCCATACGCGCCGTCCCGCCGACGTGGGCTATATGCACTTCGAGTGCGAGCTGGGCGTGGTCATAGGCAAGAGCTGCCGCAATGTCGAAAAACAGGATGCCTACGGCGTGGTGGCCGGCTATGTGACGGCCAATGACTATGCGATTCGAGATTACCTCGAGAACTTCTACCGTCCCAATCTGCGCGTGAAGAACCGCGACGGCGCCACGCCCATCGGTCCCTGGTTCGTGGACGCGGCCGATATTGCCGATCCCATGAATCTGCGCCTGCGCAGCTGGGTCAACGGCGAGCTCAAGCAAGATGGCAACACGCGCGACATGGTGCACGATATACCGGCGCTGATCGCCCATCTGTCGAGCTTTATGACGCTGAACCCCGGCGACCTGATCCTGACCGGCACGCCCGACGGCGTGGCCGATTCCAGGGTCGGCGACGAGATCGTGACCGAGATCGAGGGCGTGGGCCGCCTCGTCAATTTCATCGGCGGCGACGAGCTGCTGGCACGGGCTTAGAACCAAGATATTTCAGGAGCACCAAGCATGCGTATCGATCACCTGATCAATGGCAAGGCCGTTGCCGGCAAGGACTATTTCGAGACCCTCAATCCCGCCACCCAGGAGGTGCTGGCCGAGGTGGCCTCGGGCGGCGCGGCCGAAGTCGATGCGGCCGTGGCGGCCGCCAAGGAAGCCTTTCCCAAATGGGCCGGCCTGCCCGCGGCGGAGCGTGCCAAGCTGGTGCGCAAGCTCGGCGATCTGATTGCCAAGCATGTGCCCGAAATCGCCGCGACCGAGACCAACGACTGCGGCCAGGTCATAGCCCAGACCGGCAAGCAGCTGGTGCCGCGCGCGGCCGACAACTTCTACTACTTTGCCGAGATGTGCACGCGCGTGGACGGCCACACCTATCCCACGCCCACGCACCTGAACTACACGCTGTTCCACCCCGTGGGTGTGTGCGCGCTGATCTCGCCGTGGAACGTGCCGTTCATGACGGCCACCTGGAAGGTCGCGCCCTGCCTGGCCTTCGGCAACACGGCCGTGCTCAAGATGAGCGAGCTCTCGCCCATGACGGCCGCGCGCCTGGGCGAGCTGGCGCTGGAGGCCGGCATCCCCGCAGGCGTGCTCAACCTCGTGCACGGCTACGGCAAGGATGCGGGCGAGCCTCTGGTGGCCCACCGCGACGTGCGCGCCGTCTCGTTCACGGGATCGACGGCCACGGGCAACCGCATCGTGCAGGCCGCGGGCCTGAAGAAGTTCAGCATGGAACTCGGCGGCAAGAGCCCGTTCGTGATCTTCGACGATGCCGACTTCGAGCGTGCAGTCGATGCGGCCGTGTTCATGATCTTCAGCAACAACGGCGAGCGCTGCACGGCCGGCAGCCGCATCCTGGTGCAAAAAGGCATTTACGCCAAGTTCGTCGACCGCTTCGTGGAGCGCACCAAGCGCATCGCCGTGGGCGATCCGCTTCATGATTCAACCATCGTTGGCCCCATGATCAGCCAGGGCCATCTGGCCAAGGTGCGCCACTACATCGAGCTGGGCCGCAAGGAGGGCGCGAACCTGCTGTGCGGCGGCCTGGACGCGCCCGTGCTGCCCGAGCGCGTGAAACACGGCAACTATGTGCTGCCCACGGTGTTTGCCGACGTGGACAACCGCATGCAGATCGCCCAGGAAGAGATCTTCGGCCCCGTGGCCTGCATCATCCCGTTCAGCGACGAGGCCGAGGTCATACGCCTGGCCAACGACATCCAGTACGGCCTGTCCAGCTATGTGTGGACCGAGAATATCGGCAAGGCCCACCGCGTGGCCGCGGCCATAGAGGCCGGCATGTGCTTCGTCAACAGCCAGAACGTGCGCGACCTGCGTCAGCCGTTTGGCGGCACCAAGGCCTCGGGCACGGGCCGCGAAGGCGGCACCTGGAGCTACGAGGTGTTCTGCGAGCCCAAGAACGTGGCCGTGTCCATGGGCTCCCACCATATCCCGCACTGGGGTGTCTGAGCGCTGGAAATTTCGACAGCCGCCGGCGCTTGCTGCATCGGCGCCGCAGACCGAGAACAACACAAAAGGAGACATGCATGCAACGCCGCCATTTCCTGCAGGCCGGCTCGGCCGCCGCACTCGCATCCACCACCGGGCTCGGCCTGGCCCAGTCCGGCGCCTGGCCCGCCAAGCCCATACGCATCATCGTGCCGTTCACGCCGGGCGGCACCACCGACATGGTGGCGCGCCTGATAGGCACCGAACTGGGTAAGCAGCTGGGCCAGAGCGTCATCGTGGAGAACAAGCCCGGTGCGGGCACGGTGATCGGTGTGGACTACGTGGCCAAGCAGCCGGCCGACGGCTACACCCTGGTCTGCGTGGCCAACAGCTTTACGGCCAACAAGACGCTGGTCAAAAGCCTGCCCTATGACACGAGCAAGGATCTCAGGCCGGCGGCGCTGATGGGGCTGTCGGAGCATGTGCTGGCCACCCATCCGTCCAGCGGCATCAAGACCCTGGCCGATCTCAAGAAGGCGGCGCTGGCCAAGCCCGATACGCTGACCTATGCCTCGTTCGGCAACGGCACTTCGGCCCATCTGTCGGGCGCGCTGCTGTGCCAGATGCTGGGCGTGGACATGGTCCACGTGCCCTACAAGGGCCAGGGCCCGGCGCTCACCGATCTGCTGGGCGGCCAGGTCAGCGTGATGTTCGGCAACTGGTCGGAATTCCGCGGCCACATCGAAAGCGGCAAGCTGCATGCGGTCGGCATGGCCACGCTCAAGCGTTCGCGCTTTGCGCCCAATGTGCCCACCCTGGCCGAGCAGGGCGCGGCGCTGGAGTCCAACTCCTGGCAGGGCCTGCTCGCACCCGCGGGCACGCCCGAGGCCGTCGTCCAGCGCCTGAATGCCGAGGTCAACAAGGCCCTGGCCATGCCCAATGTGGTCGAGGTGTTTGCCAAGAGCGGCATCGTGGCCCTGCCCGGCTCGGCGGCCCAGTTCGGCAGCTTTGTGAACAGCGAGATCGGCAAGTACGCGGACATCATTCGCCGCGCGAATATCACCATGGGCTAGACGTGTCCCTCTGAGGTGCTGTGGGGACGACGTCCTCGCGGCGGGCGGTCCTTGCTCGGCGTCGCTGGCCTGGGCCGCGTCAGCTTTGCGGCTTGCGGACGAGGCCGTTCATCGGCCAGGTTGAAAAGGAGATTTTTATGGGCAAACTTGCACTTGCCGCCAAGATCACGCATGTGCCGTCGATCTATCTGAGCGAGCTCGACGGGCCGCGCAAGGGCACGCGCCAGGATGCTATCGATGGCCTCCGGGAAATCGGCCGCCGCTGCCGCGAGCTGGGCGTGGACACGCTGGTGGTCTGCGATACGCACTGGCTGGTCAATGCCGGCTATCACGTGCTCTGCGGCCCGCATTTCAAGGGGCTGTACACCAGCAACGAGCTGCCGCATTTCATCAGCCATATGCCGTTCGAATTCCCCGGCAATCCCGCGCTGGGCAAGCTGCTCGCGGCCGAGGCCAATGCGCTGGGCGTGGAGACCCTGGCGCACGATGCGACCACGCTGGAGCCCGAATACGGCACGCTGGTGCCCATGCGCTATATGAATGCGGATCAGCACTTCAAGGTGGTCTCCATCTCCGCGATGTGCATGGCGCATTACCTGCACGACAGCGCGCGCCTGGGCTGGGCCGTGCGCCGCGCCATCGAGGACCACTACGACGGCACGGTGGCGCTGCTGGCCAGCGGCTCCATGTCGCACCGCTTTGCGCAGAACGGCCTGGCACCCGAGTTCGCGTTCAAGATCTGGAGTCCCTTCCTTGAGCAGCTCGACCGCGAGGTGGTGCGCATGTGGCAGGCCGGCGAATGGCAGGCCTTCTGCGGCATGCTGCCCGAGTACGCGGCCAAGGGCCACGGCGAAGGCTTTATGCACGACACGGCCATGCTGCTGGGCGCTCTGGGCTGGTCGGCCTATGACGGCCAGGCCGAGATCGTCACCCCTTATTTCGGCGCCTCGGGCACGGGCCAGCTCAACGCCGTGTTCCCCGTCACGCCGCAGGACGGCCGTGCCATTCCCCAGGCCCAGGCCAGCCGCTCCAGCATCGAGGCCGCCATGGCCGGCAGGCTGTGAGCCGCGCATACGCAAAGGTGCATCCATGCCTCATGTAGTCATTCTCTATACCGGCAATCTCGAGGCCCAGGCCGACATGGGCGGGCTCTGCCGCAAGCTGGCCGACACCATGCTCACCGTGCGTGCCGAAGACGGCGCCCAGGTCTTTCCCACGGGCGGCACGCGCGTGTTCGCCTACCCCGCGCCCCACCATGCGGTGGCCGATGGCGGCGCCGCCGGTATGGCGGCCGGCGGCGACGGTGACTACGGCTTCGTCTATCTCAATCTGCGCATGGGGCGCGGGCGCTCCGAGGCCGTCAAGAAAAGCGCCGGCGATGCGCTGCTGGCATGCGCCAGAGCACATCTGCAGCCACTGTTCGAGCAGCGCCATCTGGGCCTGACCGTGCAGGTCGACGAAGCGCCGGGCCAGGTCTATGACGCCAAGCACAGCAATCTGCATCCACTGTTTGCCAAGCACTGAATATGTTTTCTGCCGAACTCATCCACCAACTGGCTCTGGAGCTGGAAGCGAGCGAGAAATCGCGCCAGCAGATCGAGCATTTTTCCAAGCGTTTTCCCGGCATGACGATAGGGGACGGCTACCGCGTCTCGCGTGCCTGGGTGGACATGCAGCTTGCGGCGGGCCGCAAGGTCATAGGCCACAAGATAGGCCTGACCTCGCGCGCCATGCAGATGGCCAGCCAGATCAACGAGCCCGACTACGGCACGCTGCTGGACTCCATGCTCTACACCGCCACGCCCGGCCAGGTGCTTGAGATCCCGACCTCGAACTTCATAGCACCGCGGGTGGAGGTGGAACTGGCTTTCGTGCTCAAGTCCGCGCTGCGCGGCCCGGGGCTGGAAGGTGGCGCCGAGGTGACGCTGCAGGATGTGCTGGCCGCCACCGAATATGTGACGCCCGCTATCGAGATCATCGACGCGCGCATCGAGCAGTTCGACCGCCACACCAGGGCCATGCGCAAGGTGTTCGACACCATCAGCGACAACGCGGCCAATGCTGGCATCGTGGTCGGCGCGGGCCGCACCGCGCCTGCGGGCGTGGACCTGCCCTGGTGCGGCGCCATCCTGCGCCAGAACGGCATCGTCGAGGAGACGGGGCTGGCCGCCGGCGTGCAAGGCCATCCGGCGATTGGCGTGGCCTGGCTGGCCAACAAGCTGGCGCCCTGGGGCGAGTCGCTGCAGCCCGGGCAGATCGTGCTTGCGGGCTCGTTCACGCGGCCCGTGGTGGCGCAGCAAGGCGATGAGTTCGAGGCCGATTACGGCGTTCTCGGCAAGCTGCAATTCCGCTTTGTTTGAACCGGAGATATCCCATGGCTTTGCAATTACGTGACCCGGGCCTGCTCAAGAACCTGTGCCTGATCGACGGCCAATGGCTGGCGGCCAGGGACGGCAGCGGCATCGAGGTGAACAACCCCGCGACGGGCGAGCTGCTGAGCACCGTGCCCGGTATGGGCGCGGCCGAAACGCAGGCCGCCATTGATGCGGCCGAGCGCGCGTTTGTCGAGTGGAAGACCAGGACCGCAGAGCAGCGCGCGGCCGTGCTGCACAAGTGGTTTGAGCTGCTGCTGCAGCACCAGGAAGACCTGGCGCAGATCATGACGGCCGAGCAGGGCAAGCCGCTGGCCGAATCGCGTGGCGAGATAGCCTACGCGGCCTCCTATGTGCAGTGGTTTGCCGAGGAGGCGCGCCGCGTCTACGGCGCCACCGTGCCCTCGCCCTGGAGCGACAAAAAGATCGTGGTGAGCAAGGAGCCGGTGGGCGTGTGCGCCGCGATCACGCCCTGGAACTTCCCGGCCGCGATGATCACGCGCAAGGTGGCGCCGGCGCTGGCCGCGGGCTGCACCATCATCGTCAAGCCCGCGCAGCAGACGCCGCTGTCGGCCCTGGCCCTGGCCGAGCTCGCGCAGCGCGCCGGTGTGCCCGCGGGCGTGTTCAGCGTGATCACCGGTTCCGCGCGCACCATTGGCTCCGTGCTTACGGCCAGCATGGCGGTGCGCAAGCTGACCTTTACCGGCTCCACCGAGGTCGGCCGCGTGCTGGCCGCGCAATGCGCGCCGACGCTCAAGAAGATGTCGCTGGAGCTGGGCGGCAATGCCCCCTTCATCGTCTTCGACGATGCGGACCTCGATGCGGCCGTGGAAGGCGCCATGGCCTCCAAATACCGCAATACCGGCCAGACCTGCGTCTGCGCCAACCGCTTGCTGGTGCAGGATGGCGTGTACGAGGCCTTCATGGCCAAGCTCAAGGCCGCGGTGCTGGCGCTCAAGGTCGGCAATGGCGCCGAGCCCGGCGTGACCCAGGGCCCGCTGATCGACGAGGCCGCCGTGAACAAGGTGGAAGAGCTGGTGCGGGATGCCGTGGCCCAGGGCGCCGAAATCGTCACCGGCGGCCGACGCAGCGCGCTGGGCCGCAGCTTCTACGAGCCCACCATTCTGGGCAATGCCCACAGCGGCATGCGGCTGGCGCAGGAGGAGCTGTTCGGCCCCGTGGCGCCCGTGTTCCGCTTCAAGACCGAGGCAGAAGCGATCCGCATGGCCAACGACACGGAATTCGGCCTGGCCGCCTATTTCTACGCCCGCGGCGTGGGCCGTGTCTGGCGCGTGGGCGAGGCGCTGGAATACGGCATGGTCGGCATCAACAGCGGCATCATCAGCACTGCGGTGGCGCCGTTTGGCGGAGTCAAGCAGTCCGGCATGGGGCGCGAGGGCGGGGCGGCAGGGATTGAAGAGTACGTGAGTACCAAATATCTTTGCATGGGATATTGACCCACCCTGCACGAACAACGGAGACAGCAATGCACACACCCGTCAATCCCTTCAAGGCCGCGATTGCGGCCGGCCAGCCGCAGATCGGCCTGTGGCTGGGCCTGGGCAGCCCGTACTCGGCAGAAATCTGCGCGGGCGCGGGCTTCGACTGGCTGCTCATCGACGGCGAGCATGGTCCCAACGACACGCTGACCCTGCTGAGCCAGCTGCAGGCCATCGCCGCCTATAGCGCGAGCCACGCGATCGCGCGCATTCCCATGGGCCATGGCGAGATCGGCGAGATGCTGATCAAGCAGTATCTGGACCTGGGCGTGCAGACCCTGCTGGTGCCCATGGTGGATACGGCCGCGCAGGCGGCCTGCATCGTGCGTGCCTCGCGCTATCCGCAGGACGATGGCAAGGGCGGCATTCGCGGCATGGCCGGCGCGCGCGCTTCGGCCTGGGGGCGCCGTGCCAGCTACTACCTGGAGGCCAATGCGCAGATCTGCATGCTGCTGCAGGTCGAGTCCATGGAGGGCCTGGCCAATCTGGATGCGATTGCCGCCACCGAGGGCGTGGACGGGGTGTTCATAGGCCCGGCCGATCTCTCGGCCTCCATGGGCCATGTGGGCAATCCGGGCCACCCCGAGGTGCAGGCCGCCATCGCCGACGCGATCGCGCGCATCCGCAAGGCGGGCAAGGCCGCGGGCATTCTCACGCCCAACGAGGAGCTGGCGCGCAAATACCTGGCGCTGGGCTGCAGCTTCGTGGCCGTGGGCCTGGACACCGGACTGCTGGTGCAGGCGACCAGCGCCCTGGCGACCCGCTTCAAGGACGTCAGGCCCGTGGCCCCCAGCAGCACCTACTGAGAGCGTCTCGCCGCAGCGGCCGCCGGCCGCTTACATACAATCGGGCCAGCTTATCCACCTTTGCTATGACTCAGCACGACACAACCAACGCAACTGAACCCATGCGCTCGTTTGCACGCTCCCTGCCCATGGCCTTGCTCAAGGCCCGAGAGTCGGTGATGGTGCGGTTTCGCCCATCGTTGCGCGCCCACGGCCTGACGGAGCAGCAGTGGCGGGTGATACGTGCGATGTCGGCCGCCGACCACCGGCTGCGCCCCATGGAGCTGTCGCAGATGACCTTCATCAGCATGCCCAGCCTCTCGCGTCTGCTCAAGACGCTGGAGGGCCGCCAGCTGATCAAGCGCGGCCGCCACGAGGGGGATCTGCGCGGGTCGGAGTTCGGGCTCACGCCGGAGGGCCATGCCATGGTGGCCGAGATCGCTCCGCATTCCGAAGAGATCTATGTGGAGATTGAGCGCCTGGTCGGCAGCAAGGAAATCGAGCAGCTGTACTACGTGCTGGAGCATGTGGTGCAAAGCCTGGGCCTGCCCGGCGAGGATGACCTGGGCGCGGACTGAGGCGCGGCGGCACGGCACAATGCGGCCATGAGTTCCGCGATCGCCGTCATCGACTTTGAAACCACGGGCATGAGCCCGGCCCAGGGCGCAAGAGCCACCGAAGTGGCCATCGTGCTGCTGGAGCAGGGGCGGGTTGTCGATCGCTTCCAGAGCCTGATGCACAGCGGCGCCTGGGTTTCTCCCTTCATCACGCAGCTGACCGGCATCAGCAACGAGATGCTGCGCACGGCGCCGCCCGCCGCGCAGGTGATGCGCGAGGCCGCGCGCTTTGTGGGCCAGGCGCCCATGGTGGCGCACAACGCCTCGTTCGACAGCAAGTTCTGGCAGGCCGAGCTGGCCCTGGCGGGCGAGAGCGCGCCCCAGCTCTTTGCCTGCACGATGCTGCTGTCGCGCCGCATCTACCCGCAGGCGCCCAGCCACAGCCTGGGTCATCTGGCGCGCTATCTGCAGCTGCCGTCCACGGGCCGCGCCCACCGCGCGCTGGCCGATGCCGAGATGGCCGCGGCCCTGCTGGCGCGCATGCAGCAGGAGCTGTGCACCCGCCATGCGCTGCCCTGGCCCGGGCATGAGCTGCTGATGCAGCTGCAGCGCCGCAGCCGGGCCGCCGCGGACGGTTGGCTGGCCCAGCAGGCCGCGCCAAGCCTGCTGGCCGCGCGCTGACGGTTTTTTGATATTGAAACCTATGACTGGTATGTGTTTGAAGCTATCGATTTGAGAGTTTTTGCTTGCCTCCGGCCGCTTAAGCCCTTACGGACCGTGTTCGGCGGGGATCGCGCCGATAATCGATAAGTCCCTGCGGCGGCTTTTGTCCGCAGTTATCGAATCCGTGGCACGCCGCTGCGGCGCCCGTTTTGTGCTCTGGTTTTTGTGAACTCCGCCTTGCCCACCTCTGTCTTGCGTTCGGCCTTGCCTTTCTCGCAGCGTGAATTTCGCGATGCGCTGGGCCAGTTCGCCACGGGCGTGACCATCATCACGGCGCGCAGCGCGCAAGGCCACCCCGTGGGCACCACGGTCAGCTCCTTCAACGCCCTGTCGCTGACGCCGCCGCTGGTGCTCTGGAGCCTGGGCTTGGGCGCCAACTCGCTGCCCGTGTTCCGCCAGTGCTCGCACTATGCGATCCATGTGCTCGCGGCCTCGCAAAAGCCGCTGGCCGAGCTGTTTGCGCGCAAGGGCGCCGACCGTTTCGGCCATACGCCGCATCATGATTCCGCGCATGGCGTGCCGCTGCTCGAAGGCTGCGCGGCCGTGTTCGAATGCCGCCAGCGCAACCAGCACGAAGAGGGCGACCATCTGCTGTTCGTCGGCGAGGTGGAGCGTTGCGAACACCATGCGGAGCGCTCGCCGCTGCTCTATCACGCCGGCCATATGCATGCGCGCGGCCTGCTTTAGGCCTTAGCCCCGTCTTCGCGCCGCGCGCCCCTGAAACCTGGCCGATAACGCTGGGTTAACCGAGCTGCTGCAATCTCGTTGTGGTTAGAGTCTGTGTGGGGCGGAGCGCATCCGCCCGGCACTTCAATCCAGAGCGGGGCATGCGATGCAGCAACAAGACTTTGATTACGACTTTCTGGTCATAGGCGGCGGTTCGGGCGGCGTGCGCGCCAGCCGTGTGGCCGCCGGCCTGGGCGCGCGCGTGGCCGTGGTGGAGTCCGGCCCGCTGGGCGGCACCTGCGTGAATGTGGGCTGCATTCCCAAGAAGCTGCTCAGCCATGCCGCGCATTTCAGCCAGCTTGCCGAGGAGGCCCAGGGCTTCGGCTGGCAGCTGGAGCCGCCGCGGTTCGACTGGGCCACGCTGATCGCCAACAAGGACCGCGAGATCGAGCGGCTGAACGGCGTGTACGAGAAGATGCTGGCCGGGGCGGGCATCACCCTCATCCACGGCCGCGCGACGCTCCTGGGCCCGCATAGCGTGCTGGTTGGCGCTGCATCCATCACGGCCCGCCATATCCTGATCGCCACCGGCGGCCGGCCCAGCATGCCCGATATTCCGGGCGTGGAGCATGCGATCAGCTCCGACCAGGCCTTCCACCTGCGGGAGCTGCCCGAGCGCGTGGTGGTCGTGGGGGCCGGCTATATCGCCGTGGAGTTCGCCTCCATCTTCAACGGCCTGGGCGCGCAGACCACCTTGCTGCACCGCCGCCAGCAGCTGCTGCGCGGCTTCGATGCCGATCTGGGCCGGGCTCTGGCCGAGGAAATGCAGCGCCAGGGCGTGGGCTTTCAGTGGAACGAGGCCGTTGTGGCGATACGCAAGCAGGCCGACGGTCTGCAGCTGCAGCTCGGCAGCGGCCGCAGCCTGGTGACGGACTGCGTGATGTTTGCCACGGGCCGCAAGCCCAACACGGACGGGCTGGGCCTGGAGGCCGCGGGCGTGCGCTGCAATGCAGCGGGTGCCGTGGTCGTGGACCAGAACTTCAGCACCAGCGTGCCTTCGATTCATGCCGTTGGCGATGTGGTCGACCGCATGGCGCTCACCCCCGTGGCCCTGGCCGAGGGCACGGTGGTCGCCCATGGCCTGTTCGGCCAGGGCGGCAGGAGCGCGCCCGATTACGAGCTGGTACCCACGGCGGTGTTCTCCCATCCGCAGGTGGGCACCGTAGGGCTGTCCGAGGCCGCGGCGCGCGAGCGCTATGGCGAGCTGCAGATCTTCGAGTCCGCCTTCCGGCCCCTGAGCAACCGCATGGGGGCGGCGCCGGAGAACGTGTTTCTCAAGCTCGTCGTCTCCAAGGCCGACCAGCGCGTGCGCGGCGTGCACATGGTGGGCGAGGGCGCGGGCGAGCTGATGCAGGGCTTTGCCGTGGCGCTGCAGTGCGGCGCGACCAAGCAGCAGTTCGATGCGACCATAGGCATACACCCCACGGTGGCCGAGGAACTGGTGACCATGCGGGAGCCGGTCAGAGGATAAAAAAATGGGCCTTTTCAGGCCCATTCCCTTGTCTATCAAGCGCTATGCGCTATGAGTTCTTAACTGCTTAGCTTGGCGTACATCAGTGACACCGAGCAAGAGCCGCCTCGCGGCGAAGGTGTCGTCCCCCTCCCGCGTAGCGAGAGAGGGGGAAGGCGCGAAGCGCCTCAGGGGGAGGTAATACGAGCCTCCGGCAGCTCGATCTTGACTTCCAGCACTTCCAGGTTTTCCTGACGTTCCAGCTGGACCTTGATGTCATTGGGATTGATATCCACGTATTTGGAAATCACGGCCATCAGCTCTTTTTGCAGGGCCGGCAGATAGTCGGGCTTGCCCGAGTTCTCACCGCCCACACGCTCGCGCGCCAGAATGATCTGCAGGCGCTCCTTGGCCACCGACGCGGATTTCTTCTTCTCTCCGAGCAGAAACGACAACATGGACATCAGGCTTACCTCCCGCCAAAGATGCGCTTGAAGAAGCCGGGCTTGACCGCTTCGGTAAAGCGCATGGGCTTTTCCTCGCCGCGGAAACGGGCCACCACGTCCTGATAGGCCTCGGCCACGTCCGAGCCCTGCATGTGCACGGCGGGAATGCCCTGGTTGGAGGCCTGGAGCACGGTTTCGGACTCGGGGATCACGCCGATCAGCTCGATGCGCAGAATGTCCTGGATGTCTTCCAGCGACAGCATCTGGCCGTCCTGCACGCGGTTGGGGTTGTAGCGCGTGATCAGCAAATGCTCCTTGAGCGGCTCGCCGGCCATGGCCTTGGCGGTCTTGGAGCTGAGCATGCCCAGGATGCGGTCCGAGTCGCGCACCGACGAGACTTCGGGGTTGGTCACCACCAGGGCCTCGTCGGCATAGTGCATGGCGTAGAGCGCGCCGCTTTCAATGCCGGCGGGCGAGTCGCAGATGATGTACTCGAAGTCCATGGCGGACAGGTCGTCGAGCACCTTCTTCACGCCTTCCTGGGTCAGGGCTTCCTTGTCACGGGTCTGGGAGGCGGCCAGCACGAACAGGTTCTCGCACTGCTTGTCCTTGATCAGGGCCTGGTTGAGGTTGGCCTCGCCCTGGATGACATTGATCAGGTCATAGACCACGCGGCGTTCGCAGCCCATGATCAGGTCCAGATTGCGCAGGCCCACATCGAAATCAATCACTGCGGTTTTGTGACCGCGCAGCGCGAGACCCGATGCGAAGCTGGCGCTGGTGGTGGTCTTGCCGACTCCGCCTTTGCCGGAGGTCACGACGACGATTTTGGCCATGTTTGCTCGATTCCTTAAAGACAAATGGGGCAGGTTGATGGGGCGTCCGGTGCGTCTCTTACACCGGCTCGATAATGATCTTTTCTCCCTCCAGACGGACTTTGGCGGGCTTGCCGGCCACATCTGCAGGTAAATCGGTCTCAATTGTGCGGTAGATACCTGCAATGGAGAGCAGTTGTGCCTCCATACAAGTGCTAAAAATTCTTGCGCCGGTATTGCCGCTGGCTCCGGCCACGGCGCGTCCGCGCAGCGGCGCATAGACATGGACGTTGCCGTCGGCGATCACCTCGGCACCATAGCTGACCATGTCCAGCACCACGATGTCCGTGCCCTTGGCATAGACGCGCTGGCCCGAGCGCAGCGGGCGGTCCACGATCAGGGCATCGGCCAGCGGCGCCGGCACCTCGATCTCGTGCACCACCTCCACCTCGCGGATGACCTCGTGGATCTCGGGCTCGGCGCGGCGCGCGGGCATGGCGTCGGGCGCCGCGGTCAGGCCCAGGGCGTGGGCCGTGGCCATCTGCTCCTCGTTGCCGCCGCGCACGGCCACGGGCATGGTGCGGTGGGCGCGCAAGGCTTCGATCAGGGCCGGAAAGTCGATCTCCGCCGCGTCCTCGTTCACATGGCTGAGGTCGATGAGCACGGGGTCGTTGTCGAAGAAGTCCGGGTCGTCGGCCAGGCGCCGCTCCAGGTCCTGCCTCAGCGCCTGCATGTCGGTGCCGCGCAGCACCACGGACAGCACCGGCAGTTGCGCACTCTTGAGGTCAAAGCTGGGGCGCTCGGCGCCGGTCGATTCAACAGACATGGATGGGTCAGCGCACGCAAGGTGCTCGATGAGGACGCCAAAGTGTACCTGTGTACCGGCAAAAGATGCGGTCACCGAGTGTTTGCTCCGCAACACTTGATGCGCCTCAGAGTCGGCGCCCGGCGCGGGTCTGGATGAAAATACAGTCCATGTCTCCAGAGCTTTTGATCCAGGGCGCCCGTGCCAGCATCACCTTGCGCCGTCCCGAAGTCGCCAACAAACTGCTGCCCGAGGATCTGGTCACGCTGCGTCGCCAGATCGACGCGGTCAATGCCGACCCCGCCGTGCTGGTGCTGACGCTGCAGGCCGTGGGCCGGCATTTCTGCAGCGGCTACGACATTGGCGAGATCGCCAACAGCCAGAACGAGGGCAGCTCCTTCGGCGAGATGGTGGACGCCATCGAAAACTGCCGTGCCGTGACGATTGCCGCGATTCAGGGCGGGGTGTTCGGTGGCGCCACCGATATGGCGCTGGCCTGCGATTTCCGCGTGGGCGGCCCGCATAGCCAGATGTTCATGCCGGCCGCGCGCCTGGGCCTGCACTTCTACCGCTCGGGCCTGGAGCGCTATGTGACGCGTCTGGGCCTGGATACGGCCAAACGCCTGTTCCTCACGGCAGAAAAGCTGGACGCCAAGGCCATGCAGGACTGCGGCTTTCTCACGCATCTGAGCCGGGACGAGGATATTGCGGCCGAGCTGCAGCGGCTGCAGACCACGCTTTCCGGCATGGCGCCGCTGGCGCTGCTGGGCATGAAGCAGCACCTCAACGCGATCGCGCGTGGCCGGGCCGATGCTGCGGCCATAGACGCCGCCGTGCAGGCCACGATCGCCTCGGCCGACCTGCAGGAAGGCGGTGCGGCCTGGAGCGAGAAGCGCGAGCCGCAGTTCACGGGGCGCTAGGCTCGCAGCACGGTGGCGTGCACGCGGTCGCGGCCCGCGCGCTTGGCCGCGTAGAGCTGGGCATCGGCCTGTGCCAGCAGCTCCTGGGCCGTGGCCGGCCCGCTTTTCAGCGTCGCCACTCCTATGCTTACCGTGAGCTGCGGCGTGGGGGCCAGGGCATTGGGCAGGGCCAGTCCGGCCGTGGCCTCGCGGATGCGCTCGGCCAGCCGCTGCACATCGGCGGCGGCGGTGTCGGGCAGCAGGCAGGCAAACTCCTCGCCGCCATGGCGCGCGGCCAGGTCCGAGGCGCGTGCCACCGTCCGGCTCAGCACCTGGGCGATGGCGCGCAGATAGTCGTCGCCCGTCGAATGCCCGTAGTAATCGTTCACGCCCTTGAAGTGGTCCACATCGATGAGCAGCACGCTCAGGGGCGCGCCCGTGCGCTGCCGGCGCGCATGCTCGCGCTGCAGCGCCTGGTCGAAGGCGCGGCGGTTGGCCAGGCCGGTCAGCCCGTCGGACAGGCTCAGGCGCTCCAGCCGCTCGTTGCTCTCCTGCAGCTCCTGCTTCTGGCGTCCGATCTGCTGGTTGCTGGCCGCGAGCCGCCGGGCCAGGCGCCGGTAGCGCACAAACGCCAGGCCGAACCCCAGCGTCAGCAGCGCGGCGGCCACGCTGGCGGTCTGCAGCAGGGTGCGCTGGCGGCGCTGCTCCACATAGCGCTCTATGAGCTGGCGCTCGCCCTCCTCGTGCCGAGCCAGGGATTCCGAGGCGTCGATGACGGCCAGGTAGCGGTTGAATGCCTCGACGAGGCGCTGGTTCCGGGGCGTGGCGCTGAAATAGAAGCCGTACTCGCGCGGATCATCGCGCAAGGTATGGATGACTTCCAGGTCGAAATAGTCGCGGGTGAGACGCTTTTCCTCGAAGATGCTTTTGCTGAACACGACCGGGTCCAGCCGCTCGTCGAGCAGGGCCTGGAACATCCCGTCGCTGTTGGTCTGGTCGAAGCTGGTGAGCTGGGTGGCGGGCAGGCTGGCCTGCAGCCGCGGCTCCAGCGCCACCCCCTTGACCACGCCGACGCGGTAGGGCGCCAGATCGTTCATGCCGCGCACGCGCAGGCCGCGCCCTTTGCGCGCGATGATGGCGTAGTAGCTCTGGTAGTAGGGCAGGGTGAAGATGCCGTGCCTGGCCCGCTCGGGCTGCCGGCTCAGCGGCATGAACACATCGGCGCGGCCCTGTTGCACCTCAAGGATTTTTTCCGCGACGGTCTGCCCGCGTCCCGGAAGGATGGCATAGCTCAGCCCCAGCTCCTGAGCGATGAAGCACCAGATGTCCACGGCTATGCCCGCATGGCTGTCGCTGGCCTGGTCGTAGCGCACCATGGGCGGGGCGTCTATGGCCAGGATGCGCAGCGGCGCCATGGCGCGGAACTCGGCCCGTTCCTGGGCGCTGAGCGCCACGGGCTCGCGCAGGTGAATGCGCTGCGCGCCATCGCAGGCCAGGGCCAGCGCCGCGCCGCAGCACAGGCCCAGCAGCACGCTTTGCCGCATCGCACGCAATCCACGCCCCATGCAGCCCTCAATCGGTTCGGAAATTCACATTTGGCAACAGCATGCCCGATTATCACCAGATGGCGGGCGCGCCGGCCCGGTCCTCATGGACCGGGCTGCATAGCCAGATGCTCGCGTGCGAAACCTTCGTACCAGCCCAGGCAGCCGGGGTTGGCCATGGCGTCCTTGTTGACCACCTTGGCCAGCGGCTGGCCCAGCAGCAGCTTCTTGATGGGCAGCTCCTGCTTCTTGCCCGATAGCGTGCGCGGAATCTCGGCCACGGCAAAGATGGCGTCGGGCACAAAGCGCGGCGACAGGGCCTGGCGTATGGCCGCGTTGATGCGCGCACGCAGCGCGTCGTCGAACTCCGCCCCGGGGCGCAGCACCACGAACAGCGGCATATAGCTTTCGCGCCCCAGGTATTCGAGGTCCACCACCATGCTGTCCAGCACCTCGGGCAGGGCCTCGACGGCGCTGTAGATCTCGCTGGTGCCCATGCGCAGGCCGTGGCGGTTGATGGTGGCGTCGCTGCGGCCGTAGATGATGCAGCCGCCGCCCTCCAGCACGCGTATCCAGTCGCCATGGCGCCAGACCGGCCCCATCTCGGCCGGGCCGTCGCCGCCGCCGGGTTGGCGGCCATGGCCGGCCGGGTACATGTCGAAATAGCTGGACAGATAGCGCTTGCCGTCCGCATCGCCCCAGAGAAACAGCGGCATGGAGGGAATGGGCTGAGTGCAGACCAGCTCGCCGACCTCGTCGACCACGGGCTGGCCCTGCTCGTTCCAGGCCTCGACGGCCGCGCCCAGCTGCCGGCATTGCATGATGCCGGGTGTCAGCGGCAGCTCGCGGTTGCCGCCGATGAAGGCGCCCGCAAAGTCGGTGCCGCCCGACAGGTTGTTCCACCAGATATCGGGATGGCCCAGCCTGGCGAACTGTTCCGTGCCCCACTGCTGGACTTCGGCCGACAGCGGCGAGCCCGTGCTGCCCAGGCCGCGGATGCGCGAGAGGTCGCCGCAGGCGGACAGATCCACGCCGGCCTTCATGCAGTTGGCGTAGAAGGCCGCACCCGAGCCGAAGCTGGTGACCCCGGTCTCGGCCGCAAAGCGCCACAGCGTGCTCCAGTCGGGCTTGTCCTTGCTGCCGCCGGGGCTGCCGTCGAAGATCACGCAGGTGGTGCCGCCCAACAGGCCCGAGACCTGGGCATTCCACATCACCCAGCCCGTGGAGCTGTACCAGTGGTAGCGTTCGCCCCAGCTATTGGGTTCGTAGCTGCAGCCGATATCGTTGTGCAGGGCCTTGAGCTGCAAGGCCACCAGCACCATGCCGCCATGGCCGTGGACTATGGGCTTGGGCAGGCCCGTGGTGCCACTCGAGTAGACGATCCACAGCGGGTGGTCGAAGGGCAGCCATTCGGGCTCGAAGGCCGCGGTCTCTGCATCATTTCTCGCTGTAACGCTTGTGTAATCTGCGGTGTCAGCTATCTTTATCGATGGATTCAGATTGGGCACCAGCAGCACATGCTGCACGCTGGGCAGGCCTTGGCGCAGCTCCTGCAGCACCTCGCGCCGGTCCATGTCGCGGCCCGCGTAATGCACACCATCCACGGCAATCAGCGCCTTGGGGGCGATCTGCTTGAAGCGGTCGAGCACCGCATGGGTGCCCATGTCGGGCGCGCAGATGCTCCAGATGGCGCCCAGGCTCACGCAGGCCAGGAACGCGACCATGGCCTCGGGAATATTGGGCAGATAGGCGGCCACGCGGTCGCCCCGGCCCACGCCCTGGGCGCGCAGATGCAGGGCCAGGGCCGCGACCTGGCCCTGCAGCTCGGGCCAGCTCAGCTCGCGCTGCCGGCCCTGTTCGTTGCGGCTGACGACGGCCGGCATGCCGGCCGCATGGGCGGGCCCCGCATGGCGCAGCACCTGGCGCGCGTAATTGAGCTGCGCGCCCGGAAACCACTGGGCGCCGGGCATGGCGTTGCGCGCCAGCACGGCACTGTGCGGCGTGGGGGATTGCAGATCGAAGTAATCCCAGATGCTTTGCCAGAAGGCGTCGAGATCGCTGGTCGACCAGCGCCACAGCGCGTCATAGTCGGCAAAGCTCAGGCCGCGCGTTTCACGCAGCCAGTCCTGATACAGCCGGATCTGGGGAATGTAGGGGGCGGTGTGTTGGGGGGCGGAGGGCATGGGCCCAGCCTAGCGCCGCAGCCCGCGCAAGTCATTGGTGGTGGCCCGGCCAGATGTCACCTGTGCAGCAGGGATGCGCGGGCAAACCGATAATCGGGGACTGCTTACACCGTCAACGGCGCATGCCGGCGACCCGCACCCCATGTCCGCTTTGCCCACCCGTGTGCTGGCCGTCATTCCGCCGATGACGCAGCTCAACACTCCCTACCCCTCCACGGCCTATCTGACCGGCTTTCTGCGCTCGCGCGGCATCACCGCCATGCAGGAAGACCTGGCCCTGGCCCTGGTGCTGCAGCTGCTCTCGCCCGAGGGCCTGCGCGCCGTGGCCGAGCGCATCAAAGCGCTGCCGACCAGGCAGCACACGCCGGCGGTGCAATCCTTTGTCGAACAGCAGGAGCGCTATCTGGCCACGATTGCGCCCACGATTGCCTTTTTGCAGGGGCGTGACTCCACGCTGGCTCACCGCATCGTGGGGCGCCACTTTCTGCCCGAAGGCCCGCGCTTTGCCACGCTGGATGTGTATGAGGACGAGGAGGGCGGCGATCCCCTGGGCTGGGCCTTCGGTGCCCTGGGTCTGCACGACAAGGCCAAGCATCTGGCCACGCTGTATCTCAACGATCTGGCCGATGTGCTGCGCGATGCCGTGGACGAGCGTTTTGAGTTCGTGCGCTATGCCGAGTCGCTGGCCGGCAGCCAGCCCACGTTTGACCCGCTGGCCAACGCCCTCGCGGCTGCTCCCAATCTGGTGGACGAGGTGCTGGAGCGCCTGACGCTGGAGGCCATTGAGCGCCACCAGCCCACGGTGGTGCTGCTGTCCGTGCCCTTTCCGGGCTCGGCCTATGCGGCGTTTCGCATTGCCCAGACCATCAAGAAGCACCATCCGCAGATCGCCACCGTGCTGGGCGGCGGCTTTGTCAACACCGAGCTGCGCGAGCTGGCCGAGCCGCGCGTGTTCGACTACTTCGACTTCGTGACGCTGGATGCGGGCGAACGCCCGCTGCTGGCGCTGCTCGAGCATCTGCGCGGCGAGCGCGGCAGATCGCGGCTGGTGCGCACTTTTGTGCGCGGCAGTGATGACGAAGGTGGCAAGGTGCAGTACGTGAACATGATGGAGTCCGACATCGCGTTTGCCGAGGTCGGCACCCCGACCTGGGACGGCCTGCCGCTGGATCGCTATTTGTCGCTGCTGGACATGCTCAACCCCATGCACCGACTCTGGAGCGACGGGCGCTGGAACAAGCTCACCGTGGCCCATGGCTGTTACTGGAAGAAATGCAGCTTCTGCGACGTGAGCCTGGACTATATCGGCCGCTACGAGGGCGCCAGCGCCGCCGTGCTGGCCGACCGCATAGCGGCCATCGTCGCCGAGACCGGCCAGACCGGCTTTCACTTTGTCGATGAAGCCGCGCCGCCCAAGGCACTCAAGGCGCTGTCGCAGGAGCTGATTGCGCGCCAGACCGGCATCTCCTGGTGGGGCAATGTGCGCTTTGAGAAAACCTTCACGCCCGAGCTGGCCGAGCTGATGGCCGACAGCGGCTGCATCGCGATTTCGGGCGGTCTGGAAGTGGCATCCGACCGGCTGCTGGCGCTGATGAAAAAAGGCGTGACCGTGGACCAGGTGGCACGCGTGACCAAGGCGTTCTCGGAGGCCGGCATTCTGGTCCATGCCTATCTGATGTACGGCTTTCCGACGCAGACCGTGCAGGACACGGTGGACGCGCTGGAGTATGTGCGCCAGCTGTTTCTCAACGGCTGCATTCAAAGCGGCTTCTTTCACCGCTTCAGCTGCACCGTGCACTCGCCCGTGGGTCTCAACCCCGAGGAGTACGGTATCGAGCTGCCGCCGCTGCCCGGGGGCGACTTTGCCAAGAACGACCGCCCCTTCATTGACCCCACAGGCGTCGATCACGACGCACTGGGCGCGGCGCTCAAGAAGGCTATCTACAACTTCATGCATGGTATCGGGCTGGAGGAGGATGTGCGCATGTGGTTCCCGTTCAAGGTGCCCAAGCCCACGGTCAAGCGCGACCGTATTGCGCGTGCGCTGCAGCAGAGGCAATGAATTTGATAGCTGCCTAAGCAGCGCCCCTGCTGCCGGCTGTTGCAAGCTGCCACTGGCCGTTCACGGAAAGCAAGGGCTTGCCATAATCTGCCCCGTTTAATAACTCCAGGAGTGACGGGATGGGAATATTTCAATGGCAGGAGCGCTCGGCCGCGACCCTGCAGGCCGGCGGCGTTATCGGTCCCGATGAGCGCCTGCCCTGGCCGCAGACCAGCCTGATGGGCGTGCAGCACGTGATCGCCATGTTCGGCTCCACGGTGCTGGCGCCGATTCTCATGGGCTTCGACCCGAATCTGGCCGTGTTCATGAGCGGCATAGGCACGCTGATCTTCTTCATCATCACCGGCGGCAAGGTGCCCAGCTATCTGGGTTCGTCCTTTGCCTTCATCAGCGTGGTGATCGCGGCGACGGGCTATGCGGGCAAGGGTCCCAATGCCAATGTGGGGCTGGCGCTGGGCGGCATCGTGGCCTGCGGTTTTGTCTACATGCTGGTCGGCCTGCTGGTGCAGCTGATAGGCACGCGCTGGATAGAGCGCTTCATGCCGCCCGTGGTCACGGGTGCCGTGGTGGCGGTGATCGGCTTGAACCTGGCCGCCATCCCCGTCAAGAGCATGGCCGCCAACAACTTCGAATCCTGGATGCAGGCCCTGACCTTTGTGAGCGTGGGCCTGGTGGCCGTGCTCACGCGCGGCATGGTGCAGCGCCTGCTGATCCTGGTGGGCCTGGTCGTCTCCAGCCTGCTCTACGGCCTGTTCACCAATGTGCTGGGCTGGGGCAAGGCCGTGGACCTGTCGGGCGTGGCCAATGCCGCCTGGTTTGGCGTTCCCACCTTTCACACGCCGGTGTTCAGCGCCCATGCCATGGTGCTGATCGTGCCCGTGGTCATCGTGCTGGTGGCCGAGAACCTGGGCCACATCAAGGCCGTGACGGCCATGACGGGCAAGGACCTGGACAAGTACATGGGCCGTGCCTTTATCGGCGATGGCGTGGCCACCATGGTCAGCGGTAGCGTGGGCGGCACGGGCGTGACCACCTATGCCGAGAACATCGGCGTGATGGCCGCAACCCGCATCTACTCCACGGCCGTCTTCATGTGCGCGGCCATCCTGGCGCTGCTGCTGGGCTTCTCGCCCAAGTTCGGAGCGCTGATCCAGGCGATTCCCCTGCCCGTGATGGGCGGTGTCTCCATCGTGGTCTTCGGCTTGATCGCCGTGGCCGGCGCCAAGATCTGGGTCGGCAACAAGGTGGATTTCTCGCAGAACAAAAACCTCATCGTGGCGGCCATCACCCTGATCCTGGGCACGGGCAATTTCACGCTGACTTTCGGCGAGTTCAAGCTCGAAGGCATAGGCACGGCCACCTTCGGCGCCATCATCCTGTACGCGCTGCTGAATCTCAGCGAGCGCGACAATGAAACTAAGGTACAAGCCCACTGAGGGCTGACTGGTAACCAGGGGAACATTCCCCTGACGACAGCGCGGGGCCTTTGCGGGTTTGTCCTGGCATTATGTTCCGCACTGGTAACATTTCCTGCTGGAGATACGCCGCCCTTAGCCGGGCGGTTTTTTTTGAGGTGCCAGCTCAGTGCTGCCCATGGGTCATAGAACGCCACCGCCAGCGCTGGCGGGCCCGAGCGCTGGCCTGGAGCCTTGGTGTTTGGAGCATCCAATGTCCATCGCAGATCGCGTACGTTACCCAGAATTCCTCTCGCGCGTCATGACGGCCGAAGAGGCGGCCGCCCTGATCCCCCACGGCGTCAATGTCGGCATGAGCGGCTTTACCGGCGCCGGCTATCCCAAGGCCCTGCCTCAGGCGATTGCCGCACGCGCCAAGGCCGAGCATGCCCAGGGCAAGCCCTACAAGATCAATGTCTGGACCGGCGCTTCCACGGCCGCCGAGTGCGACGGCGTGATGGCCGAAGCCCATGCCCTGGGCCAGCGCCTGCCCTTCAACACCGACCCCATCGCGCGCAAGGCCGTGAACGCGGGCGAGATCGACTTCATCGACATGCACCTGTCCCATGTGGCCCAGCATGCGTGGTTCGGCTTCCTGGGCCATATGAGCATTGCCGTGGTCGAGGTGCTGGGCGTGACCGCCGACGGCCTGCTGATCCCGTCCACGGCCGTGGGCAACAACAAGACCTGGCTGGAGATCGCCGACAAGGTGATCCTCGAGGTCAACACCAAGCCGCCGGCCAAGATGGAAGGCATGCACGACATCTACTACGGCACGGCCATCCCGCCGCGCCGCATGCCCATCAATATGACGCATGCCGACGACCGCATCGGCCAGCCCTATCTGAAGGTGGATCCGGCCAAGGTGATCGCCGTGGTCGAGACCCACAAGGGCGACCGCGACAACGTCTTCGCCACGCCCGACGAGAACTCCGAAAGAATAGCCGGTTACATCATCGACTTCCTCGCCCACGAGATGAAGATGGGCCGCCTGCCCAAGGAAATGCTGCCCATACAGTCGGGCGTGGGCAATGTGGCCAATGCCGTGCTGGCGGGCCTGCTGACGGGCCCGTTCGAGAACCTGCTGGGCTTTACCGAAGTGCTGCAGGACGGCATGCTGGACCTGCTGCGCGCGGGCAAGATGAGCCGCGCCTCGGCCACCTCGATCTCGCTGTCGAGCGCTGCCTACAAGGACTTCGAGGACAACATCGACTTCTACCGCGAGCGCATCATCCTGCGTCCGCAGGAGATCTCGAACCACCCCGAGCTGGTGCGCCGCCTGGGCATCATCGCCATGAACTCCATGATCGAGGCCGATATCTACGGCAACATCAACTCCACCCATGTGATGGGCACGGGCATGATGAACGGCATCGGCGGCTCGGGCGACTTTGCGCGCAACGGCTATCTGTCCTTCTTCGTGACCCCCTCGGTGGCCAAGGACGGCAAGATCAGCTGCATCGTGCCCATGTGCTCGCATGTGGACCACACCGAGCACGACACCCAGATCATCGTCACCGAGCAGGGCCTGGCCGACCTGCGCGGCCTGTCGCCCAAGCAGCGCGCGCAGGTCATCATCGACCAATGCGCCCACCCCGACTATCGCGACCAGCTGCAGGACTACTTTGACCGTGCGCGCCAGCAGGGCGCACAGCACACGCCGCATATCCTGCGCGAGGCCCTGAGCTGGCACGAGCGTTTCACCGAAACCGGTGACATGCGCGCGACTGCATAGTCCGCTTGGCGCTGGCGTGGCGCCCGGCGCTTCCAGTAGCATCAAGGACGGTCGGTTTCAGACCGTCCTTTTTTCATGCTGCAACCCGTTTCGCGCCATGCATATTCACCAGATTTCGGAAGACTCCACGGCCATCACCACAGGCTCCTGTCTGTGCGGACAGGTGAGGTTTGTGATTCACGGCGAACTGGCCGGGATTCAAGTCTGTCACTGCAGCCAGTGCCGCAAAGCCCAGGGCGGACCGCTGGCTACCAATATTCCGGTGAAGCAGGAGCAGATCCGCTGGATTGCGGGGCACGATCAGCTACGTCACTTCGAATCCTCGCCAGGCAAGCTGCGCGCCTTCTGCCCGCAATGCGGTTCGCCGGTTTACAGCCAGCGCAGCAGTCTGGTCGGTGTACTGCGCATACGCGCCGGCTTGCTCGATGAGCCAACCAAGACCTCATTGGCCAGTCACCAGCATGTGACCTCACGCGCCCCCTGGTGGCCTTTGCCCGAGGATGGTTTGCTCCGGTATGAAGAAGCTATGGTGCCTGCCTCAACGCAGGCTTCTCATTGATTGACCGCACAGAGGATCGATATGGCAATCTGGACCCGAGAGCTTGATCTCAAAGCACTGAACGCAGGCAGCGTCAACACGGCAATCTCCCATCTGGGCATCGAGTTCACCGAGTACGGCGACGACTATGTCTGCGCCCGGGTCCATGTGGACGAGCGCACCTGCCAGCCCTACGGCATTCTGCACGGCGGCATCAGCGTGGTGCTGGCCGAAACCCTGGGCTCCATGGCCGCGGCCTGTTCCATTCCCCAGGGCTATCGCTGCGTGGGCCTGAGCGTTTCGGCCAACCATGTGCGCGCGGGGCGCAAGGGCAGCTGGATCACGGCCACGGCGCGTCCCACGCATCTGGGGCGCACCACCCATGTCTGGGGCATAGAGCTGCGCGACGAGGAGGGCAAGCTCACCTGCAGCTGCAGCCTGACCATGGCGATTCTGCCGCCCGAGGCCGCGAAGAATGTGCGCCTGGATGCGGAGTCGCTCAAATCATCGTAGCTGCTGGCGCCGATGGGCAAAGGGCCTGACGGCCTTCTGGCTCAAACGCCCAGCAAGGCGGATAGCTGCTCGGGCTGCTGCAGCAGCTGCGCCGATGGAGCTTGCAGGGCCAGCCGGCCTTTTTCCATCACGGCCGCGCTATCGGTATGGGCCAGCACCTTCTTGTAGTCGCGGTCCACGATCAGGGTGGAGATGCCGGTGGCGCGAATCTGCGCAATCACGCGCCAGATCTCGGCCACCACCAGCGGGGCCAGGCCCTCGGTGGCCTCGTCGAGGATCATGAGGCGCGGATTGGTCATCAGCGCGCGGCCGATGGCGACCATCTGCTGCTCGCCGCCCGAGAGCTGGTGGCCGCCGTTGGACAGCCGTTCCTTGAGGCGCGGAAAGGTCTCCAGCACGCGCTCATAGCTCCAGTCCCGTCTGCCGTCCAGGCCTGCGCGCGCGCTCATCAGCAGGTTCTCCTTGACCGAGAGATTGGGGAACACGCCGCGTCCTTCGGGCACATAGCCTATGCCCAGGCGCGCCATTTTTTCGGGAGCGGCGCCGCTCACCTCCCGGCCGTCGGCAAAGACCTTGCCGCGGCGCGCGGGCACATAGCCCATCAGCGTGCGGATCAGCGTGGTCTTGCCCATGCCGTTGCGGCCCAGCAGGCCCACGGCCCGGCCCTGCGGCAGGGCCAGCGAGACGCCGTGCAGGATATGGCTGTCGCCGTAATAAGTGTGCAGTTCCTGCACGCCGAACATGGCGTGGTTCGAATTGGCACGAGCCAACTCAGAGACAGCAAGCAAGGGCCGCCCCGCAGCGAGGCTGTCGTCCCCCTGGGGGGAAGCGGCATTGCCGCTCAGGGGGGGCTTGATGTCAAGCATGTTCTTCCTCTCCGAGATAGGCGCTGCGCACCAGGGGATCGACGCGTATCTGTTCGGGCGTGCCCGTGGCCACCACGCTGCCGTTGACCATGACGGTGATGCGATCGGCGATGCGGAACACCGCGTCCATATCGTGCTCCACCAGCAGCACGGCGTGGCCGGTCTTGAGCTCCTGCAGCAGCTCCAGCATGCGTTCGGTTTCCTCGGCGCCCATGCCGGCCAGCGGCTCGTCGAGCAGCAGCACCTGGGGCTCGGTCGCCAGGCACATGGCGACCTCGAGCTGGCGCTTGGCTCCATGGCTCAGGCTGCCCGCGAGGCGCTGGGCATGCGGGGCCAGGCCTGCGCGCGCCAGGGCCGTGTGCGCGCGCTCCAGGCTGGCGGCGCAATGCTGGGCGGACTCCCAGATCCGCCACGGCCGCGCTCCGGCCTGGGCCTGCGCGGTCAGGCGGCAGTTCTCGAGCACCGTGAACTCGGGAAAGATGGTGGTGCGCTGGTAGCTGCGGCCTATGCCGGCCTTGGCGCGCCGGGGCTGGGGCATCTGGGTGACATCGCCGCCCTCCAGCAGGATGCTGCCGCTGCTGGCCGCTATCTCGCCCGAGAGCATGTTGATCAGCGTGGACTTGCCCGCGCCATTGGTGCCTATGACCGCATGGACCTCGCCGGCATGCAGATCGATGTCCACCTGATTCACCGCCACCAGGCCGCCAAAGTGCCGCGTCAGGCCGCGCACCGACATCTTGGGAATCATGCCCGCCTCAGTCATGGTCTGCTCCTTGATGGCTGGCTGCCGACGCTTGCGCTGCGGCCGCCTGGGCTTTTTTCTGCCATCTGTCGTTGATGCCCACCAGGCCCTTGGGCAGCAGGGCCACGAGTACGATGATGGCCATGCCCAGGGTCAGCTGCCAGTGGTCGGCCGCATTGCCCATGATGGCGTGCGTGCTCAGCAGCTCCTTGAGCAGCACAAAGGTGATGGTGCCCAGCACGGCGCCGCGCAGCGAGCCCACGCCGCCGAGGATCAGCATCAGCAGCACCTCGCCGGAGTGGTGCCAGGCCAGCAGCTCGGGGTTCACCACGGCGTCGCGGGCGGCCAGCAGAAAGCCCGCCAGGCCGGCCAGAGTGCCGGCGATCACAAAGCCCGCGAGCTTGTACCAGTAGGTGGCAAAGCCCGCGGCGCGCATGCGCTGCTCGTTGACGCGGATGCCGGCCAGCGCATGGCCGAAGCGCGAATGGCGCAGCATGGCGATGAAGGCATAGACCAGCACCAGGGCGGCCAGCACCACGTAGTACAGGGTGGTGGCGTTTTCCAGGTCCAGGGCGCCCAGGGCCGGGCGCTGCATGAGGTAGATGCCGTCGCTGCCGCCGAAATAGCCCACGTCATGCACCACGAAGAACGCCAGCTGTGCAAACGCCAGCGTGACCATGATGAAGTACACGCCTTTGGTGCGCAGGCTCAGCGCGCCGACCAGCAGCGCGTAGAGGCCCGATGCGGCCAGGGCCGCGCCCAGCATGAGGGCGAAGCTGCTGCCGTCCTGGCCCGCGGCCTTCACGGCCGCATAGGCGCCGAGGCCGAAATAGGCCGCATGGCCCAGGCTCACCAGCCCCGCGCCGCCCACGAGTATGTGCAGGCTCAGCGCGAAGATGGACAGGATCATGATCTTGACGACCAGATCGGACAGGTAGCCGGACCAGAAGGGCTGGGCCAGGGCCAGCAGCAGGGCCACCGACAAAGGCAGCACCGTGCTCATCCACACGCTTTTGGAACGTATGGGGCGGCTCTGGTTGCTCACTGCGGGAGCCTCGGCATAGGCCTGGTTGGACTGCGGCAGCGGCGTATAGGAGGTGTCGCTCATATCAGTGATCCTTGGCACTGCTTGTAAAACTGGCGTGAGCCAGGCAGGGGGCACCGAGCAAGGGCCTGGCCGGCCGCGCCGCAGCGAAGGTGTCGTCCCCCTCCGGCGCGTAGCGCCAGAGAGGGGGAAGGCGCGAAGCGACTCAGGGGGGGTGTCATCTTTTCCCCATCAGACCTTCAGGTCGCCAGACAAGAATGACGGCCATGAGCAGATAGATGCTCATGCCGCTGAGCTCCTGGAAGAACACCTTGCCGAAGGTATCGACAAAGCCCACCAGCAGCGAGGCGATCAGCGCTCCCGTGATCGAGCCTATGCCGCCGATCACGACGACCACAAAGCAGATGATGAGCACGCTGGAGCCCATATTCGGGTAGACCGAGCTCATGGGCGCGGCGATCATGCCGGCCAGCGCGGCCAGGGCCACGCCCACGGCGAAGACGATGCGGTAGAGGCGCTGGATATTGATGCCCAGGCCGCGCACCATGTCGCGGTTGCTGGCGCCGGCGCGGATCATCATGCCCAGCCGCGTGCGGTTGACGGTGTAGTACATCAGCAGCGCCACCAGCAGGCAGGCCAGCGCCGCGAATACGTTGTACCAAGGGTACTGCATCATGCCCAGCAGCGAGAAGCTGCCCGACAGCCAGCCGGGCTTGTCCACGCCATGCACATCGTTGCCCACCAGAATGGTGCGCAGACCCTCGAACACGAGTATCAGGCCGTAGGTCATCAGCACCTGCTGCAGGTGGTCGCGTTCATAGAGAAAGCTGAAGAAGGCCCATTCGAGAAAATAGCCAAGCACCACGGCCAGCAGCACGCCGACCACCAGCATGGTGATGAAGTGCTGGCCCAGCCAGGGCGCCAGCGAGAACGCCAGATAGGCGCCGATCATGTAGAAGCTGCCATGGGCCAGATTGATCACGCCCATGATGCCGAAGATCAGGGTCAGGCCCGAGGCCAGCAGAAACAGCAGCAGCCCGTACTGAAGCGAGTTCAGGCACTGCACCAGAAAGGTGGCGAGATCCACGGCAATCCTTGTGAAAGCGCGTTGACAAACTGGCGGTCAATACAGGCCGGCGAATCGCAGATTCGCGCTTGAGACGAGGCGCGTTGCCGCAGACAGCACCACAGGTGCGGCAAGGCAATGCAACGACGTATCAAGGCCTGTATTGAGCGCGCCCATTACATGCGGCAGCCGCGTGCGGGGTCGGCCAAGGCCTTGACGGCCACGCCGACCTTCTTGTTTTCCTTGCCCTCCACCTTGCGCAGATAGATGTCCTGCACGGGGTTGTGGGCCTTGCTCAGGGTGAAGTCGCCGCGCGGGCTGGCGATCGTGGCCTTCTCGATGGCGGTGCGGAATGCATCCTTCTTGGCCATGTCGCCGCCGGCCGCCTTCAGGCCCACGGCCAGCATCTGCGCGGCGTCATAGCCTTGCACCGCATAGACGTCGGGCTGCAGCTTGTAGCTCTTGGCGTAGCTGGTGCGGAAGTTCTTGTCGCGCTCGGTGCCCAGCTCGTCCGCATAGTGCAGCGTGGTCTGCATGCCTTGCGCGGCTTCGCCCTGGGCTTCCAGCGTGCCGTCGGTGAGGAAGCCGGGGCCGTAGAGCGGAATGGTCTTGGACAGGCCCGAGGCGTGATAGTCCTTGACGAACTTCACGGCGCCGGCGCCCGCGAAGAAGGAAAACACCGCATCGGGCTTGGCCGCGGCGATCTCGGTCAGCAGGGCCTGGAATTCCACATTGGGGAAGGGCAGGGTCAGCTGCTTGCTGACCTTGCCGCCGTTCTTCTCGAAGCCTTCCTTGAAGCCGTTGACGGCTTCCTCGCCGGCCGCGTACTTCCAGGTGATGGTCATGGCGTTCTTCTTGCCCTCCTTGGCCGCGACCACGCCCATGGGGTAGGCGGTCTGCCAGTTGGTGAACGAGCTGCGGAAGATATTCGGCGCGCACATGGGGCCGGTCACCGCATCGGCGCCCGCATTGGGCACGATGAGCACGGTGCCGCTTTCCTTGGCGGCCTTGGCCATGGCCATGGCCACGCCCGAGTGCACCGTGCCCACGATCACGTCCACCTTGTCGCGCTTGATCAGGCGGTTGACGTTGTCGGTGGCCTTGGCGGGATCGGACTCGTCGTCGACCTTGAAGAATTCGATCTCGCGTCCGCCGAGCTTGCCGCCCTGCTCTCCCACATACATGCGAAAGCCGTTTTCGATCGCATTGCCCAGCGCCGCATAGGTGCCGCTATAGGGCAGCATGAAGCCGACCTTGATCTTCTCCTGCGCCATGGCGCTGCCGCAGCTTGCGGCGGCTGCCATGGCGATCGCGCTCCAGATTGCCCATTGCTTGCTCATGCTTGTCTCCTGGTGATTGGTCTGTGAAGGCATGGATACACTCGAGTCGTCCCCGTCACGCGGCCGCGCAGGGCTCTTTTGTGCGCACTCTAACAACTTTAGATTTAAAGCAATACCGGCGATTGCCCTAGTCCGGCAAGCTCGGCCGGCATAGCCGCTGGCGCTGCATGCATGACGGCTCAGCCGTTTTTCGCATCGCGTTCGCGCAGGCGAAAGCGCTGGATCTTGCCGGTCGCGGTCTTGGGCAGCTCGTCGACAAATTCGATGAAGCGCGGGTATTTGTAGGGCGCCAGGCGCTCCTTCACAAAGGCCTTGAGCTCCTGCTCGGTCGTGGACCGGCCGGGCTTGCACACCACATAGGACTTGGTCTTGGTCAGCCCCTGCTCGTCGGTCACGCCGATCACCGCGGCTTCGAGCACGGCCGGGTGTTGCTGCAGCGTGGACTCGACCTCGAAGGGCGAGACATAGATGCCGCTGACCTTGAGCATGTCGTCGCTGCGCCCCGCATAGGTGTAGTAGCCCTCGGCGTCGCGCACGTATTTGTCGCCGCTCTTGAGCCAGACGCCCTGGAAGGTGTCGCGGCTCTTGTCGCGGTTGCACCAGTACATCAGCGCCGCGCTGGGGCCCTTGATATAGAGGTCGCCGATCTCGCCATCGGCCACGGGCCTGCCGTCTTCGCCGCGCAGCTCTACCTCATAGCCGGGCACGGGCTTGCCGGTGCTGCCGTAGCGTATGTCGCCGGGCCGGTTGGAGATGAAGATGTGCAGCATCTCGGTCGAGCCTATGCCGTCCACGATGTCGGCGCCGAAGTGCTCCTTGAAGCGCTGGGCGATCTCGGCCGGCAGCGCCTCGCCCGCCGATGAGCACATGCGCAGGCTGACCTGTTCGCGCGCCGGCAAGGCGGCATGGGCCAGCATGCCCGCAAAGCCCGTGGGAGCGCCGAAGAACACCGTGGGCTGGTGGCGGGTCCAGCGTGCAAACGTGGCGTCCGGCGTGGGGCGCTCGGCCATCAGCACCACGCTGGCTCCCACGCTGAGCGGAAAGGTCAGCGCATTGCCCAGGCCATAGGCGAAGTAGAGCTTGGCGGCGGAAAAGCAGACATCGTTCTCGCTCAGGCCCAGCAGCGGCTTGCCGTAGAGCTCGGCCGTCCAGTACGGGTTGGCATGGGTATGGACCGCGCCCTTGGGCCTGCCGGTGGAGCCCGAGGAATACAGCCAGAAGCCCGGGTCGTCGCCCCGGGTCTTGACGGCCTGGGCCAGGGGTGGCTGCCGGTCCAGCCAGGGCTGCAGGGGCTCGAAAGCCGGGGGCAGCCCCTGGGGCGATTCTTCGGGATGGGCCACCCAGACATGGCCGACCTCGTGCTGCGCCCGCTCCAGCGCCTGCTGCACCACGGGCACCAGCGCGCCATTGGTCAGCACGGCCTGGGCGCGGCTGTGCTCGAGCATGTAGACATAGTCTTCGGGCGTCAGCAAGGTATTGACGGCAACCGGCACCACGCCGGCGTACATGGCTCCCAGAAACGAGACCACCCACTCGCGCATATCGTGCATGAGCAGCAGCACGCGCTCTTCGCGGTGGATGCCGGCGGCCGTCAGGCCCTGGGCCAGGCGCCGCGCCTGTTCCTGCAGCTGGGCATAGCTCAGGGTGCCGTGATCGTCGGTATAGGCCATCTTGGCGCCGCGCGTCTGGTTGAGCTCGAACAGATGCTGGGCGAAGTTGAAGGGCTGGCTGAAGTCGACCATGGTTCACACTCCTGCGCTTTGAGCAAGCGCTTGCAGGACCTGGGGCGCGGCCTGGATGGCGCTCTTGCGGTGATAGAAGTCCAGTGCCCGCAGGCCGCCGAGTTCGGCGCCGCCGCCGGCACGGCCGGGGCCGCCGTGCAGGGACTGGGGCATGACGTTGCCGTGGCCCGTATGCAGCTTGCCCACATCGGGCGTGACCACATGCACGCGGCCATGGCTGGCCGCGAGCTCGCCGGCCGCAGCGGCCAGGGCGCCCGCATCCTCGCCATACAGAGAGCAGACCAGCGAGCCCTGGCCGCGATGGGCCAGGGCCAGGCCGTGCTCCAGATCGCGGTAAGGCAGCAGCGTGGCCACGGGGCCGAAGACCTCCATGTCGTGCACCAGCGCGCAACCATCGGGGTCCCGGGTTCCCAGCAGCACGGGCCGGGCGCAGGCGGCAATCGCGGGATCGGCGTCGACCAGCGGGCTCTGTCTGCCGTCGTAGAGCGCATCGGTATGCGCGAGCAGCTGGTTCAGGCCCTGTTGCACGGTGTCGTACTGCACACGGCTGACCAGCGAGCCCATGTGCACGCCTTCATGGCGCGGGTTGCCCACGCTGGTCTTGGCCAGCTGCGCGGCTATGGCCTGGGCCAGGTCATCATACTGCGCTTGCGGCACCAGCACGCGGCGTATGGCCGTGCATTTCTGGCCGGACTTGACCGTCATCTCGCGCGCCACCTCGCGCGCCAGCAGGGCCAGGGCCTCGCTGGCGGCCGCGTGGCTGGGCAGCAGCAGCGCGCAGTTCACGCTGTCGGCCTCGATATTGCAGCGCACGGAATCGCGGGTGACGGCCGCATGCGAACGTATGGTGGCGGCCGTGGCGGCCGACCCCGTGAACGAAACCACATCCATGGGCTGCAACTGGTCCAGCAGCCCGGCCGAGCTGCCGCAGATGATGGACAGCGCGCCCGGCGGCAGCACGCCGGCCTCGATCACGTCCCGGACCATGCGCTGCGTGAGCCAGGCCGTGGCCGTGGCGGGCTTGACGATGATGGGCACGCCCGAGAGCAGGGCCGGTGCGGCTTTTTCCCACAGCCCCCAGCCGGGAAAGTTGAAGGCATTGATGAACAAGGCCAGACCGCGCGTGGGCACCTGCAGATGCCGGGACTGGAATACACCCTCCTTGGCCAGCGCCACGGCCGCGCCATCGTCGAGATGCCGGGTATCGCCCAGGGCCGCCCCCCATCTGGCGTACTGGCCCAGCGTGTAGATGCCGCCGTCCACATCCACGGCCGTGTCGTCCTTCACCGTGCCGCTGTTGGCCGTGGAGATTTCGTAATAGGCATCGCGATGGCTTTGCAGCACGGCGGCCACATCGGCCAGCAGCCTGGCGCGCTGGGCATAGCTCATGGCGCGCAAGGCCTTGCCGCCGGCGTCGCGCGCAAAGGCAAAGGCAGCTGCCAGATCCAGACCCGTGGCATCCACGCGCACCAGCTCGGTTCCTAGCACCGGGTCCAGCAAGGCGCTGCCCGGGCCGGTGCCGGTTTGCCAGCGGCCCGCAACATGGTTGGCAAGTAACTCTGTCATGACCTTGACCTCTGCAAATGGAAGAAAGCGGGGCTGCGGCTTCAGGCCGCAGCGCGTGTGAACTGGATCTGCCCTGCTGGCAGCAGATAGAGCACCCAGGCCTCGCCCTGGCTGACCGTGGGCCGGTGGGCGCTGCCCGGGCCGTAGACGCACCAGCCCGCAGGGTGGCCGTCGAACAGCGCGCCGGGAGTGATGGGCAGGATGAGATCTATCTCGCCCAGCGGGTGGGCATGGTGCGGTCCGGCAAGGTCTTTCATCTGCACCACGTCGACCGAGAAGCCGCCGAGCGCGGGACCGGCTTCGAACACGCGGCCCCAGCGTATGCCCGCGTTTTCGCGCTGGCAGAGCCAGCCCTGCGCCACGCCGCTGGCGCAGGCCGCGCGCATGCGCTCATACCAGGCGCTGTCTGCACCATAGTGCGCATTGAGCCAGGTCGCGAGTTCGGCATCCAAAGCGCGTCCGTCCAGGCTTTGGGCGACAGTTGCGACCAGCTGTTGAAAGGTCTCAAGCGAGGGCGTGGCGGTGGGGGCGGCCATGTTGTCTCCTGAAGTGCTGTTCTGATCAGCATCAAATCTTCGATGAAACATGCAATATTGTGCGTGCAATCTAAAGATAATTAGGGGACAATTGAGTGTCAAGCAATATATTGCATGATTGGCGTTAACCCCGACTGTTTATCATTCACGCCCTCTGGGGAGCTTTATGGATCAGTTAGACATGGCATCCGCATCCGTGGCGGAAGGGGACGAGGCAGGCAAGAGTCCGCTGCTGCAGGCATTGGGGGAGCGCGTGCGCAATCTGCGCGCGCGCCGGGGTCTGACGCGCCGCAATCTGGCTGCCAGCGCCCAGGTGTCGGAGCGGCATTTGGCCAACCTCGAATACGGCACCGGCAATGTCTCCATTCTGGTGCTCCACCAGATCGCGCTGGCGCTGCAGTGCAGCATGGCCGAGCTGCTCGGCGATGTGACGGCCTCCAGCGCCGAATGGCTGCTGCTGCGCGAGCTGCTCGAAGGCCGCAGCGAGCAGGACCTGCACCGCGTGCGCCTGGCCGCGGGCGAGATCCTGGGCACGGCGCCCAGCGGCGATCCGCACCGCGGCTCGCGCATCGCGCTCATAGGCCTGCGCGGCGCGGGCAAGTCCACGCTGGGACGCATGCTGGCCGAGCATCTGAACGTGCCGTTTCTGGAGCTGAACCAGGAAATCGAGCGCGTGGCCGGCTGCAGCGTGCGCGAAATCTATGACCTGTATGGCGCCGGCGCCTACCGGCGCTACGAGCGCCGGGCTCTGGAGGAGGCCGTGCAGATCTACAGCGATGTGGTGATCGCCACGCCGGGCGGCATCGTGTCTGACCCCGCGACCTTCAACGAGCTGCTCAGCCACTGCACCACGGTCTGGCTGCAGGCCAGGCCCGAGGAACATATGGGGCGTGTCGTGGCTCAGGGCGATACCCGTCCCATGGCCGCCAACCCCGAGGCCATGGACGATCTGCGTCGCATCCTGGACGGACGCTCGGCGTTTTATTCCAAGGCCGACCATCTGCTAGACACCAGCGGCAAGAGCCTGGAGCAAAGCCTGGAGCAGCTGCGCGCGCAGCTCGGCTGCTGAACGCGGTTAGCGGCGGCGGGCCTGCTCGTACAGGGGCATCACGCGCGGCACATTGCTTTCCAGCTGACGTATGCGGTCCGGGCCCGTGGGGTGGGTGGAGAGAAAGCCTATGCCGCCGTTGCCCGTGGCCTCGCCCATCTTGCGCCACAGGCTGACCGAGGCCTGCGGGTTGTAGCCCGCGCGGGCGGCCAGCTCCAGTCCCACCAGATCGGCTTCGCTTTCGTCGCCGCGGCTGAACTTGAGGCTCAGCAGCTGCCCGCCAAACCGCGCCGCGGCGCTGCCGATATCGCCCAGGCCCAGCAGTTGCGCGCCCAGCGATATGCCGATGCTGGTGGCCTGGTTCTTGGCCAGCTGCTCGCGCGAATGCTCGCGCAGCGCATGCGCCATCTCGTGACCCATGACCATGGCGATCTCGTCGTCGCTGAGCTTGAGCTGGTCGATGATGCCGGTGTAGAAGGCGATCTTGCCGCCGGGCATGCAGAACGCATTGATCTGCTTGCTGGCTATCAGATTGACTTCCCAGCGCCACTGGTTGGCGCGCGGATTCCATTGCACGGCATGGGGAATGAGGCGTTGGGCGATGCCGCGCAGGCGCTGCAGCTGGGCGTTGTCACTGCCTGCAAGCGCCCCCTGGGCCCTGGCCTGCTGCAAAAGCTCCTGATATTGCTGCGTGGCGGCGTTCTCCAGGGTTTCCGCGGGCACCAGGCGCCGCAGGACCGAGGCATTGCCCACATCCACCTGGGCCTGCGCCGGGGCGTGCAGCAGCGCGGCGCAGGCCAGGGCCAGCAGCAGGCAGCGGGGGGCAGACAGGCCAGGAGTGGAGAGGAGGCGCATCCGCCAAGTCTATGCGAGGCAGGACCGCTGCTGGCTGCTGCGCTCGGCCCGCACCACCAGCCACAGGCCGCCTATCACCCCCAGCAGGCCCAATACGGACCACCAGGCCGGGCGCTCGCCGACCACCAGCAGAGACAGCATGAAGGCCGTGATGGGCTCGGCCTTGCTCAGCGCCACCCCCGTGGCTGCCGACATGCCGCGCAGGCCCACGGAGAACAGCAGATAGGCGAGGCCCGTGGCCACCATGCCCAGATAGACCACCACGGCCCAGCCGCCGACGCCGGCCTGTAGCGGCCCGCCCAGCCATGCGGCCAGAGGCAGGGACATCAGCGCCGAGCAGCCGAACACCCAGGCGTTGACCCTGGCGACGCGGCCCTGCACCACCAGGGCCTGATTGACCAGCGCATAGGCCGCATAGGACAGGCCGGCCAGCAAGCACAGCGCCATGCCGGCCCAGGGCAGCTGCTGGCGATCGGTGGCGGCCAGCGCCATGACAATGCCGCCGCTCACGCCGGTGCAGGTGCCCAGCCACCACTGCGCGCCGGGCATGCGCTTTTGCACCACGGCCTGCATGAGACCGGCCCAGATGGGGCCGCTGCCTATGGCCAGCGCCGTGCCCAGGGCCACGCCGCTGGCGCGCACGCCCGCAAAGAAGCTGAGGTTGTAGACGGCCATGCACAGGCCGCAGAACAGCAGCCGGCCCCAGCGTGGCGGCGATGCCGGGCGCCCGCGGTCCAGCATCAGGGTCAGCCCCAGGAAGAACAGCGCGGCCATGGCCATGCGCAAGCCGCCCACCCAGTAGGGCGAGAGCTGAGCGGGCGCGAAGTGCTGCGCCGTGCCCGTGGTGCCCCAGAGCATGGCCGCGGCCAGCACCAGACCCACGGGGCCCAGCGAGGCGCCGGAAGCAGGGGAAGAGAGAGTGGAGACGGAAGACATGATGCAGCCATCATGCGCGGCCCGCCGCGGCTCAACTGTCGAGAAACGCTTGCGCTGAGGCGGCTCAGCGGACGGCGCGCAGCTGGCGCGAGGTCACGCCGCGTTCGCGCCGCAGCGCATAGGCCAGGGCGCTGGCCGAGGCATAGCCGCAGCGCAGTGCGGTGAGTTCCAGCGCCGCGCCCTGCCTGAGCTGCTGCGTGGCCGCATCCAGGCGCAGGCCGCGCAGCCAGTCCTGGGGCGTGTGACCCGTGAGCTCCACAAAGCGCGCATGGAACTGGGCCACGCTCAGATGCATCAGCTCGGCCAGCCGCGCCGTGGGCCAGCTCTCGTGCAGGGCCGCCTGCACGCGCTGCTGCAGCCACTGCAGGTCCAGGCCGCGGCGCTGCAGCAGGGAAGGGGCTTGCAGCACCAGGGCCATCTGCGCCGCGGTCGACAGGCTGGAGACGGGAAAGCGCAGCGGCGGCGGGACCGCGAAGCGCCGCAGCCGGTCCAGGCCTGGAGCCATGGGCGCATCGATCACGAAGACTTGGGTCTGGGGCTGGGCCAGGTAGCCATGATCGGTGCCCGCGGGGATGACCATGCCGCAGGCGCTGTCCACAAAGCCGGACTGCCTGCCGACCTCCAGTTCCATGCGGCCCCGCAGCGCGAACAGAATCTGCGCATGGTCGTGGGCATGGGCCTGATGTTCGCCGCTGTAGCGGCGCACCGAGGTCTGCGCTTGCAAAAGCGCAGGTCGGGTGGGCGGCGAGTCCTTGCTCATGGGCACGATTGCGGATAGACCTGGCGGCGGGGTAGGCGATGTTAGCGCCTGCACCGGGGCATGGGCAACCGATAATGCCTTCTGCCCCAGAGAGCCAGACCATGACCGAGTCGTTCAAAACTTCCAGCACCCTCAACACCGCCGAAGAAGCCGCCCCGAAACGAGGCTGGGGCCAGGCCTTCAAGATCTACGCCCAGCCCGCGAGCCTGCGCATGCTGGCCTTGGGCTTTTCCGCGGGATTGCCGCTGCTGCTGGTGCTGGGAACCCTGAGCTTCTGGCTGCGCGAGGCGGAGATCGATCGGACCACCATCGGCTTTCTGAGCTGGGTGGGCCTGGCCTACGCGTTCAAATGGGTCTGGTCACCGCTGGTGGACAGGCTGCCGCTGCCCGTGCTGAACCGGCTGCTGGGGCGGCGCCGCAGCTGGCTGCTGTTCTCGCAGCTGCTGATCGTGGCGGGCCTGCTGGGCATGTCGTTCATGGATCCCAAGCAGGCGCTGCAGCCGCTGGTCATGTGCGCGCTGCTGGTGGCCTTCGGCTCGGCCACCCAGGACATCGCGCTCGACGCTTTCCGCATCGAGTCGGCCGCGCTGGAAAAGCAGGCGGCCCTGGCCGCGACCTACCAGACCGGCTATCGCCTGGCCATGATCTGGGCCGGTGCGGGCGTGCTGTGGGTGGCCTCGCAGGTTCAGGGCGAGCTGCAGGGCTATGTGGTCCATGCCTGGCATGTGGCTTATACGGTGATGGCGGCGAGCATGCTGGTGGGCATGATCACGGTGCTGCTGTCGCCCGAGCCCGAAGCCAGGCCCATGGCTCCGGCGCGCAATGCGGCCGAATGGATCAAGGGCGCGCTGATCGCGCCGTTCGCCGATTTCATCGGCCGCTACCGCTGGCATGCGCTGCTGCTGCTGGCGCTGATCGGCCTGTACCGGGTCAGCGACGTGGTCATGGGCATCATGGCCAATCCCTTCTATGTGGACATGGGCTACACCAAGGACGAGGTGGCAGCCGTGACCAAGGTGTTCGGCGTCATCATGACGCTGGCCGGCGGCTTCGTGGGCGGCTCCATGGCCGTGCGCTGGGGGGTGATGCGCGTGCTCATGCTGGGTGCGGTGCTCTCGGCCTGCACCAATATGCTGTTTGCCTGGCTGGCCACGCGCGGCCATGACGTGTTTGCGCTGGTCTGGGTGGTCAGCGCGGACAATCTGTCGGGCGGCATCGCTTCCGCGGCCTTCATCGCCTATCTCTCGGGCCTGACCAATGTGCAGTACTCGGCGACCCAGTACGCGCTGTTCAGCTCCATGATGCTGCTCATGCCCAAATGGCTGGCCGGCTTCTCCGGCGCTTTCGTGGATGCCTATGGTTACCAGGCGTTTTTCCACACCACGGCGCTGATGGGCCTGCCGGTGCTGTTGCTGATCTATCTGGCGTCCAAGGTGAAATTTGGCTCCAACGCTTGATGTATTGGCGCTGTTAGCTATGGTTTTCTTGCTGCATGGCGGGCGTTTACCCAACTTTACGCAGCAGACAAGAGCAACTCACCTGTGCGCTGCAGCATGTGGCCTTGAACCAAACGCAAGGCGCGAGCATGACTACACTGCCCTCTATGAGCACGCACCGACTTCTGATGATTGAGGACGACGTCCGCCTGGCGCAAATGGTGGGCGACTATCTGGGCAACAACGGCCTGGAAGTGGCCCATATGGCCGACGGCAAAAGCGGTCTGGAGCGGCTGCAGCCGATGGACGGCGCGGTGGCCGAGCCGCCCGATCTGGTGATCCTGGACCTGATGCTGCCCGATATGGACGGGCTGGAGGTCTGCCGCCGCATCCGCTCCATGCCGGGCGCCACCGCGCAGGTGCCGGTGCTGATGTTGACGGCCAAGGGCGATCCCATGGACCGCATCATCGGCCTGGAGCTTGGCGCCGACGACTATCTGCCCAAACCTTTCGAGCCGCGCGAGCTGCTGGCCCGCATTCGCGCCATTCTGCGCCGCAAGGGCAGCGAAGGCCCGGCGCCGTCCACCGCCGTGATGCGCTTTGGCAGCCTGGAGATAGACCGCGATGCGCGCACCGTCGCCGTGAGCGATCAGGCCGCCGAGCTGACCTCCTACCAGTTCGATCTGCTGGTGGCGCTGGCCGAACGTGCGGGCCGGGTGCTGACGCGCGACCAGATCATGGAGGCCGTGCGCGGCCGCGAACTGGAAGCCTTCGACCGTTCCATCGACGTGCACATGGGCCGCATCCGCGCGGCGATCGAGGCCGACCCCAAGAGCCCCAAGCGCATCCTGACCGTGCGCGGCGTGGGCTATGTGTTTGCCAAGCAGCAGGATTGAAATGACCCCCCTTGAGCCGCTGCGCGGCTTCCCCCCAGGGGGACGGCCGCCTTTGCGGCGGGGCGGCCCTTGCTGGCGGCCTCTGGCTTGGTGCATGCTGGTTCAAATCAGGCGCCAGGGCGGCGATGGAGATGAGTGAATGAAACTGCTGCATGTTTTTTCCCAGCGCCTGTATCTGCGCATCTGGCTGGCCGTGGTGGTCGGCGTGGCGGCGTTGACGCTGTGCGTGGCCTGGGCCTGGAAGATTGCCGAAGAGCAGCGTGCGCAGAACAGCAGCACGCCGCCGTCGCGCGAAATGGTCATGAACGGCCCCGATGGCGAGGTACTGGTCGAAGGCCGGGCCACCCGCGTGCCGGGCCTGCCCGGCGATGGCGTGCGCTTTGAAATCACCGGCAACGATGACAAGACCTATCAGCTGTGGCTGGCGCCGCGCGAATGGCGCGAAGGGCGTCCGCCGCCGCGCGACGGTGCGGTCGCGTTCTGGCTGCGCCCGCCATTCGGCTTCCTGTGGATGCTGGGGCTGGTGGGCGTGGCGGTGGTGGTCGGCGTGTTTCCCATCATCCGCCGCCTGCTCAAGCGGCTGGAAAGCCTGCAGCGGGGCGTGAAGCGCTTCGGCGAGGGCGACCTGTCGGTGCGCGTGCCCGAGCACGGCCATGATGAGGTGGCCGATCTCGCCCATCAGTTCAATGCCGCGGCGGCGCGCATCGAGGCGCTGGTCACCTCGCACAAGTCGCTGCTGGCCAATGCCTCGCATGAGCTGCGCTCGCCGCTCACGCGCATCCGCATGGGCCTGGAGTTCATGGGTGACGACCCGGCCAGCGCGCGTTCCAAGGCCGAGATACAGCGCAACATCACGGAACTCGACCAGCTCGTCGACGAGATCCTGCTGGCCAGCCGGCTGGACATGCGCGAGGTGGATGTGGGTACGGTGGAGTCCATGGACCTGATCGGCCTGGCGGCCGAGGAATGCGCGCGCATCGGCGCCGAGCTGGACCTGCAGACCGACGGCCCGCTGGAGGTGCAGGGCGTCTCCAGACTGCTGCGCCGCGCCGTGCGCAATCTGCTGGAGAACGCGCGCCGCTACAGCCAGGGCGAGATCACGCTCTCGCTGGCGCGGCAGGGCCGCACGGCGATGATCCGTGTGGAAGACCATGGCCCCGGCGTGCCCGAGCCGCAGCGCGAGCGGATCTTCGAGAAGTTCTACCGGCTGCCCGGCGCCAGCGAGCGCTCCGGCGGCGTGGGCCTGGGCCTGTCGCTGGTGCGCTCGATCGCCGAACGCCATGGCGGCAGCGCGCGCTGCGAGGCCAGGCTGGACGGCCAGCGCGGCGCGAGCTTTGTGATCGAGCTGCCGCTGGCGTAGCCGCAACCGTTGCCAAGCCCTGCAGGTCATGGCCTGCAGGGTTGTTTCAGCGCGGCGGGTGCGCGGGGCGGCCTATGGAGACATAGCCCAGGCCATGGCTGGCGGGCAAAGCCGGGTCATAGAGATTACGGCCGTCGAAGATCATTCTGTCGCCCAGGGTTTGGGCCAGCAGCGCGAAGTCGGGGGCGCGGAAGACCTGCCATTCGGTGACGATGGCCAGGCAGTCGGCGCCTTGCACCGCGGCCAGCGGGCCGTCCACCAGCCGCAGATCATCGCGCTCACCGTAGATGCGCAGCGCTTCCTGCATGGCCACGGGGTCATAGGCCTGGACCCTGGCTCCGGCGGCCCAGAGCGCCTCGAGCAGATTGCGGCTGGGGGCCTCGCGCATGTCGTCGGTATTGGGCTTGAATGCCAGTCCCCAGAGCGCGATGGTCTTGCCCTTGAGCTGGCCGCCGTAGAAGGCGTTGATGCGCTCGAACAGCACATGGCGCTGGGCATGGTTGCGCTCCTCCACGGCATTGAGCAGCAGGGGCTCGAACTCCACTTCCTTGGCCGTGTGGATCAGGGCCTTCACATCCTTGGGGAAGCAGCTGCCGCCATAGCCCACGCCCGGATAGATGAAGTGGTAGCCGATGCGCGGGTCGCTGCCTATGCCGCGGCGCACGGCCTCCACGTTGGCGCCCAGGCGCTCGGCCAGATTGGCGATCTCGTTCATGAAGCTGATCTTGGTCGCCAGCATGGCGTTGGCCGCGTATTTGGTCAGCTCGGCGCTTCTCACATCCATCACCACGATCTTGTCGTGATTGCGGTTGAAGGGCGCGTAGAGCTCGCGGAGCTTGGCTTCGGACGCGGGATTGCCGGTGCCGATGATGATGCGGTCCGGGCGCTGGCAGTCGCCCACGGCCGCGCCTTCCTTGAGGAATTCGGGGTTGGAGACCACATCGAACGGGTAGCGGACGCCGCGCTGCTCCAGTCCGGCGGCGATCACGGCCGAAACCTTGTCCGCCGTGCCCACGGGGACCGTGGATTTGTTGATCACGATGCGCGGGCCGTCCATATGCCGGGCAATGGTCTGGGCCACGGCCAGCACATATTGCAGGTCGGCGCTGCCGTCTTCATCGGGGGGCGTGCCCACAGCCAGAAAGATCAGTTCGCTGTGTGCGACGCCTTCCTCGGCATTCGTGGTGAACTGCAGTCGGCCGAGCTGCTGGTTGTTGATGACCAGGGCATCCAGGCCAGGCTCATGGATCGGGATCTGCCCGGCCTTGAGCGCCGCGACCTTTTTCTCATCCACATCCACACATAGCACTTGATGGCCGACATCGGCCAAGACGGCGCCTTGCACCAGACCGACGTAGCCGGTACCAAAAACAGTGACTTTCATACGCGATAAAAAGAACGATACCAATCCACAAACTGCTGCACGCCGGTGCTGACCGGCATGGCCGGCGCAAAGCCCACCCAAGCCTGCAGGGCCCGGGTGTCGGCCGCCGTGCTGTGCATGTCGCCGGGCTGTATGGGCAGCATGCGCTTGTCGGCCGTGATGTCCAGCGCGCTTTCGAGCGCCGCGATGTAGTCCATCAGCAGGGTCGGGGAGTTGTTGCCGATATTGAAGATGCGGTAGGGCGCCGTGCTGGTGCCGGGATTGGGATGCTGGCTGTCGTAGCCGGCATCGGCCGTGGCCGGCTTGTCCAGCACGCGCATGATGCCTTCGACGATGTCGTCGATATAGGTGAAGTCGCGCACCAGCTTGCCCTCTCCATAGACGTCTATGGTTTCGCCCGCCAGCATTGCCTTGGTGAACTTGAACAAGGCCATGTCGGGGCGGCCCCAGGGACCGTAGACCGTGAAAAAGCGCAGGCCCGTGGTCGGAATGCCGTAGAGATGGGAATAGGTATGGGCCATCAGCTCGTTGGCCTTCTTGGTCGCCGCGTAATAGCTGATGGGGTGGTCCACCGCATCGCTTTCGGCAAACGGCATCTTGGTATTGCCGCCATAGACGCTGGAGCTGCTGGCATAGACCAGATGCTGCACCCGGTGCTTGCGGCAGCTCTGCAAGATATTGCCGAAGCCCAGCAGATTGGAGTCGGTGTAATCGTCGGGCTGGTCAATCGAATAGCGCACGCCGGCCTGGGCGGCCAGATGCAGCACCTTGCCGGGGAGCACTTCGGCAAACAGCCGCTCCATGCCAGGGCGGTCGGCCACATCCAGTTCCACGAAGCGGAAGTGGGCATGCGGGCGCAGCTGGTCCAGACGCGCATGCTTGAGCGCCACGTCGTAGTAGTGGTTGAGGTTGTCGATGCCGACGACGGGCACGCCTTGCTCCAGCAGTCGCTTGGCGCAATGCATGCCGATGAAACCGGCGCAGCCGGTGATCAAAACAGGATTCATGGGGCAATCCAGACGTATTGGTATTGCGCAGGGGTTGCGCTGGCCGGCATTTTTTCAAAGGGAATGCTCAGCGTTCGGATCGTGGTTTTTGGCAGCTGCGTGAACACGCCGTCCCACCAGCCCGGTACGGGCTTGTCCGCACGCGTGATCAGCAGCAGTTCGGTGGCGGCGGGAGCCTCGGTCTGCGCCAGGCATTGCTGCAATTGCTTGCCGTCCGAGCAGCCCAGTGCATAGCTGTCCGGGAACTGCGAATGCAGCATGGCGGCAATCATGTGGTCCGAGCCGACGATCACGCCCTTGCCGTCATAGCCTGCGCTGCGCAGCTCCCGGGTCAGAGCCTTGACCGGGTGGTTGAGTTCGTCGGGGTCGTTCTTGCGGCCGCCGTTCCAGGGCCGGAAGGTGGCCATGGCCAGAAACACCAGGGCAAAGACGAGGACGATGGCTGTGAAGCTGCGTCCCGCATTCTGCTCCAGCAGGGCCGGGCGCCAGACATACAGGGCCAGAGGGGCGATCGCCGTCAGGGGCAGCATCCAGCGCTGCTTGAAATCCGTCACGTCGGCCGCCAGCACCATGGCCAGCAGGCAGGCCGCGATGATGAGCAGATAGCGCTGCAGCAGGGGCCAGGCCCATGAGCGGGTCGCCGGCGGCGTGGGCTGCGAGGCGGTCCAGAGCCTGGATCTGTAGCTCAGCAACACCGAGATCAGCCACAGGCCCAGGGTGGACAGCAGGGCCGTGGCCAGATTGCCCAGGCCTTTGAGGCGGGAGACTTCGGCAGAAATCGACATCTTATGCACGGTCTCGGTCGTGGCCATGCTCCAGTGCGAGGCCAGCCAGGAGGCATGGGGCGCAAACAGCAGCAGACCGACCAGCGGGGCCAGCCACCAGCCCTTGGCAAAGATGGCGGAGCGCACCTGGGCCACCGTCATGGAGGCCACAAACAGCGCGCCGATCAGCATGGCATAGCTGTACTTGGACAGCATGCCCAGGCCACAGAACAAGCCGATCAGCACAAAGTTGACGGGCTGCGGCCGCTGGACCTGGCGCAGCACGGCCCACCACAGACCCATGGTCATGGCCGTCACCATCACGGTATGGGTCTGGTCGCGCAGGGAGTCCCAGCCAAAGGGCGGCATCAGCAGCAGGCCTGCCGCGACCCACCAGGCACCCTTGTCGTTGAGGAGTTGCCGGCCGGCCAGCCAGGCCAGGCAGTAAGTCAGCGCAATCAGCGCATGCTTGAGTACCGCCAGCGCCAGGACGGAAGGGCCGAGCACCTGGCAGACCGCCCATTGCAGCCAGGTGTAGAGCGGGGGCTGGGGGCCATAGCCCAGAGCCAGATGCTGGGTCCAGAGAATCTGCTCGGACTCATCCCATTTCATGCCCGACGAAATCAGGGTGCGCGAGAGTATGTGGGCACAGGCAAGCAGCAGCAGGCCTAGCCATGGTTTGGCGTACAGCGCCTGTTGCCAGTCGCGGCGGGGGGATTCGGTGGTGGTGGATGCCATAGCGTTTGGCAGGTGCGCAAGGGTCGGGAGCGTGCGCTCACGTTTGCGCATGCCTGCATGGGCCAAACCTGAGCTTGGCGGAAATGGCACCTAGGGTATTCAGTTAGTATAGGTGACTGTTATCCAAATGTTGAGCATGAAGTCCGTGCACGATTCAATTCCCGAAGTTTCCATCGTTGTCCCCGTCTATAACGAGTTCGATAACCTGCCCGATCTGGTGGCGCGCATCGATGCCGCCATGAGCGCGCAGCCGCTGAGCTACGAACTCATTGCGGTGGATGATGGATCGACGGACGGAAGCGCCAAGCGCCTGCGCGAACTGGCGGAGCAGCATTCCTGGGTGCGTGCCGTGTGCCTGGTGCGCAATTACGGCCAGTCCAGCGCGCTGCAAGCGGGCTTTGATCGCGTGCGCGGCCGCTATGTGGTGACCCTGGATGCCGACCTGCAGAACGAACCCGGCGATATTCCGCTGCTGCTGGAGCGGCTGGAGAGCGATCCCGATGTGGACATGATCTCGGGCTGGCGCAAGAATCGCCAGGACAAGGCCCTGTCGCGCCGTCTTCCGTCCGTGCTGGCCAACCGCCTGATCTCCAAGTTCACCAATGTGCAGCTGCACGACTATGGCTGTGCGTTGAAGGCCTATCGCCGCGAAATCATCGACCGCATCCGCCTGTATGGCGAGATGCATCGCTTCATTCCGTCCCTGGCGCGCGATGCGGGCGCACGCATCGCCGAGGTGCCGGTGCGTCACCACGCGCGCACACGCGGCGTCTCCAAGTACGGCATCGATCGCACCTTCCGGGTGATTCTGGACCTGATCTTCATCGTCTTTTTCATGCGCTTCCGCCAACGTCCGTTGCACGCTTTTGGCGGCATGGGGCTGTGGATGGCGACGCCCGGTTTCCTGATCCTGCTGTGGCTGCTGGTCGAAAAAATCATGGGCGAGTCCATCGGCGGCCGTCCCTTGCTGATGGCCGGCGTCATGCTGGTGCTGATGGGCATGCAGTTCATCGCCGCGGGTCTGATCGGCGAGTTGCTGACCCGTATCTATTACGAGTCCGGCAGCGGCTTGCAGTACTACGCCAAGGAGTATGGAGCGGTTGAGCCGGCACCCGAAGCACAGATCGCGAAAGCTGCGTCCCCCGCATTGTGAGCAAGGCGCGTAAAGCTGTTGTGCGTGCCCTGATGGGCATGGTCTTGCTGGCCGCCGTTGTCTATTTCGCCAATCCCGTCCAGCTCTGGGGGCGGCTGCAGCAGGCCAGCCCATGGTGGCTGCTGGCGGGCTTTCTGGCCTCCATCGCCTCGAACGTCGTCTCGGCATGGCGCTGGCGTGCCATGGCCAGGTGGCTGGGCGCAGAAATGTCGCTGGCGTCCAGCATGCGCTGGTATTTCCAGGCCATTGGCTTGAATGTGCTGCTGCCCGGTGCCGTCGTGGGCGGCGATGTTTACCGGGCGATTGCCCTGCAACGCACGGGACAGGCCAAGGCCGCGAGCAATCTATCGGTGATTCTTGATCGCGTCAGCGGCCTGTGGATGCTATGCGCGATCGGCGGCCTGGGCGCGGCGGCCTGCGCTTCAACCTTGGCACCCTGGCTGCATCTCGATATTGCGGTGTTCGGAGGCCTGCTGCTGGCGATCACGGTACTGTGGCTGTTGCTGCCAGGATTGCTGCTGCTTGGCCTGCATCAGGGATGGCTCAGCTTGCCGGGCGCATGGCTGGAGCCCATACGCACAGCGGCTCTTAGCCCTGATTTCGTGCGGCAGTTGCTGGTCCAGGCTGCAAGCTCTGCGCTGGTCCAGCTTTTGTCGGCGGCGGCGCTGGCATGCGGCGCCGCCGCCCTGGGCACGTCTCAGGAGCCGCAGGTCTGGGCCTTCGCCATCGCTCCGGTGTTTCTGATGGCCGCGCTGCCCGTCAGCGTGGGCGGTTGGGGCACAAGGGAGGCTGCCGCCGTTGCGGCACTGGCGCCATTTGGGGTGCCAGCGGTTCTGGCCGTCGGCGTCGGGCTGCTGTACGGAGTGTTTGCTCTGGGCCAGGGCGCTTTGGGGGCGCTGGCCCTGGGCTTGCCCGCTAGAAGTCAGGCCTGAGTCGCTGCCGCGGGCTGGGCTTCCAGTCTGCAGATACCGCCCCAGAGCACCGCAAGACCGAAGATGTAGAACATATTGCCGCTGTTGTGGGCAAAGAAGACCTGTGTCCAGCCAAAGCCGAAATAGGCCAGGGGCAACAAGGTCGCAGCGGCGCGCAAGGCCAGCATCTTGGGACGCTGTTCCACATCGACTAAGTCGAGGCGGCGCGGGGTGGGCCAGAAGATGCAGACCGGCACGGCATAGAACAAAAGCAGCAGAATCAATCCCGTGAGCCCGCGCTTGACCCACATGTCCAGAATTTCATTGTGGGCATGCCCGTACTTCATGACGGAGGGATGGGCCAGTCCCTGATCGACCATTTTTTGCTTGGCTTGAGCATATCCTTCTAGTCCCCAGCCAGCTAGAGGGCGCTGCTCGATCAAGTGAATTGCCAGACGCCATTGTTCCAGCCGCTGCCCTACCGATGTGACCGCATATTTTTGAGGGTCTTGCTGATATTGAGACATCTGCAGCGAAGCCTCTGCGCTGCGCTGTTCCAGCTTGTTATAGGCTGGCACGGCCAAAATCAACCCGAGTACGACCATGGCGCCAGCGGCCATGCTTGCCAGACGACGATAGCCATTGAGCCAGGCCATGCACCAGATGGCGGCAATCAGCAAAGGAATGACAACCCAGGAGCCGCGGGAGTCGGAGAGGAAGGAGGCATATATCCCGCATGCGCCACATAGGCCCAGGGCGGCGATTTGAAGCTTGCTCCAGCGGCCCAGCAAGGCCAGGGTCAAAGTGGCAAAGCCGAGATACATGGCAATGCCGCCGTACTCAATGGCATTGGTAAAACCGCTAACTCGTGGCATTTGAAGGGCTATGGCCTGATAAGCCGCAATCGCCAAGGCTCCGACGCCACCACACGCGAGTCCCCAGGCGATTGTCGAGAGACGGATGCCTGTCTTGCTCAGATACCAGAGACTCAGGGCTGCCAACGCATATTTGGCGCCGTAGCCCCAGCCGGCGGCAGAGAACCAGTGGTCAAAAGACAGGCTCCATAGCAGGCCCATGAGCAGCATGATCCCCACAAAAAGAGTTGTGCTGGGCTGTGATGCTGTCTTGGGCCGGACTGCTATGAGCCCTATCAGGGTGAAAAGAGCGATGGCCGTGGAGCCATAGGAGTAGCCGGAAGGAACGCAAAGGCTCAGTGCAAAGAATGCAAAGCAGGCTGCATCCATGGCATGGGGAAGAGCGGATGCCAGTTTGCTCTTTGAGGGGGCGGCTGGTGCTTGCAAGTTCGCATTCATATAAGGTGTCAATCGAGTGTTGCTGCGAGAAGCTGTTCTTCAAACTACACTGCAGCCGTTTTGTTTGGAGCCGAAGTGTATGTCGTCATTGCCCATTGTCTTTATCAATTTGTCTAAGGACGTGGAGCGCCGGGAGCGGATGACATCGCAGCTGGCGCAGATGGGGCTTATGGCCTCCCGTTTGCCTGCCGTGTGGTGGACGGACCTGACGGAGGCCGAGCAAAAGCGCTATTTTTGCGCCCCCCACAGTCATGGTCGCTATCACAAGCCTTTGAGCAATGGCGAAAAGGGCTGTTATTGCAGCCATTTGAAAGCCTGGCAGCAGCTCATGGATAGCGATGCTCACGCCATGGCCGTTTTTGAGGACGATGTGCGGCTGCTGCCCGAGTTGCCCCAGGCGCTGGAGGCGATAGCCGCCTTGCCTGTCGATGGCAGCTGGGACATGATCAAGCTCTATGGCCGTGAACACGAGAAGATTGCCAACCGAGGTCCGCTGGTCGCAGGCATGCTGGAATTGATCTCCTACCGGCGTGTGCCCAGTTTTGCGGCGGGTTATGTGATCAGCAGAGCCGGTGCGCAAAAAATGCTCAAGACCCGTATGCCGTTTGACAGGCCGGTAGACGTTGATATCCGCTTCTGGTTTGAGAATGGATTGCACGTTTTTGGTGTCCATCCTTCGGTCATTGCGCTGGATGACACCAGCGAGGTCAGCAGCATCTGGGCTCAGCAAGAGGCTCCTGCCGGCCTTGCTCAGCGGCTACGCAAATTCAAAATGAAACTTGAATTGACATGGGGTAACAGCTTGGCCAAAGCACCTCATGTGTCCGAGATTCTCAAACCCTAGTGGCTAACAGTTCTTGATACTGGGCCCACATGTGCTTGCGCTCATAGTGCGCGTGAGCAAAATCGCGGGCCGTTTGCCCAAGCTTTCGGGACAGGCCAGGGTCCAGGAGAAGCTGCTGGAGTGCATCGGCCATGGCGTTCACATCCGATTCCGGCACCAGCAGGCCGCTGACACCAGGCTCCACGACTTCACGTGCGCCGATGACATCGGACACCACGCAGGCGCATCCTGCTGCCATTCCCTCGACCAGGGCCAAAGGCATGCCTTCCCAGTGGGTGGCAAGCACGAATACTTGGATGCGAGATAGTCGTCGGGGCAAATCGGAAACATTGCCCAGAAACCGGACTTGCTGCTCAAGGCTTAGTTGTTGAACCAATCGTTGGGCCTGAGCTTTTAGACTGCTTTTGCCGGCACCGGCCAGATAGAGCGTTGGACTCAAGCCGCGTTGCTTGAGCACGTCGAGTGCCTTGATGAGGGTGCTCTGATCTTTTTGCCGCGCAAAGCGTGAAGCCATGAGAATTGCGGGCTCGCGATCTCCCCAACTTTGCGGCATGAAGTCTGCGGGAAAGCGCGAGAGGTCTATGCCATTGCAGATGGCCTTGCATTTCTCAGCAGGGAAGCCTCGCTCTACCAGACTGGTTCTGACACCTTGAGAGACTCCGATATGAGCTTCTGTAAAAGGTTCCAGAGCCAGGGCCTGGCGAAGACGGCGCGGCGTATAGCGCTCGCGCGAGTTGTGCTCCACATGGAAGATGCGCGGCACTCCTTCCGCCACCGCGGCCCTGCGACCCCAGATATGGTCGCTGAAACCATGGGCGAAGACCGCATCGGGCTTGAAGCCGCGAATGATTTTGCGCAGCTCCCAGACGGTGATCGCGTGCATCCAGTTGGAGACGACCCGGACCTGAAGGCCTTGTTGCCGCAGCTTTTCAATCTTGGCCTCATCGGTGCTGGGCTTGCGCCGCAGCACAAGCAGGACTTCATAGCCCGGCGTTTGCAGGGCGGCCAGACTGAGATCTATGGCAACTTGGGTGGCTCCGGAAAATCCTCCGGTGACGAAATGCAGAATACGCATGGGCAGTGGTCTTGGCGCCGAAATGAAAAAGCACCTGGAGGTTCGCAGGAACTGCCAGGTGCTTGAGAGCTGGGAGTGATCAGTGTCCGCCCGCAAATACCTCGCCCGCCTTCAGGCGGTAAGTGGTGCCGCAATAAGGGCACTTGGCTTCGCCGGTCTTGGCCACATCCAGATAGACCTTGGGATGGCTGTTCCACAGCTTCATATCGGCCTTGGGGCTGGGGCAGAACACACCGCCTTGGGCGTTCAGGTCTTTGGCAGCCAGTTCGACAACGGCGTTCGTGGTCATTTTCGTATCTTTCTCGTGTTTTCAAGGATGCGAGGCCTTGGCATCAACGCTGTCCGAGTCGGGAGCGCCGCGCAAAGGCCGTTTCGCGGCGCAGCCGCTCAAGGGGTGTTGATTTTTACACCTTGGTCAGCCAGTGTGCGTATTTGGGATTGCGGTCGTTGACGATGTCAAAGAAGGCCTGCTGGATTTTTTCGGTGATCGGGCCGCGGTTGCCCGCGCCGATCTCGATGCGGTCCACCTCGCGGATGGGCGTGACCTCGGCGGCCGTGCCGGTGAAGAAGACTTCGTCGGCGATGTACAGCTCGTCGCGCGTGATGCGCTTTTGCACCACTTCCAGGCCCAGGTCCTGGCAGATGTGCATCACGGTGTTGCGCGTGATGCCGTTGAGCGCGCCGGCCGACAGATCGGGGGTGTAGACCACGCCGTCCTTGATGACGAAGATGTTCTCGCCCGAGCCTTCGGAGACGAAGCCGGAGGCGTCGAGCAGGATAGCCTCGTCGTAACCGTCGTCCAGGGCCTCGGTGTTGGCCAGGATGGAGTTGGTATAGTTGCTCACCGCCTTGGCCTGGCTCATGGTGATGTTCACATGGTGGCGCGTGAAGCTCGAGATCTTGACGCGGATGCCACGCTGCATGCCTTCCTCGCCCAGGTAGGCGCCCCAGGCCCAGGCAGCGACCATCAAATGGATGGTGTTGCCCTTGGGGGAGACGCCGAGCTTGCGGTCGCCGATCCAGGTCAGCGGGCGCAGATAGCAGGACTTGAGATGATTGGCCTTGATCACGTCGATCTGGGCCTGGTTCACCTGCTCCTGGGTGAACGGGATCTGCATGCGCAGAATCTTGGCGCTGTTGAACAGGCGCTTGGTGTGGTCCTGCAGGCGGAAGATGGCCGTGCCCTGCTCGGTCTCGTAGGCGCGCACGCCTTCGAAGGCCCCACAGCCATAGTGCAGCGTGTGGGTAAGCACGTGGATCTTGGCGTCGCGCCATTCCACCAGTTGGCCATCCATCCAGATCTTGCCGTCGCGGTCCGACATCGAGGGAACAGCAGGGCTCATAAAACCATCCTCTATGGGTTGTGTAGTCGGCGGGCATCGGGCTGAGGCCAGCGGCGGTGCTTGTCTCCTGAGACCGGTATTTTAGGGCGCGGCAGGAGAGGATGTCTGGGCTGTTGCTTCAGGCTGCTTCGTCGCTGTTCTGCTTGGGGCGCTCCAGCGTCCATTTCATGAGCCGTCCGCTCACGAATTCGCAGGTGACATGGGAATGGGTGCCGTCGGTCCAGCGATAGATTTCGGGGTCCTGGCCTTCTGCGGACAGGCGCTCGCCCAGAGAGCGCGTCATGGCCACCACATGCACCAGTGGTACTTTAGGCTTGAGCTTGGCATTGAGCATCACCGCGCTGCCCACATAGCCGATGGGGCGGTCTGCCGCTTTTTTCATCACGTTCATCAAGCGCGTGAAGTGCAGCAGCACCCACATCAGGATGCCGCCTGCCACGGCCGCGACGCCGGGCCAGCCGGCCGACCGGAAGGCTGCGACCACCAGCACGACCAAACCCAGGGGAACCAAAATATTGCGCAAATTCATGTCTCAAATTATCTCAGCATGGCGGCTATGGCTTGAGAGCGGCAATTGAATATACAAATTTGTCGTTGAGTGGCGCAAAATGTAACAATTGAGTCATTAATGTTGCTAATTCCGATCCCGCAGCCCTGGGGGATCGCACAGCGCCGAATATGACCCCTCTCCTGCCCGCCACTGGCGGCAACCCATTGTTTGTGAAAGTTGGCTCACGCCATGCGATTTGAGAATATCCGTGTTTCCTTCAAGCTGGCCTTCAGCCTCGGCGGCTTGATGTTGTTGATGTTTCTGGTGGCGTTGTGGGCTCAGCAGCATGCTGCCAACACCACGGCTTCCAACGAGCGTTTGATCGCCGACTACGAGCAGCGCATTGCCACGGCACTGGAGTGGGCCGGAGCGATCGAAGCGGTAGGCGAAAGCGTGCTGGCCAGCAATATGACGCCCGATGCCGATCTGACCCGGCTGTTTGATCGGCGCGTGAAGCAGGGCATAGAGCGCATCTCCGAGCTGCAGGCCAGGGTGGTCAAGCATGCCAGCAGCGATGCAGACCGCAAGGCGCTTGACGTGGTGCAGGCCGAACGCACGACCGTCCAGGCGCTGAACAAGCGCCTGCGCGGCCTCAAGGACGGCGGCGATATGGACAGCCTGCGTACCTTTGTTGAAAGCGAATACCTGCCCGGCATATTGCGCTACACCGCGACGCTGCAGGCCTTCATCAAGCTCCAGCGGGATCAGCGCGACATGGGACAGCAGCAGGCAGCGCAGTTGCTGCGGACGGCCATGTTGACCAGCTGGGCGCTGCAGGGCCTGGTTTTTGTCCTGGGTCTGGCGCTTGCGTTTGCGTTAACCCGCTCCATCACCAAACCTCTGCAACAAGCACTGTCACTTTCGGAAACCATTGCCCACGGAGATCTGACGGCCAAGGCCGAGGTCGCCCGGGAAGATGAATTCGGTCTGCTGCTGCGCGCCCAGACCACGATGGCGGGACGTTTGCGTCAGCTGGTGAGCGAGGTGCACGGCAGCGTCAACTCGATCTCCCTGGCATCGCAGGAGATCGCCGCCGGCAACCAGAATCTCTCGTCCCGGACCGAGCAGACGGCCTCGAATCTCGAGGAGACCGCGGCCAGCATGGAGGAGCTGACTTCCACCGTGGCCCAGTCCGCCGACAACGCGGTCCAGGCCAGCCGGCTGGTGCATACCGCGGTCCAGGCCGCGGAGCATGGCGTCACCGTGGTGGGCAAGGTGATTGAAAGCATGCAGCAGATCACCGACCGCAGCCGCCGCATCAATGACATCATCGGCGTGATCGACAGCATTGCGTTCCAGACCAATATCCTGGCCCTGAATGCCGCGGTGGAAGCCGCGAGAGCCGGCGAGCAGGGCCGGGGCTTTGCCGTGGTTGCCGGAGAGGTGCGGACTCTGGCCCAGCGCAGCGCCGAGGCCGCCAAGGAAATCAAGCATCTGATCACCGACTCCGTCAACGCCGTCAACATGGGCTCCGACCAGGTGAATCAGGCGGGAGAAGCGATTACCGGCATTGAGAGCAGCGTGCGCAAGGTCACCGATCTGATCAGCGAAATTTCGGCAGCTTCGGCCGAGCAGCGCGATGGCATAGGCCAGGTGAACCAGGCCGTCAATAACCTCGACCAGATGACGCAGCAGAATGCCGCCCTGGTGGAGGAGTCCGCTGCGGCTGCGTCTGCCTTGCACGATCAGGCCATGCGTCTGCTCCAGCTGGTACAGGTGTTCAAGATCGACCAGGCCGATGCGGCGGCCGCAGACCTCTATCGGCAGCCGTTGAAGCAGCCGGCACTGTCCGGGGCCTCCCAGGGCCAGTCGCCAAGACCGGCAGCGCTGTCGTCGACGCAGGCGGCTGCGCCGCAAAAGCAAGCCAAGGCCAATGCTCTGGACGAGTGGGACAGCTTCTAAGCCGTGACCGGGCGAGGCGCCTAAGCCATGCCGCGCGCGATATTCATGGCCTCGTCCACGCGCTCCACGGCATGGATGGTCAGGCCGGGAATGGCTTTTTTGGGCGCATTGGCCTTGGGCACCACGGCCGTGGTAAAGCCCAGCTTGGCGGCTTCCTTCAGCCGCTCCTGGCCGCGCGGCGCGGGGCGCACCTCGCCGGCCAGGCCGACTTCCCCAAAAGCGATAAAGCCCTTGGGCAGCGCCTTGCCGCGCAGGCTGGAAGTGATCGCCAACATCACGGATAGGTCAGCCGCCGGCTCGTTGATGCGTACGCCGCCCACGGCGTTGACGAAGACATCCTGATCGGCGCAGGCCACGCCCGCATGGCGATTGAGCACGGCCAGCAGCATGGCCAGGCGGTCGCGGTCCAGACCCACGGACAGCCGGCGCGCGGCCGGGCCGCCCTGGTCCACCAGGGCCTGGATTTCCACCAGCATGGGGCGCGTGCCCTCCAGCGTGACCAGCACGCAGGAGCCAGGCACGGGCTCGCTGTGCTGGGAAAGAAAGATGGCGCTAGGGTTGGTCACGCCCTTGAGGCCTTTTTCCGTCATCGCAAACACACCGATCTCGTTGACGGCGCCGAAGCGGTTCTTGATGGCGCGCACCAGGCGGAAGTTGCTATGCGTGTCGCCCTCGAAGTAGAGCACGGTATCCACCATGTGCTCGAGCACGCGCGGGCCGGCCAGCGCTCCATCCTTGGTCACATGGCCGACCAGAATGATGGTAATGCCGGTGGTCTTGGCCGCGCGCGTCAGATGGGCCGCGCATTCGCGCACCTGGGCCACCGAGCCAGGCGCCGATGAGAGCTGGTCCGAGTACACGGTCTGGATAGAGTCGATGACGACCACGGCCGGCTGCGTGGCCTCCATGGTGGCCAGTATCTTCTCGAGCTGGATCTCGGCCAGCACATTGACCTGGCTGGCGTCCAGTCCCAGGCGACGCGAGCGCAGCGCCACCTGAGCGCCGCTTTCCTCACCCGTCACATACAGAGTGGGCAGGCCCAGGCGATGCAAGGCATCCATGGCCTGCAACAGAAGTGTGGACTTGCCTATTCCGGGATCGCCGCCAATCAAGACCACGCCGCCTTCGACCACGCCGCCGCCCAGAACCCGGTCCAGCTCCTCGATGCCGCTGGGCGTGCGCGCCACGTCCTGGGCCTCGATGGCCGACAGCGGCGTGACCGGCTGGGCATTGGCCAGGCCTGCATAGCCCTGGGGCTGGCTCAGGCGGTTCTTGCCGCCCGAGGCGGATTCCGCCACGGTTTCGATCAGCGTGTTCCAGGCGCCGCAGCTGGGGCATTTGCCCAGCCAGCGCGGGCTGGTGCCGCCGCAGGCATTGCAGGTGAAGGTGGTTTTCTCTTTAGCCATGCCGGCCACTATACAGACGGCAGATTGCCGCTTGTCATGCAGGCAGGGCGACAAATTTCAGAGCCAATAGCCGTATCAAAGATGAGTTCATATAACTGCCGCACATGACAAGCCCGTTTCGCGCTATAATTCAATCCATCGACACAGCAGCTGTGCGAATCAAATTACCGCGCGATGGAGCAGTCTGGTAGCTCGTTGGGCTCATAACCCAAAGGTCGGAGGTTCAAATCCTTCTCGCGCAACCAACAAAAAGGCCTTCTGGAAACAGAAGGCCTTTTTCATTCCACCTCTGAAGAGGGCGTGTCCTAATCCAGGGACAGCGAGCAAGGGCAGCCCCGCAGCGAGGCTGTCGTCCCCCTCCCGAAGAGAGAGAGGGGGAAGCGGCAAAGCCGCTCAGGGGGTGCTTTATGGATACAAGCCGCGCATTTCGCGGGCGTGGAGGATGCGCTTGCAGGCCACGATGAAGGTGGCGGTGCGCAGCGTCACCTTGTGCTCCTGGGCCACGGCCCAGATGCCGGCAAAGGCCTCCTGCATGATGCGCACCAGGCGGGCATTGATCTCGTCTTCGGTCCAGAAGAAGCTGGAGAAGTCCTGCACCCATTCGAAGTAGCTGACCGTCACGCCGCCGGCATTGGCGATCACATCGGGCAGCACCAGCACGCCCTTGTCGTTGAGGATGTCGTCGGCCTCGGGAGTGGTGGGGCCGTTGGCGCCCTCGATCACCATCTTGGCCTTGATCTGGCCGGCGTTGTCCTTGGTGATCTGGCCTTCCAGTGCGGCGGGGATCAGGATGTCGCAGTCCACGCCCCAGAAGGCCTGGTTGTCCATGGCTTCGGCGCCGGCAAAGCCGCCCACGCCGCCCGTGTTCTCCACATGGGCCAGCAGGGCCGTCACGTCCAGGCCGCCCGCGTTATGGATGGTGCCCGTATGGTCCTGCACGGCCACGATCTTGGCACCGGCCTCGGCAAACAGCTTGCCAGCGGTACCACCCACATTGCCGAAGCCCTGTACGGCAACGCGTGCGCCAGGCACCGACAGGCCGGTCAGCTTGGATGCTTCCACGCCCACGGTGAACACGCCGCGGCCGGTGGCTTCCACGCGGCCCAGCGAGCCGCCCAGGTCCACGGGCTTGCCCGTGACCACGCCGGTGGCCGTGGCGCCGGTATTCATGGAGTAGGTGTCCATCATCCAGGACATGATCTGGCCGTTGGTGTTCACGTCGGGCGCGGGGATGTCCTTGGAGGGGCCGATCAGCAGGCCGATCTCGCTGGTGTAGCGGCGCGTCAGGCGCTCCAGCTCTGCCTTGGAGAGGGTGCGCGGATCGACGCGGACGCCGCCCTTGGCACCGCCGTAGGGCACGTTCACGGCCGCGTTCTTGACCGACATCCAGGCCGACAGGGCCATCACCTCGGACAGCGTCACGTCCTGGTGGAAGCGCACGCCGCCCTTGCCGGGACCGCGGCTCAGGTTGTGCTGCACGCGGTAGCCTTCGAAGTGGGCGATGCGTCCGTCGTCCATCTCGATGGGCACGTCGACGATCAGGATACGCTTGGGACGCTTGAGCGTTTCCACCCAGCGCGCCAGCGAACCCAGGTAGGGCGTGACGCGGTCTACCTGCTGCAGGTAGATGCCCCAGGGGCCGAGGTGATCGGAATTGAGATAGGAAGGCAGGGCGTGCGCCACGGAGGGCGCCGACGGGGCTTTGGCTTGCATGATGTGGGCCTGGTTGACTGATGTTCGACGGCTGTGTTTTGCGCTGCCGTCGTCCGGGATTCACAGTGTGCGCGGGCCTCATTTTCCTGTCCAAGGCCAGATGCTTGCGGTTTTATGCAATTAATGCATAACCATAAGGTGAAGACTTACAAGCATGGGCCGAGTGCCGGCCTGCCGGCATGGGAAACCGAAATTTGCCATCATTGCTCCATGCCTGAAAACAACGATTGCAAGAGCGGCTGGTGCGGTCCGGCGCCTTTTGCCAATACCCCGCCCATGGGGCTCGCGCCCGAGTTGCAGACCCAGGAGGATGTGCTGCCCGACTGGAAGCAGATCGCCTCCGAGTTGCATGAGGATGCCTACGCCACGGCCGATGCGCTCTGGTGGTCGCGCAAGCTGGGCGAAAAAATGAGCCTGGGCGCCGATGTGGCGCCGCTGATGCGCGACGAGGCCGATGCACGCGCCGTGCAGAGCGCTCTGGCCCGCGCCTGGAACTGGTGGCCCGCCGGGCGCGCACCGCGTTACTGGAAGTCGGGCGGCGCCGATCGCCAGGCTGCCCTGCTGCATGTGGCCCTGCCGGAAAACGGCGTGCAAGAGGGCCGCTTGCAGGCGGTGGCGCCGCAGACCGTCTTCAATATGCGCGGGGCGGAGGCTGAAATCGCCTTGCGCCTGGGCCGGTCGGTGACGGCCGAGCAGGCCGCGGCGCTGGATTACGACAGCGCGCTGGCTTTGCTGGACGGCGTGGCCGTGGCCATCGAGTGGGTGGACGTGCGCTGGCGCGACGGCCTGCAGGCTCCGGCTCTGGCCCTGCTGGCCGATGGCCAATGCCACGGCGGACTGGCGCTGGGCGAGTGGCAGCCGACCTCTGTGCTGCAAGGCCGTGACTGGGCGCGGCAGCTCTGCACGGTGCAGGTCAACGGCGGCGAGGCCCAGCGTTTCGTCGGTACGCATAGCCTGGGCGATCCCGCCTGGCTGCTGGTGGACTGGCTGCAGCATGTGGCGGCCGAATACGGCAGCGTGCCTGCGGGCACGGTGGTGACCACCGGGACCTGGTGCGGTTGCCAGCGGTTGGAGGCCGGCGATCGCTTCGATATCTCGTTCGAAGGCCTGGGACAGCTGGGTTGGCAGTTCTAGGTATCTAGGATGTTGCTCCTGAAATCAAAGCGGCTTGCGCAGGCTAGGGTGAGGTTTCAGGTTGTCTGATGCCAAGAACAAAGGCAGGACCTGCGCAAGCTGCTTCGCTGATGTGAGCACCCTCATTTCACCCGGATCTTGTCCAGCGCCGGCGCTCCGGGCGGGTAGTGCAGCTCCAGATTGCCGAGCACCTCGCGCAGCAGGGTGGCGATCATCAGATTGCGGTGGGTCTTGGAGTCGGCCGGGACTATGGTCCAGGGCGCCCAGGGCGTATGGGTGGCGGCCAGCAGGCTGGCGTAGGAGCGCTGATATTCGTCCCACTGGGCCCGGACCTTGAGGTCGTTGTCATCGAACTTCCAGTGCTTGCAGGGATCATCCAGGCGCTCCTGCAGGCGCTGGCGCTGCTCCTCCTTGCTGATGTGCAGCATGAACTTGACGACCACGGTGCCGGTTTCGCTGAGCATGCGCTCGAAGTCGTTGATCTGCGCATAGCGCTGGGCCTGTTGCTCGGGCGTGATCCACTGGTTGACCACGGGCACCAGCACGTCTTCGTACTGGCTGCGGTTGAAGACCACGATTTCGCCGCTGGCCGGTATCTGCAGATGGATGCGCCATAGATAGTCGCGCGCCTTCTCCGTCTCGGTAGGGGCTTTCCAGCCCACGGTGCGCACGCCCAGGGGCGTCATCTGGCTGAACACGCCGCGCAGCGTGCCGTCCTTGCCGGCCGCATCCATGCCCTGGAGTATGACCAGCAGCTTGAAGCGGCGATCCGCGTAAAAAATGTTCTGCAGCTCGTCCAGCTCCAGGGCCAGCTGGTTCACCCTGTCCTTGTCGAACTGCTTGCCCTGGTCTGCCGAAAAAGGCTTGGCTCCGGGGTCGAACTGCTGCAGATCGACGGGGGCCGCGGCCTCGGCGCGAGCCGCGCGATGGTCGCGCGGCTCGCCCGGCTGCCAGCGCTGCCAGAGCTGGAGCAGCGCCGGGTCATGGCTTGCGAAAGGATAGGGATTCTGGGCATTGGCCGGCTGATGGGACATGGCTGGGACTCCTGTGCTGCGGAATGAATAGCGCAAAACACCGACATCATCTTCGCTACCTGGGGCTCCTGTCATCCATGCGGCGCCAGCATCGTCAGCCATGCCGTGCTCAGCGCCCGCGCAGCAGCTGCACAAAGCGGCGCGCGGCCAGGCCTTGCGTGCGCTCCTTGGACCAGACCCAGTCCACAAACAGCGTGGTGCCGTTGCTCAGGTTCTGCACGGGGATTTCCAGCAGGGCGCCGGCGCCTATATGCGCTTCCACCAGGCCCTTGGGCAGCCAACCCCAGCCCAGGCCCGCGCCAATCAGGGCCAGCGCGGCCTGATGGCTGTCCGTGCGCCAGAGCCGGCGCGCAAACACAAAGCGCGGATCGGTCTGCTGCGGGTCGCGGCTGGCGACCAGGATCTGGCGCGTGGCGGCCAGCAGCTCCACCGACAGCTTCGCGCCCGGGCCATGCTCGGCCAGAGCCTGCTGCCAGGGCGCAAACTGCGGCGCCATCACGGCGACCAGGGTCTCGCGCCCCATTTCCTGAAAACCTTCGCGCCCGTCCACGGCCGGACGCTCGAACACCAGGGCCAGATGCGCCCGGCCCGCATGCAGCAGTTCCAGCGCATCGGCCTGGGGCGCGGCAAGCACCTCGATGGGCAGGGCCGGAAACTCCTGCACCAGGGTACTCAGCGGCCCGGTCCAGTGTGTGGCCAGCAGCTCGGGCGCAATGGCCAGCGTCAGCCGCTCTTCCAGCCCTTCATGCAAGGCCTGGGCCTGCCAGTTGAGCTGTTGCAGCTGCTCGGCCAGCAGCCGTGCCTGGGGCTCCAGCGCGCGCGCCGCGGCGGTGGGCGCGGGCTCGCGTCCGCGGCGGTCGAACAGTTGCAGGCCCAGCTCGGCCTCGAGCTGGGCGATCGCCATGCTGACGGCCGAGGGCACGCGCCCCAGCTGGCGCGCGGCCGCCGAGAAGGAGCCCGCATCGAGCACGGCGAGAAACAGCGGGACCTGATCGGCAGCGAAGGGCATGGTTTGACTTGTCAGAAAAATTGAAAGGAACTGACTTTTATCTTCAATTTTCAGAACATACACTGCAGCCTATGTCTCAACAAGCCTCAGCGATGGCATCCGCTTCTTCCTCTGCCACATCTTCCAGTCATCACGCCGCTGTCGCCGCTCCCGCCAAGGTCTCGGGCCTGCAAGGCCCCAAGCGCCGCATCCTCTACGTCTCGCTGTACGAGGCCATTGCCATCATCGTCTCCAGCCTGATCTTCATGGCGATTGGCCAAAAGGCCAGCGATTCCGGTGTCATGGCCGTGGCGGCCTCGGTGATCGCGATCTGCTGGAATCTGAGCTTCAACTACCTGTTTGAAAAATGGGAGTCGCGCCAGAGCGTCAAGGGCCGTTCGGTATTGCGCCGCGTGGTGCACGCGATCGGTTTCGAAGGCGGTATCGCCGCCATGCTGATTCCGCTGATGGCCTGGTGGTTCGAGATCTCGCTGTGGGAAGCTGCGGTGATGGAAGCCGGCCTGCTGCTGTTCTTCATGGTCTACACCTTTGCCTTCAACTGGGCGTTCGACCGCCTGTTCGGCCTGCCGGCCTCGGCCCAGGGCGTGAGCGCCTGAGCCTCGGAGTGGCGTCTGCCGCCGGCAGAAAAAAAGCCTGTTCCAGCGCGGCCGGAACAGGCTTTTCTGTATGCCGCCGCGGCGAAACGGTCAGCGCAGCAAGCTGATCCAGAGCTGCAGCACAAAGGCGTTGGTGATGTCGATGAAGAAGGCGCCCACCAGCGGCACCAGGATGAAGGCCTTGTGCGACGGGCCGTACTGGTTGGTGATGGCCTGCATATTGGCCACGGCCGTGGGCGTGGCACCCATGCCGAAGCCGCAGTGGCCGGCGGCCAGCACGGCCGCGTCGTAGTCCTTGCCCATGATGCGGAAGGTCACGAGGCTCGCGTACAGCGCCATGAGCAGGGTTTGCGCGAGCAGAATGATCACCAGTGGGCCGGCCAGATCGCTGAGTTCCCAGAGCTTGAGCGACAGCAGGGCGATGGCCAGATAGATGGACAGCGAGGCATTGCCGAACACGTCGATGGCGCGGTCGAAGACCTTGAAGCCGAACACATGGTCCAGCAGATTGCGGATCACCACGCCGCCGCCCAGCGCCCAGACAAAGGTTGGCAGCTGGATGGCCGAGCCCTTGGTCAGCCCGGTCATGAACTCGGCAAAAGCCAGACAGGCCGCAAACAGGGCCAGGGTTTCCACCGCGGCGTCGGCCGTGATCAGGCGCGGCGCATGGCTGGGGGATTCGAAGTTGGCCACCGCGCTGCCCTCGCTCACGGTGGTGGCGTCGGCCTGCTGCTGCTCGGATTCGGTGAGCGGCCGGGCCAGCCGGTGGCGGGTGATCAGGTGCTTGGCCAGCGGACCGCCGAGCAGCCCGCCGATGACCAGGCCGAACGTGGCGCAGGCAATGCCCAGCGTGGTGGCGCCGCTCAGGCCGTACTGGGTTTCGAGCACCGAGCCCCAGGCGCCTGCCGTGCCGTGGCCGCCGACCAGGGTGATGGAACCCGTCACCAGGCCCAGCAGCGGGTCCAGCCCCAGCAGTGTGGCCAGGCCAACGCCCACGCCGTTCTGCACCAGGATGAAGGCCGCTATCAGAAGCGGGAAGACCAGCAGGCCCTTGCCGCCTTCGCGCAGTTTGGCAAAGTTGGCGCTCAGGCCTATGGAGGAGAAGAACACCAGCATGAAGGCCGACTGCAGGCCGGACTCCAGGCTCAGGCTCAGATCCATGAACCGGTGCAGGGCAAAGATCACAGCCGCCACGACCAGGCCGCCGGAGACGGGCTCGGGGATGTTGAAGTCGCGCAGCAGGCGGATATGCCGCGTCAGCAGCTTGCCCAGCATCAGCACCAGTACGGCAAGAATAAGCGTGTAGTACGCACCAAGGCTCACGTGCATTTCTCTTCTCCAGGCGGTTCTTCTTGAGGACGCTGGATTCTAGGGTAAGCCCTTATATGCCCCTTGGTCGCGGGCCGGCGGGCCCCCGCGGCAGTAGGCGGCAGCGGGCGCGGACAAGCGGCCTCGTCTTAGAATGGCGGGCTTCGCCCCAAGGAGCGCTGCAGCGGCCCGGTTGAGCTTTCGACCCGCCGTCAGGCTTGGGGCCGGCCGCCTGCCCGCGCAGGCAGTCCACAGACAACGGCGCTCACCTGTTTTCCTTCTGTCCTTGGTTTTTATACAGGTGAGCCAGATGTCCGCTGCTACCCCTTCCACTGCTATCGCCCCCATGCGCCTGTCGGGCCTGGAGCCCGTGTTCATCGGCGAGGACACGCTGTTCGTCAACGTGGGCGAGCGCACCAACGTCACCGGCTCCAAGGCGTTTGCGCGCCTGATCCTCAACGAGCAGTACGAAGAGGCCCTGGCCGTGGCGCGTCAGCAGGTGGAAAACGGCGCCCAGGTGATCGACGTGAACATGGACGAGGCCATGCTGGACAGCAAGGCCGCCATGGTGCGCTTTCTGAACCTGATCGCCTCCGAGCCCGACATCGCCAAGGTGCCGGTGATGGTGGACAGCTCCAAGTGGGAGGTGATCGAGGCCGGCCTGCGCTGCCTGCAGGGCAAGGGCATCGTCAACTCGATCTCCATGAAGGAGGGCGTCGAAGAGTTCAAGAAGCACGCCAAGCTGGTCAAGCGCTATGGCGCGGCCGCCGTGGTGATGGCATTCGACGAAAAAGGCCAGGCCGACACCTTTGCGCGCAAGATCGAGATCTGCGAACGCGCCTACCGCATCCTGGTCGACGAAGTGGGCTTTGCGCCCGAAGACATCATCTTCGACCCCAACATCTTTGCCGTGGCCACCGGCATCGAAGAGCACAACAACTATGGCGTGGACTTCATCGAGGCCACGCGCTGGATCAAGCAGAACCTGCCGGGCGCCAAGGTCAGCGGCGGCGTCTCCAACGTGAGCTTTTCCTTCCGCGGCAACGACCCGGTGCGCGAGGCCATCCACACCGTGTTCCTCTACCATGCCATCAAGGCGGGCATGGACATGGGCATCGTCAACGCCGGCATGGTGGGTGTCTATGACGAGCTGGAGCCCACGCTGCGCGAGCGCGTCGAAGACGTGGTGCTCAACCGTCGCCCCGACGCGGCCGAACGCCTGCTGGAGATCGCCGACCAGGCCAAGGGCGCGGCCAAGGACGACAGCAAGAAGCTGGAATGGCGCGGTACGCCGGACAAGCCCAAGACCGTCAACGAGCGCCTCTCGCATGCGCTGGTGCACGGCATTACCGACTTCATCACCGAAGACACGGAAGAGGCCTACCAGCAGATCGTGGTGCAGGGCGGCGGCCGCCCGCTGCATGTGATCGAAGGTCCGCTGATGGACGGCATGAACGTGGTCGGCGACCTGTTCGGCGCCGGCAAGATGTTCCTGCCCCAGGTGGTCAAGAGCGCGCGCGTGATGAAGCAGGCCGTGGCCCATCTGGTGCCCTATATCGAAGAGGAAAAGCGTCAGCAGGAAGCCGCGGGCCTGGACGTGTCTAGCAAGGGCAAGATCGTCATCGCCACCGTCAAGGGCGATGTGCACGACATAGGCAAGAACATCGTCACCGTGGTCCTGCAGTGCAACAACTTCGAGGTCATCAACATGGGCGTGATGGTGCCCTGCCACGAGATCCTGGCCCGTGCCAAGGCCGAGGGCGCGGACATCATAGGCCTGTCGGGCCTGATCACGCCCAGCCTCGAGGAGATGCAGTATGTGGCCGGCGAGATGGACAAGGACGAGTACTTCCGCATCAAGAAGATACCGCTGCTGATTGGCGGCGCCACCTGCTCGCGCGTGCACACGGCCGTGAAGATCGCGCCCAAGTACGACGGCCCCGTGGTCTATGTGCCCGACGCCTCGCGCTCGGTGAGCGTGGCGCAAAGCCTGCTGGGCGAAGGCAAGCAGGCCTATCTGGACGAGCTGCAGGCCGACTACGACAAGGTGCGCACCCAGCATGCGAACAAAAAGGCCACGCCGCTGTGGCCGCTGGACAAGGCGCGCGCCAATGCCACGCCCGTGGACTTTGCGCACCATGCGCCCGTGCTGCCGCGCGTGCTGGGCCGCCGCGTGTTCAAGAACTTCGACCTGGCAGAAATTGCCCAGTACATAGATTGGGGCCCATTCTTCCAGACCTGGGATCTGGCCGGCCCCTTCCCCGCCATCCTCGACGATGAAATCGTGGGCGAGCAGGCACGCAAGGTGTTCGAGGACGCCAAGGCCATGCTGAAGAAGATCGTCGAAGGCCGCTGGCTGCAGGCCAATGGCGTGATGGGCCTGTTCCCGGCCAACCGCGTGGGCGACGACATCGTGTTCTACACCGACGAATCGCGTACCCAGGTCCTGGGCACCTGGTACGGCATGCGCCAGCAGACCGAGAAGCAGGCCGTCGACGGCCCGGATGGCCGGCCCGTGATGCGCCCCAGCCGCTGCCTGTCGGATTTCGTGGCCAGCAGGGACAGCGGCATTGCCGACTACGCCGGCATGTTCGCCGTCACGGCCGGCATAGGCGCCGAGAAGAAGGACAAGGAATTCGAGGCTGCGCTGGACGACTACAGCGGCATCATGTTCAAGGCCCTGGCCGACCGTCTGGCCGAGGCCTTTGCCGAATGCCTGCACCAGCGCGTGCGCAAGGACCTGTGGGGCTATGCCGAGGACGAGCAGCTCTCCAACGAGCAGCTCATCAAGGAGCAGTACCAGGGCATACGCCCCGCGCCCGGCTACCCGGCCTGCCCCGATCACACGGCCAAGACCGATCTGTTCAAGGTGCTGAACGCCGCGGAAATCGGCATGCATCTGACCGAAAGCCTGGCCATGTTCCCGGCCTCCAGCGTCAGCGGCTTCTATCTGGGCCACCCGGACGCGGTGTATTTCAACGTCGGCCAGATCGGCGAGGATCAGCTGGCGGATATGGCCGAGCGCCGCGGCATGGACATGGCGGAGCTGCGCCGGGCGCTGGCGCCGAACCTGGGCTGATCCCGGTCCGCGGGCACGCAGCGCGAGCGCAGCAAAGCCAGGGCAGGCCCTGGCTTTTTCATTTGTGCGGCAGCGGGCCCTGCTTGAGCACGGGCGCCAGCGTGGCACGCAGGCGGTCGCCGGGGTCTGCGGCCTCGGGCGCGCGGGTTTCCAGCGAGCGCTCCACCATGCCTATGTGTTCCAGCAGCAGGGCCTTGGCGCCCTCGGTGTCGCCGCGCTCCAGGGCCGCCACGATGCGCTCGTGCTCGGCGCAGGACTGGCCGGCGCTGTGCGTGGACTGGTAGAGCGTGGCCGCCAGGGTGGTGCGCGCCGTCAGGTCGCGCAGCGTGTCGGCCAGCAGCCGGTGGCCCATCTGCTCGGCCAGGCAGACATGGAAATCCGCGAGCAGAAAAGCGCGCATGGCGCTGTCCGCGCCGGCAATGGCCTTCTGCTCCTGGGCGATGTGGCGGCGCAGCTGGGTGATGACGCGCTGCAGCGGCTTGCCGGCCTCCTGCAGTATGCCGGTCTCGATGATGCGCCGCGCCGAGAAGGCGTCCTTGGCCTCGGCGGCCGAAGGCTGGACCACATACCAGCCCCTGCGGGCCTGGACCTGGACAAAGCCGCGGGCCTGCAGCTGCATCAGCGCTTCGCGCACCACGGTGCGGCTGACGTCGAAGTTGTTGGCCAGCTCCTGCTCCCCCAGCCTTTCACCGGGCGCCAGCTTCTGGGCCAGTATGGCTTCGACGACGCGTTCCGCGATGTGCTGTGGAGAGGCAGGAGTCATTGCTTGATCTAGTGGCTGGAGTGGGAGACGGGGACTATGGCAGGCGGAACCTTAGCAGATGCATGGTCTTCTTCTTCGGTCCGCGGCTCGGCCCTGCCGTCGAGCACGGCATGGGCACGCTCGCGGTCGATGTCGCCTTCCCAGGCCGCGATGGCCACGGTGGCCACGCAGTTGCCGATCAGATTGCCCAGGGCGCGCGCGATGCCCATGAACCAGTCCACCGACAGCACCAGCACCAGGCCGATCGCCGGAATGGCAGGAATCGCGTGCAGGGTGGCGGCCAGCACCACGATGGCCGAGCCCGGCACGCCGTGCGCGCCCTTGGAGGTCACCAGCGCGATGGCCAGAATGGTCAGCAGGTCGGACATGCTGATCGGGGTGTTGGTGGCCTGGGCGATGAAGACCGCGGCCAGCGTGATGTAGATGGAGAACGCGTCCAGGTTGAACGAATAGCCGGTGGGTATCACCAGGCCCACCGTGGAGTCGCGCACGCCCATGTTGCGCAGCTTGGCCATGATTTGGGGCAGCACGCTGTCCGACGAGGTGGTCGCGAAGACGATGGTCAGCTCCTCGCGCAGATAGCGCAGCAGCTTGATCAGGCTGAAGCCCGACAGGCGCATCACCAGGCCCAGCACCACGAACACGAAGATCAGCACCGAGACGTAGAACAGCGCCACCAGCATGCCCAGCTGCTTGAGCGAGCCTATGCCGTACTGGCCCACGGTGAAGGCGATGGCGCCCAGCACGCCCAGCGGCGCGAGCTTGATGATGATGCCCATGACCTTGAACAGGGCCATGGACAGCGTGTCCACCAGTTCGGAGACGGGTTTGCCGCGTTCGCCCAGCAGGGTCAGCGCGCAGCCGAACAGCACGGCGAACAGCAGCACCTGCAGCACGTCGCCCTTGGCGAAGGCTTCCACCACGGTGCTGGGAATGAGCTTCATCAAAAAGTCCACCGTGCCGCCGCTGGTCAGCTTGTCGGCATTGCTGGCATAGGCCGCCATGGCCGAGGCATCGAGCTTGCTGGTGTCCACGTTCATGCCGGCGCCGGGCTCGAAGACAAAGGCCAGCACCAGGCCCAGACCCAGCGCGATGGTAGTCAGCACCTCGAAGTAGATCAGGGCCTTGACACCCACGCGGCCCACGCGCTTGAGGTCGCCGGCACCGGCAATGCCGTGCACGACCACGCAGAACACCAGGATGGGGATGATCATCTTGATCAGCTTGATGAAGCCATCGCCCAGGGGTTTGAGTTTCACGGCCCATTCAGGGGCCAGTAGTCCGGCGAGCACACCCAGTATGAGTGCGATCACCACCTGTCCGAACAGTGATCTGACAAAGCGGCGCATAGTCGTCTTTCGCAAGTTGTGGAATCTTGTATGCAAGTAACTTGAAACTTGCATACAAGAATGTAGATAAGCGAAAGCCGTGCCAGCAGAGGGTATTCCTGCAGATTTCCGCAACTTCGGAGAGGATCAGTCCTGACTTGCGTGCATGAAATCGGGAGGGCGGGCCGCCGTGGTGCGCGGCCGGCCGCCGGCATGCACGCGTGTGGTGCGAGCCATGCCCTGCGTCAGGGCATGGCGTCTACAGCACCGGGCTCAGGGCACCCAGCAGGTTGTCCCAGATGCGCTTCCACCAGGGTGTGGCGCGCACCTGTTCCAGCGTCACCGCGTGGGATTCGCGGATATAGCTCTGCTGGCGCTGGCGGATGGCCTGGGTGGTGGCCTCGTCATGCAGCAGCACATTGTTCTCGAAGTTCAGGTCAAAGCTGCGCAGGTCCAGATTGGTGGAGCCGATCAGGCTGACAGCGCCGTCCAGGCACAGGGTCTTGGCATGCAGCAGGCCGGGGCGGAATTCGTGGATATGTACGCCGGCCGTGAGCAGGCGCCAGTAATGGCTGCGGCTGACGGCGCCGACGATCCATGAATCATTGCGGGCGGGCAGGATCAGCGTGACCTGGACGCCGCGCCAGGCCGCGGTGCACAGGGCATCGAGCACCGTGGTGTCGGGCACGAAGTAGGGGGTGGAGATCACCACCTCCTGGCGTGCGCAGGCCAGCAGGCTGGCGACCAGCTGCGGCGTGGAGCGGGGGCGCTCGGTAGGGCCTTCGGCAATGCCTACGGCACCGAAGCCTCCGGCCTGCGCCGTGGCCGCGGCGATGGAGGGCGGCGCCACGCCGGCATCGGACTGTGCCCAGTCGCTCGCAAATGCCTGCTGCATCTGCGCCACCAGAGGGCCCTGCATGCGCAGCATGATGTCCACCCAGGGCGCGAAGCGCGGCTTGAGGCGGAAGGCTTCGTCGGCGCAGTTCTGGCTGCCGCAATAGGTGATCTGGCCGTCGATCAGCGTGATCTTGCGGTGGTTGCGCAGGTCGATGCGGCTGGTCAGCATGACCTTGAGCGGATGGCTGATGGGCAGGGCCACGGCCAGGTGCACGCCGCCCTGCTTCATCTGCTGCCACAGGCCCGACTGAATCAGCGCGTGCGAGCCCAGGCCATCGACCATGGCCCGGCAGGTCACGCCGCGCCTGGCGGCGCGGATCAGGGCCTGAGCCAGCTCGGTGCCGGTCTGGTCGTCCAGCCAGATGTAGTACAGCACATTGATCTCGCGGCTGGCGGCCTCCATGTCGGCCAGCATCTGCGCACGCGCCTCGGCGCCGTCGCTCATGAGCCTGGCCCGGTGGCCGGGCAGCACCTGGAAGCCGTTGATGGAGGACGCATAGCGGAAGGCAGGCTGCCACTGGGCGGGAATGCCGGCGCCGCTGCAGGCCGCGGGGGTGGCCGCCGCCACGCTGCTGCCCTGGGCCTTGCAGAACTCCCCCACATTGAGCCGCTTCTTGCCGGGCACGCGGCCCAGCGCCACCTCGCCGAACAGAAAGTACAGCAGGCAGCTCACATAGGGCAGCAGCACGATGACCATGAGCCAGGCCAGCCGCACATCGGGCCGCATATCGCTGCGCAGCAGGATGCGCAGGCCGAAGCCGGCAATCAGCAGTACATGGAGAGTCAGCAGCAGCCAGGTCATGAAGCGGTGTGCGTAGCTTGATCGGTCCGAGCATACAAGGCGGGTGCCGCGGCACAAGCGTGGCGCCCGGATTTACAACAGAATCCAGCCCGTCGCCGCAAACGACAAGGGCCGGCAGAGATGCCGGCCCTTGGAAGAGCTATCGAGGAGAGGCTTACAGGCCCAGCTTGCGGGCTACATAGTCGGCATCCTTGTCGCCGCGGCCCGAGAGGTTGACGAGTATGTGCTGGTCCTTGCCGAGCTTGGGCGCCTCGCGCATGGCCCAGGCTACGGCATGGGCGCTCTCCAGCGCGGGGATGATGCCTTCCACGCGCGACAGCGTCATGAAGGCGTTCAGGCATTCCTGGTCGTCCACGGACTGGTAGTCCACGCGGCCTATGTCCTTGAGATAGCTGTGCTGCGGGCCCACGCCCGGATAGTCCAGGCCCGAGGCGATGCTGTGCACGGCCGCCGGCGTGCCGTCGGCGTTCTCCAGCACATAGCACTTCATGCCGTGAATCTCGCCGGGCTTGCCCACCGACAGCGTGGCCGCATGGCGACCGGGCCGGTCTATGCCTTCGCCCGCGGGCTCCACACCCACCAGGTGCACGGACTCATCGCCGAGGAAGGCACTGAAGATGCCCATGGCATTGCTGCCGCCGCCCACGCAGGCGGCCACATGGTCGGGCAGCTTGCCGAGCTTTTTCTGGAACTGCTCGCGCGCCTCGCGGCCCACGATGGACTGGAAGTCGCGCACCATCTTGGGAAACGGGTGGGGGCCGACCACGGAGCCGATCGCGTAGATGGTGTTCACCGGGTCCTGCAGATAGACCTCGAAGGCGCTGTCCACGGCCTCCTTGAGCGTGGCGGCGCCGCGCGTGACGGGCACCAGCTTGCAACCCAGAATGCGCATCTTGGTCACATTCGGGTGTTCCTTCTCTATGTCCACCTGGCCCATGTGAATCTCGCAGGGAATGCCCACCAGCGCACAGGCCGTGGCCAGAGCCACGCCATGCTGGCCGGCGCCGGTTTCGGCGATCACTTTTTTCTTGCCCATGAACTTGGCCAGCAAGGCCTCGCCCAGGCAGTGGTTGATCTTGTGCGCGCCCGTGTGGTTCAGGTCTTCGCGCTTGAGATGGATTTGCGCGCCGCCTAGCTGGTCGGACAGGCGCTTGGCATGAAAGATGGGGCTGGGCCGGCCCACGTAATCGGCGAACAGCGAGGCCAGCTCATCCTGGAAATCCTGGCGCTGCACGATGGCGTCATAGGCCGTGGAGATCTCGTCCATGCACTTCTTCAGATCGGGCGGCACCAGCTGGCCGCCATAGGGGCCGAAGAAGCCGTGGATATCGGGCATGGCCTGCAGGTTTTGCGTCATGGTCTGTCTCCTTGGTGTGTGGAAGCAAAGCGCATTCATATCACAGCCCGGAAAAAGTCGGTCCGGATTTGTACTGAGATCGGCCAGAACCCATGCTGGCAAAGCGCCTGTAGCTATTGTTCCGATATTGCTGCCGGGGCGGGTGCGGGCTGAAACACAATAGCGGCATGAAAGCCAGTTCCGCCCGCGAGATTGTTTTTGCCCATGCGCTGGAAACCGCGGCCGCGCACGAAGCGCTGCCCACGGCCGAGCGCTGCACGGCCATCACGCAGGAGGCTTTGCATGCCCTGGGCAAGGAGCAGGGGCGCGGCCAGGCGGGTTTCGAGCGCTTTTTGCAGCAGCGTGCCCGGCGCATCATCGCGGCCGCAAGCCTGCCCGCCGAGATTGCTGCGCTGTGGCAGCAGGCCGCGGGTGTTTCGCGCTGGGCGGTGGCGGGTGTTCTGGCGCTGGCCTTTGCGCTGGGCTTTGCCGGCCATGCCATCACCGACCCGCACCGCGTGGACCTGCTCTCGCCGGCGCTGATCGGCATCGTGGCCTGGAATCTGCTGGTCTATGTGCTGTTGCTGCTCGCCTGGCTGCGCGGCCGGTTCCAGCGCCGGAAAAGCGTCGTGCCGCTGCTGGCACCGACCCGGGGCGAGCCGGCGCTTGCGGCCCAAGCTCCCACTAGCGCCTGGCGGCAAAAGCTGCAGGCCAGGAAATGGCCGCTTTCGCGCGCCACGGGGCTGCGGAAAATGGCGCTGAACTTCGAGCGCAACTGGTGGCAGCTCAACCAGCGCTCACGCCATGCGCAGTGGGTGATGAGCATGCACCTGGGCGCCGCCCTGCTGGCCCTGGGCGCCCTGGCCTCGCTATGGTTCACCGGCCTGACCAGGGCCTATCAGGTGGGCTGGGAGAGCACTTTTCTTTCCCCGGCGGCCGTGCAGACCTGCCTCAACCTCCTGTTCGCGCCCGTGCAGCATCTGCTGGGCGTTGCGCCATGGAGTCTGGATGAAATCCAGGCCCTGCAGGGCTGGGCAGCCCAGCCCGAGGCGGCGGCCGGCATGGCCCGGGTTCTGGAGCCGCCCACGGCGGGCGCGCTCTGGGTGCAGCGCTATACCCTGCTGCTCGGCTGCATGGTGCTGCTGCCGCGCCTGTTGCTGGCGCTGTGGCAGGGCGTTCGCGTCTGGTGGCTAGGACGGCATCTGGAGCTGCCGCTGCAGCAGCCCTATTTCCTGCAGCTGCAGCGCGACTGGGCGGGCCGCGCCACGGCGCTGCAGCTGCGGCCCTACAGCCTCGAGATCACGGCGCAGCGCGAGGCCGTATTGCGCCGCCATGTGGCTCACAGCTACGGGGCCGGAGCCCGGCTCACGCTGCTGCCCGCACTCGCCTATGGCGCACCCTTGTCCGAAGCCGGCGACGGCAGCGCGCAGCAGGTGCTGCTGCTCAATCTGGCGGCGACACCGGAGGCGGAAATCCATGGCGCTTTGCTGGCCCAGGTCGCCAACCGCTGGGGCACGCAGGCCGTGGTCTGGCTCTGGGCCGAAGACTTTCGCGCGCGCAACAGCGGAGCTCCGGCACGGGTGCAGGAGCGCGAGCATCTGTGGCAGGAATTCGTGCGCAGCGCCGGCCTGAACGCCACGCTGGTCCCCGCTGCCGGAGTCTGACAATGAACGATAGCCAACTGCCCGCGGAGGGCGGCAACAGCATTCAGTGGTGTCTGCTCTCGCACACCAATATCGGCAAGACCACGCTGACGCGGACCTTGATGGCCGACGATGTGGGCGAGGTCGAAGACGCGGCCCATGTGACCAGCCGGTCGCAGCGCTATCTGCTCCAGCAAACCCCGCAGGGCGACGAGCTCTGGCTCTGGGATACGCCGGGGTTTGGCGATTCCATGCGGCTCTACGAACGCCTGAGGCAGCAGGGCAATCCGCTGGGCTGGTTTCTCAGCCATGTCTGGGACCGCTGGCGCGACAAGCCCTTCTATCTGAGCCAGCGTGCCTTGCTGGCGGCGCGCGACCATGCGGACGTGATGCTGTACTTGGTCAACGCGGCGGAGGATCCCGCGGATGCGGGCTACTGGAGTGCCGAAATGCAGATTCTGGCGTGGCTGGACAAGCCGGTGATCGTGCTGCTCAACCAGATCGGCAGCGACACCACGCCGGAGCAGACGCAGCAGGATCTGCAGCGCTGGAAGCTGGCCACGAAGGGTTTTCGGGCCGTGGTGCGCGAGGTGCTGGTGCTGGATGCGTTCACGCGCAGTTGGTGGCACGAGCGCAGGATGATGCAGAGCATTGCCCCGCTGCTGCCGCGGGCCAAACGGCCCGCATACCGGAGGCTGCTGGAGCAGCGGGCCGCGCAGCAACAGCGGCGCGAGCAGCAAAGCCTGGAGGTGCTGGCCAGGCAATTGCTGGCCGCGGCCAGCCTGCAGCAGCGGCTCGATCCCGAGCAGGGGCGGCTGCTGTCCCGGGCCTGGCAAAGCCTGAGCCAGCTGACGGCGAAGCTGGGCGGCTCCGGCAGCGATGAGGACAGGCTAAGCGCCCAGGCCAGGGCGGCGGTCGAAGATATGCTGCAGCAGCTGCGGCAGGCCGATGTTCTGGCGACCCAGCGTCTGCTGGAAATCCATGGACTGGACGGCCAGGCCGCGAGCCAGATTCAGGAGCAGCTGCGAGGGCAGCTGCAGATCAACGCCCCTGTGGATGCCCAGGCCGCCAGCCTCTGGGGCGCGCTGACGGCCGGCGCCGCAACCGGGCTGGGCGCCGATCTGGTGGCCGGCGGCCTGACCCTGGGCGCGGGTGCCCTGCTCGGGGCTTTGCTTGGCGCTCTGAGCTTCGGCGGTGCGGCCTGGGGGGTGAACCGGATGTTCGATCAGAAACAGCAGAGCTTTCGGCTGTCGACCGAGTATCTGACGGCGCTGGCGGGGCAGGTGCTGCTCAAATACCTGATCGTCTCCCACTTTGGCCGCGGGCGTGGCAGCTATACCAGCCCCGCGGCACCGCGGCAGTGGAGCGAGCTGACCCAGGCGGTGGCGCAGGAGCAGGCGCAGTCATGGGGCCGGATCTGGGCCGAGGTCCGGCGTCAGGAGGAGTCGCCGGCGCAGGCCAGCCAGCCGGCACAAAGGCTGCTGGAGCAGGGCCTGCAGCAGATCATGGACCGCCTGTATCCGGCGCTGCAGTTCACAGACGCGGAAAACGCACCGTAAAGCGGGCGCCGCCGCGCTCCGAGGTCCCGGCCTCCACCTGGCCGCCCTGCGATGTGACCAGGGCCTTGACGATGGACAGGCCCAGGCCCGAGCCTTCGCGGCGGCGTTTGCCCGGAGCCTGGGCAAAGCGCTGGAACGGGTGGGCCCGGAGTTCGTCGGGCAGGCCGGGGCCCGCATCGCTGACGCTGAGCACAACCCAGGGCTGGCCCTGGACATCGGTTTCGCACCTTACCTGGACGCCCAGCCAGCGGCCGCGGCTGGCGTGGCGCAGCACATTGCCGATGAGGTTGCTGATGATCTGGCGCATGCGGTCGGCGTCGGCGCGGATGTCGGTGCTGCCGTCGCCTTCCTGAACGGGAAGGTCCAGCGACAGGGCCATGTCCAGCTTTTGCAGCTGCGGGTGCTGGTCTTCGACGACCTCGCCCACCAGGGCCGCCAAGTCCAGCCGCTCCTTGCGCAGGGACAGCTGGCCCGCGTCGGCCATGGACAGGGTGTGCAGATCCCCCACCAGCCGTCCCAGGTGTTCCACCTGGGACAGCAGAGTCTTCATCTCCGCGGGGCTGGCTTCGAGCACGCCGTCGCAGATCGCATGCAGCCGGGCCTGCAGCACCGTCAACGGCGTGCGCAGCTCATGGGAGATGGAAGCGGCCGTGGCCAGGCGCTCGGCTTCCAGGGTTTCCAGCGAGTCCACCATGCCGTTGAAGGCATCGATCATCTCGGCCATTTCGCCATGCGCGTTGCCCTTGACGGCGCGCGAGCTCAGGTCGCCGCCCTCCACCCGGGCCGTCACTTCCACCATGGAGGCCAGGGGACTGGTGATGCGCCGCGAGATCCAGAAACCCACACCCAGGCCGAAAGGCAGGCTGATGGCCAGGCCTATGAGCAGCGACCATTTCTCGCCGAACAGCCGGTCGCCTTCCCAGTACTCGATATAGATCTGCAGCGCACGCGGGCTGCTGTCCAGGTCCTGGGCATTCAGGGCGTCGAGCTCGTTTCTGACGGGCGTGGGCAGCTGCTTGTAGAACTCCCGGTACTGCAGCTCGGAAAACAGCAGCACGCCGGCGGCCAGCGAGGTAATCGTCATGAGCACCGCGGCCGTGATCCACAGGCCGAAGCGGACCCAGATGCGGTTCAGTCCCAGGGCCATAGCCGGTAGCCGATGCCGCGTACGGTTTCTATCAGTCCGTCCTGTCCGGCCAGCTGCAGCTTGCGCCTGAGCTTGGACAGATGGGAGTCGATCACGCGCTCCAGCGCGTCGCTCTCGGGCAGGCAGGTCTCGATCAGATAGGCGCGCGAGAAGCAGCGCCGGGGCTGGGCGGCCAGACAGGCCAGCAGCCGGAACTCGGTCAGGGTCAGCGACAGCGGAGCCGAGTGGCCGTCATCGTCATAGACCACGGCGCTGTGCGCATCGACATCGATTTCTATGGGGCCGACGCGGATGGGGACGGCCGAGGGCTGGGGCTTGGCCTGGGTGCGCCGTAGCACGGCGCGCACGCGGGCCACCACTTCGGGAGGATTGAAGGGCTTGACCACATAGTCGTCGGCACCCAGGCGCAGGGCCAGCAGCTTGTCCACATCGTCGGCAAGCGCCGTCACCATGATGACCGGGACCTGGCCTTCGTCGCGTATGGCCCTGAGCACGTCCACCCCGTCCACCTTGGGCAGATGGATGTCGAGCAGGATCAGATCGGGGCGCAGCTGGCGGAACAGCTGCAAAGCCTCTTCGCCGTCGTGAGCGACACGGGAGCGCAGGCCATCGCGCTCCAGATAGGCGCCGAGGACGCTGGCAATGCTGGGTTCGTCCTCAACCACCAGCACGAGAGGGGTTGAGGCGGGTTGTGCAAAAGAATTCATGGCTGGCAGGCTAGGGAAACACCGGGCGGAAACGCTGCCAAGTGTGCTCTGGCGAGCATTATGAGCCGTGGCCGGTGGATGTGATATTGCCAGCACATCTCCATACTTCCTCCATAAACCATGCAATCACACGCAAGCTTTGCGCGATTCAATCGCGAGCCTGGGAACTTGCCTGCGTTTTCCCGCCATCCAAATACTCCGTGCCCTGCCGCCTGTTTCTCTGTCGCGTCGTGAAATCTGTCTCCCATGTTTCCTTCTTCCGCTTGAGCGGCCTGTGCCTGAGTGCCATGGCCTTGCTCGCAGGCTGCGCGGCACCTGTTGATGTCCGACTGGACTCCTCCCTGCCCGAGCATTGGCAGCAGCCGGCGGCCGAGGCCGGCCCCGGGGCCGATACCCGGCTGGCCGAGTGGTGGAAGGCCTGGAACGATTCCCGGCTCAATGCGCTGGTGGACGAGGCCCTGGCCCAGAACCTCGATGTGGCCCAGGCCGTGCTGCGCCTGCGGCAGCAGAAGCTGCTGGCCGATACCGCCACTTCCCCCTTCATGCCGGTGGTCAGCGCCGGGGCGCGGACCTTGCAGGACATCGCTGCCATCGACTCCTATTTCCACGCCAGCGTGGAAGTGAGCTGGGACCTGGGGCTGTTCGGCGAGTCCGAGTCGGCCAAGCGCGCGGGCAGCGCCGGGCTGCTGGATGCCCGGGCCCAGCTGCATGCGGCCCGGGTGGCCCTGGTGGCCGGTGTGGTGCACCGCTATCTGGATATCCGCCTGGCCCAGCGTCAGCGCGCCCTGCTGACACAGCTGCAGGAGCAGGATCAGCGCCATCTGGAGCTGCTGCAGGTGCGCCGTGACCAGCGGCTGGGCGATACCTATGCGCTGGAGCAGCAGCAGTTGCAAAGCCAGCAGGTGCTGGCCCAGCAGGCAGCGGTGACCGAGGCCCAGGCCCGGGCGGCCCATGCGCTGGCGGCCCTGCTGGGCCGGGACAGGCCGGACGGCCAGTGGCTGCAGGCCGACCCGGATGCCAGCCTGCCGGCGCTCCAGGCGGTGGCCGTGGTGCCCGCCGACCTGCTGCGCAACCGCCCCGACATCCAAAGCGCGGAAGCCGCCGTGGAGCGCGCGGCCGCGGCGCTGGGCATGTCGCATGCGGCCCTGTATCCGCGTTTCACGCTCACGGGCTCGCTGCTGTATTCCTATAACCTGACCCAGAATCTGCGCACCACTTCGGACCAGATGCCCTTGATCGGCCCGCAGATCGATATTCCGCTGTTCGACTGGGGGCGCCGCCGGGCGCAGGTCGACGCCAACGAGCTGGCCTTGCAGGCCAGCATCAAGGCCTATCGCCAGAGCGTGCTCGACGGCGTCGCCGACGCAGAGAGCGCGCTGGCGGCGATTGCGGCCCAGCAAAAGCGCCAGCAAGGCCTGCGTTCGGCCCAGCAGATCTATCTGACGCGCGACAAGACCCTGGCCGTGCGCCAGAAGCTGGGCCTGGCCAGCGAACTGGGCGGCATGGACAACCGCCGCGCGGCCCTGCTGGCGCAAAGCGATATGGCGACGGCCCAGGCGGCCGAGGCCCTGGCCTATGTGGCCCTGTACAAGGCGCTGGGTGCGGCGCCGCTGTATGACATTGCCCAGGCGGCACAGGAAGCTCAGCCATGATCGCTCTGGCCCGCAAGACTCTGGTTCACGAATGGCGCCGCTTTGTTCCCTCGATCTTCGCCGTGGGCTTCTCGGGGGTGCTGCTGGCCATGCAGGCCGCGCTGGTGCTGGGCATCTTTGGCTCCGCGGCGGTGTATGTCACGGCTTCGTCGGCCGACCTCTGGGTCGGCTATCCGGGCACGCAAAGCGTGAACTTCGGGCGCAATATCGGCAGCGATGTGGAAATGCGCTTGCGCATGGATCCCGATGTGGCGGCGGTGGAGCCCTATATCTGGCTCGACGGTGACTGGCGCGCCCGCAGCAGCGCCGATGGCGCCACCGGCGGTGGCGTCTCCATCTATCTGTCGGGCGTGGGCACGGCGGACAGTTCGATGATGTTCACCAAGGTGCTGAGCTCCTGGCAGCGGCAGCGCCTGCGCGAACCGGGGGCCGTGATCGTGGACCGTGCGGACCTGGGCACCCTGGGCACGCAGGAAGGCGGCACCGCCTGGATCAACAACCATGCGGTGCAGATCGTGGCGGCCGTGGAAGGCCTGCGCGGCCTGGGCGGCGTGAACGTGCTGAGCTCGGTGGCCACGGCGCGCGAGATCGCCGATGGCGATGCGCGCCAGGGCAGCACCTATTTCGTGGCCAAGCTGCGCAATGGCGCGAACGCGGAGCAGGTGCAGCAGCGTCTGAGCCAGCCCACCAGCAGCTTCGGCCCTTACGAAGTCTGGACCGCGGACGCGTTTGCGCGCCGCTCCCAGCGCTACTGGATGCTGGATACGGGGGCCGGTGCGGGCGTGCTGTTCATGGCCATCATCGTGTGCCTGGTGGGCTCCATAGTCACCAGCCAGTCGCTCAAGGCCGTGGTCGCGGGTTCGGCGCGCGAATATGCGGTGCTGAATGCGCTGGGGGTCAGCCGTGGCTCCCTGGGGCGCGTGGTGGTCGAGCAGGCCTGCTGGATTGGCGGCCTGGGCTTTGTGCTGGCGGCACTGGCCAGCGCGGTGCTGCTGAGCATTGCGGCCGCCTACCGGGTGCCGGTGTCGCTGAATGTGCCAGCGGTGCTGGCCTGCGGCGTGCTGGTGGCCGTGCTGTCGTTGCTGTCGGGCCTAGGGGCCATGCGCAGCCTGTTGCGGGCCGATCCGGCCACCTTGCTGCGCTGAGGTTCATGCCCATGCAATCCATGACGAACGAACCTATCGCCACCAACTCTGCTGCAGCGCGCAACGGGGTCAAGCCCAGCCTGGAGGCCGTGCGCCTCGAAAAATCCTTTCTCTCGGGCGTGGTCCAGGTGCATGTGCTGCAAGGACTGTCCGTGAGCCTGTATCCGGGCGAGCTGAGCCTGATCTCGGGTCCCTCGGGCTGCGGCAAAAGCACTCTGCTGTCCCTGATGTCGGGGCTGCAGAAGCCCGATGGCGGCCAGGCCATGGTGCTGGGTCAGGACCTCGCGAAACTCGGCCAGCGTGCGCTGGAGAAGTTCCGCCTGCGCTATACGGGTTTCGTGTTCCAGGGCTTCAATCTGTTCCCCGCGCTGACGGCGCTGGAGCAGGTGCAGCTGCCCCTGGGCTATATGGGCCTCAAGGACAGCGAAGCCCTGAGCCGCGCCAAGACCGCTTTGGACGAGGTGGGGCTGTCCCACCGCAGCCATATGCGCCCGGCTCAGCTGTCCGGCGGCGAAAAGCAGCGCGTGGCCATTGCGCGCGCCATGGCCAAGGAGCCGCAGCTGCTGTTTGCCGACGAACCCACCAGTGCGCTGGATGCCGAAAGCGGCCAGCGCGTGATCGACATTCTGCACCGGGCGGCGCGCCATCACGGCACTACCGTGCTTTGCGTCAGCCATGACCCGCGCCTGGTGCGCCACGCGGACCGCGTGCTGGGCATGGAGGACGGCGCCATTCGCAGCGACTGGCGCCAGACCAGCCCCATCAAGGAATAACTCATGAATCGTGTTCCCTCCAGTCTGGGCATCCTGCCGGGATTAACCTTGTTGACCGCAGCCCTGCTGGCGCTGGGCGGCTGCTCGCGCGGCAAGGAAAGCGCGTCGCTGATTCCCGCGGCAGCGGCCCAGACGCGCAGCGCCAGCCCCGTGGCCGTGGCCCGCGGCAAGATCGATGTGGAAGGCGGGCTGCTGGAGCTGGCCCCCGCGACCTCGGGCGTGGTGCAGCAGCTGCTGGTCAAGGAAGGCCAGCAGGTGCAAAAAGGCCAGGTCGTGCTGCGCCTGGCCGATGAAGCGGCCAAGGCGGATCTGGCCGTGGCCGATTCGGAGTCGCAGCTGGCCCAGACCAAGCTCAAGACGCGGCAGGCGCGCCTGCCGGCCCTGAAGTCCACGCTGGCGCGCTGGCAGGCTGCGGCCAAGGAAGGCGCGGCCGATCTGCAGAACGTGGACGAGGCCGCCCAGGCCCTGCGCGATGCGCAGGCCGAGGCCGAGATCGCGGCCGCCGAAGCCCAGGTCGCCAAGCACCGCTTCGAGCAGCTGCGCGCCTTGCAGCAGCGCCACGAGCTGCGTGCGCCGGAAGCTGCCACGGTGGTGCGCATCAGCGCCCATGCGGGCAGCGCGGTGCAGTCGGGCGGCAATGTGATGGTGCTGCTGCCCAAGCGCCCGCTGATCGTGCGCGCCGAAGTGAACGAGAGCTTTGTCCCGGCCATTCGTGAAGGCATGAAGGCCACGGTGCTGGCCGACGGCGACGGCACCGCCGGCAAGCCCGAATTTCCGACTGCCACCGTACAACGCATCAGCCCCATATACGGCACGGCGCGCCTGCAGGACGACACGCAGCGCGGCCCGGTGCGCGTGGTGGAAAGCGTGCTGGTGTTTGATCAGCCCCCGGCCAATGCCAAGGTGGGCCAGAACGTAAGGGTCAGCTTCCATGAATAAGCGCATTCCCATTTATCCCGCACAGAATTCCGCATCCCGCACGGGCTGGATGGTGCAAAGCGACTTCGACGGCACGATCAGCCTGCTCGACGTGACCGACACCCTGCTCAACCGCTTCGGCAAGCCCGGCTGGCAGGAGCTGGAAGAGGCCTGGGAGCGCGGCGACATAGGCTCGCGCGAATGCATGAAGGGCCAGGTCGCGCTGCTGGACATGAGCGAGGCCGAGCTGCAATCCCATCTGGACACGATAGAGATCGACGCGCAGTTCGCAGGCTTCGTCGCCGAAGCCAAGGCCCACGGCATCAAGGTGCAGGTGGTCAGCGACGGCATTGACTACGCCATCCGCCATGTGCTGGCGCGGCACGGCCTGGGCGACCTGGAGGTCATCGCCAACCATCTGGTGCAGACGGGCGCGCGCAGCTGGCGCCTGGAGTCGCCCTGGGCCAGCAAGCACTGCGCGCGCGCCAGCGGCAACTGCAAATGCGAGCGCCTGGCCGAGCAGCAGGCGGTGCACGGCCGCGTGCTCTACATCGGCGACAGCACCTCGGATTTCTGCGTCTCGGGCAAGGCCGACTTCGTGCTGGCCAAGTACAAGCTCATCGACTATTGCCGCAGCCGCGGCATAGAGCATGCGAGCTTCGAGCATTTCGGCCAGGCCACGGCCTTGCTGGAGCAGGTGATTCTGGGCGTGGAGCAGCTGGCATGAATGCGATTGATGGCTTTGCACTGATGCAGGCCGAATCCCGGAACGAAGCCGCACTGCAGACGCTGTGCCTCACGCCGCATGAGTTCGTCATGCCGGGCACGGGGCCCAACGCGCGTGTCGGCGTGCTGCTGATCCACGGCCTCACCGGCACCCCTGCGGAGATGCGCCTGCTGGGCAAGGGTCTGAACAAGCAGGGCTTCACGGTCTATGGCGTGCAGCTGGCGGGCCACTGCGGCAGCATGGAAGACCTGGTCGAGTCCCGCTGGACCGACTGGCTGGCCAGCGCCGAGTCCGGCCTGCAGCGCTTTGCCCGGCATGTGGACCATGTGGTGGTCGGCGGCCTGTCCATGGGCGCTTTGCTGTCCCTGGCCGTGGCCGAGCGCAACCCGGAGCAGGTGGCCGGCGTCTGCGCGCTGTCCACCACCTTCCGCTATGACGGCTGGAGCATCCCGTTCTATACGCGGCTGGCGTTTCTGCTGCCGCTGTTCCGCCTGCTGGGCATAGGCCGCCGCAGCGTCTTCATGGAAGCGCCGCCCTACGGCATCAAGGACGAGGCGCTGCGCGCGCGCATCGTCGAGCAGATGCACAGCGGCGACAGCGCGGCCGCCGGCCTGCCCGGCAACCCCTGGTGGAGCATCATCGAGCTCAGAGCCCTGTCAGCCCATGTGCTCGCGCAGCTGGACCGGCTGCGCTCGCCCTGCCTGGTCCTCCATGCCAAGGACGACGATATCTCTTCGGTCAGCAATGCCTACGACATCGAGCGCGGTGCGAAGAACGCCCATGTGGAGCTGGTGCTGCTCGACAACTGCTATCACATGATCACCATCGACCGCGAGCGCCGCACCGTGATCGCCAAGATGAATGAATTCGTGGCGAACATCGCCAACGCGGCAACGCCGGCCAAGGACGCGCATGGGCAGTGATCTCTCGCCCCTGGTGGTGACGCTGTGGGTGCTCAATGTGCTGGTCGACAGCGGCGGACAGCTGGCCTTCAAGGCCGCGGCCAGCGAGCCCGGTGAGCGGGACGGCATGGAGCGCTGGCGCTTCATGCTGGCGCGGCCCTGGCTCTGGGTCGGCGTGGCCTGCTATGTGGCGGAATTCCTGGTCTGGCTGGCGTTTCTGTCGCTGGTGCCGCTGTCCGACGGCGTGCTGCTGGGCTCGATCAATATCGTCGCCATCATGATTCTGGGGCGCGTGCTGTTCAAGGAAAGGCTGGCGCCCATGCGGGTGGCCGGCATCGTGCTGGTCTCTATCGGCGTGGCCGTCGTGGGGTTGCATTGAGATGAAGCGTTTCTACATCGTCGGCTTTCTGGTGCTCATGGCCTTCGACACCCTGGCCCAGCTCAGCTTCAAGTACGCCGGCGAGTCGGCCCTGCCGCTGGAATTCTCGGCCGCGTGGCTGTTGCGGGTGTTCGGCCAGCCCTGGATCTATGGCGCCTTCGTAGGCTATATCGGTGCCTTCTTCACCTGGATGAGCCTGCTCAGGCATGCGCCCATAGGCCCGGCGTTTGCGGCTTCGCACCTCGAGATCATCTCGGTCCTGGGCGTGTCGTACTGGCTGTTCAACGAGCCGATCGGCTGGCCGCAGATCATCGGCTGCCTGTTCATCGTGGCCGGCATCATGTGTCTGGCCGTGAGCGAAACGAACGAGCTGGCGCCCAAGGCCCGCTGAGATGCGCCTGCCCACCGTGCCGCCCACCGCGGGCCTGCCGCTGCAGTTCGGCGATCTGCTGCCTTGGCGGGGCGGCGATCTGGCCCGCGATCTGGCGGCCTGGCTGCAGCTGCCCGAGGTGCAGCTGGAGTGCTCGGGGACCTCGGCGCTGATGGTCGCGCTGCGCGCGCTCAAGGCGCTCGAGCCGGGCCGCAGCGAGGTCGTCGCGCCCGCCTATACCTGCCCGCTGGTCGCGCTGGCGATCGCGCAGTGCGGCCTGCAGCTGCGCCTGTGCGATCTGCGCGCCGATGCTCTGGACCTGGACCCCCGGGCGCTGCGCGGGCTGTGCAGCGCCAAGACGCTGGCCGTGCTGCCCACCCATCTGTGCGGCCGTGTCGCCGATGTGGACCAGGCCCTGGCCTGCGCACGCGCGGTCGGCGCCTATGTGATCGAGGATGCGGCCCAGGCGCTGGGAGCGCGCAATGGCGGCGAATCGGTAGGCATGAGAGGCGATCTGGGCTTTTTCAGCCTGGCCGTGGGCAAGGGGCTGAGCACCTTCGAGGGCGGGGTGCTGGTGGCGCGCGAGGCGTCCATGCGCGCCGCGCTGCGGCAGGCCGGAGCCTCGGGCTCCAGCCCGGGCTGGGAGCTGCGCCGCTGCGTGGAGCTGCTCGGCTATGCGGCCCTGTACCGGCCCTCGGGCCTGGGCCTGGCCTATGGCCGGCCGCTGGCACAAGCGCTGTCGCGCCGCGACTGGGTCGAGGCCGCCGGCGACGACTTCGGGGACTTCATTCCGCAGCATGCGCTGGGCCGCTGGCGCCAGCGCGTGGGCGCGAGTGCGCTGCGCCGGCTGGGCGCCTTCCAGCGCGAGGCGCAGCAGCGGGCCATGGGCCGCGTGGCGCGGCTGCAGGCTCTGGGGCTGGAGGTGGTCGCCGATGCCGCTGCCGGCGCCCAGGGCGTATGGCCCGTGATTCTGCTGCGCCTGCCGAGCGGGCAGCTGCGCGACGATTTTCTTCAGTCCCATTGGGGCGACGGCAGCGGCTTGTCCCTGCCGTTTGTGTATGTGCTGCCCGACTACGGCCGCTATGACCATGTGCTGGGCACCGCGGGCGGCGACGCGGTGAGCCGGGCGCGGGACTGGGCCCAGCGCCTGCTGGCGATCAGCAACAGCCCGTGGCTGGACGATTCCCGGTTCGACCGGCTGCTGAGCGATCTGCAGCGCCTGCTGCCGCGCTCAGGCTGACTGCAGCCGGTCCAGCCGCAGGCGCTCGCGCTCGTCCGTCAGCGCACGAGCGGCCAGGAAAACGCTGGCCACGGCCGCCAGGCCCCCGGCGCCGGTGAGCAGAAACAGCAGCAGGATCTGGTATTTGGCGGCCTCCACCGGGTCCATGCCGCCCAGGATCTGGCCGGTCATGATGCCGGGCAGGGTGATCAGACCGGCCGCGGACATCTGATTGATGATGGGCACCAGGCCGCGGCGTATGGCGGCGCGCACATGCTGGGCCAGCGCTTCGCGCATGCTCTTGCCCAGGGCCAGCTGGGCCTCGATGGCGGCCCTGCCGTTCTGCACGCCGTCAAAAAAACTGTCCAGCCCCAGGCTGGCGGAGTTGAGCACGGCGCCCAGCACGATGCCCATGAGCGGAATCGCATAGCGCGCGTCATACCAGGGCTCGGGCCGCACGGCCGTCATCAGCGCCAGCACCACGGTGGCGATGCTGGAGCTCGCGACCACCAGACCCGCGATCGGATAGTTGCCGGCGCGCTTCAGGTGCTGGTGCGGGCGCACAGCCACTTCACGCGCGGCGGCGGCGATCATGAAAACTATGACCAGCAGCGTCATGCCCGCCGATGCCGACTGGAACACCCAGCGCAGCACCCAGCCCACGAGCAGCAGCTGGACCACCATGCGGGCCGCGGCGATCAGCACCTGCTGCTGCACCTGAAGCCGCAGGGCCCAGGAGGCGGCAGAGCTGGCCAGCACCAGCAGGGCGGCCAGCATCAGATCGCCGAACTGCAAATGGATGACGCTGTTCATGGCCGGACCTCCGGGGCGGCGTCATGCAGCTGCCCCTGCTCCAGCCACAGGCAGGGCCGGCCGCCGCCCATGCGTTCGGCCTGGGCCCTGGAGTGGGTGACCCAGATCATGGCCATGCCGGCGCAGCGCTGCTCTTCCAGCAGCAACTCCACGCAGCGGGTCGAGTCCTCGTCCAGCGCCGCCGTGGGCTCATCCAGCAGCAGGACCCGGGGTTGGCGCAGCAGGGCCCGCAGCAGGGCCAGCCGCTGGCGCTCGCCCGTAGACAGCTGCGGTACCGGGGTCTGCAGGGCCTGTTCGCGCAGGCCCAGGCGCAGCGCCAGGGCCGGCAGCTGCTGCCAGGCCGCGGCATCGAAGTGTGCGGCCAGCTCGGTGCTCCACCAGGCGGGCTCGGCGGCCAGATACATGACCTGGCCGCGCCATGCGGGGCCGCTGAAGCTGCTGCGCGGCCGGCCGTCCAGCCAGACTTTGCCCAGGCCCGGATCCAGGTCGGCGATCAGGCGCAGCAGCACGGATTTGCCGGCGCCCGAAGCGCCCATCAGCATGAGGCGTTCGGCACTGGCCAGTTGCAGATCAAAAGGGCCGTTGCGCGGCCGCTCGGGCAGGCTTTGCAGCTGCTGCAGGCGTAGCAAGGGTGTGGCTTGCGGATGAGAAGACATGGCTAGCACAGTTTAGTGCGCTCTGCGGCTAGTGAAAACATGAGCGGCTGACGCTTGCAGGATATCGGAATTCCACAAAAATCCATCTAAAACAAAGACAGATCAAACGCTGCCCGCTCTGATTTTTGCTGCGCCGGCCATGACCGGGGCTACCAGGCCCGAGCCCGCCTCCCGGGTCTTCAGGGCGGCCTCGCGCCGCGCGATATAGTCGCGCGTCAGCGGCACGGCCTCCTGGCGGCGCGCGAGCTGCACCTGGAAGATGGCGATGTCCTGGTAGCGGAAGGCCGTCTCCGACATGGACAGATAGAACTCCCACATGCGGCAAAAGCGCTCGTCGTAGAGCGCGACGGCCTCGGCGCGGCGCGCCATGAAGCGCTCGCGCCAGAGGCGCAGCGTCTGCGCATAGTGCAGGCGCAGCACCTCGATATCGCAGATCACCAGGCCCGCACGCTCTATGGCCGGCGTGAATTCGGACATCGACGGGATATGGCCGCCCGGAAAGATGTAGCGCTCTATCCAGGGGTTGTTGAAGTCGGGCACATCGCTGTTGCCTATGAAATGCAGCAGCATCACGCCGTCGTCGCTGAGCAGCTCATGGCATTGGCGGAAGAAGGCCTCGTGGAACTGGGTGCCCACATGCTCGAACATGCCGACCGAGACTATGCGGTCGAACGGGCCGCGCGTGTCGCGGTAGTCCTCGAGACGGTATTCGAGCCGGTCACCGCAGGGCGACTGCGCGGCCCGGTGCTGAGCGCCGGCCAGCTGCTCGGCAGACAGCGTGATGCCCGTGACATGGCTGGCCCCGGCCACCTCGGCCAGATAGCGCGACAGGCCGCCCCAGCCGCAGCCTATGTCAAGCACGCGCTGGCCGGGCTCGATCAACAGCTTGGCCGCAATATGGCGCTTCTTGGCCAGCTGCGCGGTCTCGAGGTCTTCATCGCCCTGCTCGAAATAGGCGCAGGAGTACTGGCGCTCGCTGTCGAGAAACAGCCGGTACAGCCTGTCGTCCAGATCGTAGTGGTGGGCCACATTGGCGCGGGACCTGGCGCGCCGGTTGTGCTGCAGCAGGGGGCGCAGCCGCATGCGCCAGGCATCCAGCAGGCGCACGCTGGCACTGACCGGCACATGCTTGGCGCCGCGCAGGATCAGCTCCAGCACCTCGTAGACCGTGCCCTGCTCTACCCGCAGGCGCTGCTGCATGAACATCTCGCCAAAGTTCAGATCGGGGTCGCGCAGCAGCGCCAACACGGCGCGTTTGTCGCTGAAGCGGATGCGGGCCTGGGGCCGGCCGCCGTCGCCGAAGCGCAGAGTCCTGCCCGAAGGCGCAACGACTTCCAGCTGTCCCGTCCTGACCAGAGGCTCGAATGCGCGTTGCAGCAGATTCTCGGTCAAGCTTGCGGTCAAACGGTCCAGCATGCGGGCTCCAGAAGTGAGTGGTTCAGACCTCGTTTTAACCGATCCGGCTGACTGCGATATGTTCCACCAGGCGCCGGTTCAATTCATGCTGTCCGGCCTGCCACCCGGCCAGGGTCGCGGCGTCGATTTCCGTGTCCTGGCCGTCGCTCGCACTCATCAGCCGCTTCCACCAGGTGGTGTAGCGCCAGGACGAGACATCGCCCGTGATGTCGCTGCCCACGATCTGGCCGCTCAGGGCTTCGATGATGCGGCCGGCCTCGCTCTCCAGCATCCGGCCCTGGTCCCAGTTGGTGCGCACCACCTCGGGCGCGAACACGTCCTTGTCTATGCTCAGATAGCTGGGCTGCGGCCGGGCACCCAGATGGCGTGAGAGCTCATGCGCGAGCTCGGCGACGCTGGAGAAGCTGCGAAACGCCTGCGCCGCACCCACGCGCCCGGCCCAGCGGGTGTCCACGCCGCAGCTCCAGTAGCTGAGCTTGCCCGCGCGCAGCGGCTGCAGATAGTTCTCCCAGGCATGGCCCGAACCTATGTCCTGCGAGGTGATGCCGGCCACATGCACCTGCGAGACCGCCGGATGCATGGCGACGCGCCTGACCCAGGAGCCGCAATGCACGCCCCAGGGGAAGCGCATATTGTCGGGATGGTTGTCGAGCACCACCACGCGCAGCGGGCGCGTCGCCGAGAAGCCCTGCTCGGCGATGCAGCGCTCGATCAGCGGCCAGCTCAGATGGTGGAAGTCGCCGCTGCCCAGGAAAGCCGTGCCGTGTTCGGCCGGCAGGCCTTGCTGCATGGCGGCCTTGAAGCGCGCGAACCGGCCCAGGCCGCAGCCAAAGCGCACGCTTTCCTGCCAGTCCTGCAGCGGCAGACGCAGCTCGCCGGCCAGAGGGCCCACCGACCCGTCCACATCCAGTACCACGGGGCGTTGTGTCATATCACTTCTCCACAGCGATGAATGCCATCCACCAGCTGTGCAACTGGCGTGATGCAAGTGCGGGACGGCCAGCAAGGGCCGCCCCGCAGCAAAGGCCGTCGTCCCTCTTGGGGGAAGACGCGAAGCGGCTCAGGGGGTTATCTCCACTGGCTGTCGCTTTCGAAATGCCCGGCAAAGCGCCGGCCCAGGGCCCGCAGCCAGGGATGGCGGATGAAGACCGCGTGCTGGGTCATGGTGAAGCTGGCGCCCAGCTGGGCCTTGACCTCGGGGTCGGTCCAGCCGGCCACATAGTGGGAAAGGCCGCGCTCCAGCGCGTGTTCGAGGTTGATCATCCAGCTCACGAAATACAGATTGGCTTCGCGGGCCGCGGGATAGGACAGGCCTATGTATTTGTCAATCAGCCGGCCCTCGTGCTCGAAGCACAGATTCCAGCCCAGCAGTGCCCCGCTGTCCAGGTCCCGGTACTCGAACACCAGGCCGCCATTGTCCGTATCGCGCAGCAGCTTGGCGAAGAAGGCGCGCGTGAGCTTGTCGAAGTGGATCTCGCTTTGCGCATAGACGGCATCGAACAGCGCGTAGTACTCGTCCACACGCGCCTCGTCGGCAAACGCGGAGCCCGTGGGAATGCGTGCAATCTTGAGCTGGGCCCGGCTCTTGAGCTTGCGCCTGAGATTGCTGCGGCGGCTTTTGGACAGCCGGGCCAGATAGTCGTCGAGGCTGGCGAAGTCTATGGGCACATAGGCCAGGGCCTGGCCTTCCACGGCGATGAAGCCCTGGCCGGCCAGGGCCTCGGACAGCGCCTTGGCAAAAGCATTGTCCGCGGCGCTGAGCAGGGGCGAAGCCTGGGGCAGGTCCTTGACGATGGTGAGCATCCTGCGGCCCGCGCAGGCGCGCAGCTGCTGGGCCAGCGCTGCGGGCTCGCCGCTTTGCGGCAGCAGCGCATATTCGCTGACCGTGGTGCCCACGAAGTCGGTCTGCAGCCGCAGCTTGCGGCTCAGCCATTTGCCGCCCGGCAACGACAAAAGACGCGCCTTGAGCGCGTCCTCTGCGGTGGTCAGCAAGTCAAACGGTGCGGTAAAAGCCGGTGCCGGCCAGCCTTGCAGCAGTGCAAACCCCTCTGGAGGGTGGTCTGCAAACTGCCGCAGCAGGCCGCTGGGTTCGAGCTGGTTGCGGAAAGTCTCCCTCGCCATTTCGCCTTTTTTCGTATTCAGTTTCTGATGCGTGCCGGCGCACGTCTGCAGTGCCGGAAACCGGCGCGGCCCAGGCGCCAACAGGGGCCTGGGCCGCGCCGCAGCGAGGGCGCTGTCCCCCGTTCAAAAACAGAAAGGGGGAGCGGCACAGCCGCTCAGGGGGTGTTACGCCTGCTTTGCCTTGGTCAGCAGCTGATCCAGCAGCACCATGGCTTCGTCGATCTCGGGGCGCGAGATCATCAGCGAAGGCGCGAAGGTGATCACGTTCTTGTAGTAGCCGCCCACGTCCAGCACCAGGCCGCGCTTCTGGCCCTGGTACTCGAGGCCGCCTTCGAGGCCGATGTCGACCATCTTGTCCAGCAGCGCCTTGTTGGGCGTGAAACCGTCTTCGGTGCAGATTTCGGCGCGCAGCGCCAGGCCCAGGCCGTCGACATCGCCGATTTCCTTGTGGCGCTTCTGCAGCTCCTTGAGGCCTTCGAGGAAGTAGGCACCCGATTCGCGCACCTGGCGGCCGAAGTCCATCTCGTGGGTCATCTTCATGACTTCCAGGCCCAGGGCCGTGCCCAGAGGGTTGGAGGCGAAGGTGGAGTGGGTCGAGCCGGGCGGGAACACCGTGGGGTTGATCAGCTCTTCGCGTGCCCACAGGCCGGACAGGGCGTTGAGGCCGTTGGTCAGGGCCTTGGCAAACACCAGCACATCGGGCTTGATGCCGAAGTTTTCCACCGACCACAGCGTGCCGGTACGCCAGAAGCCCATCTGGATTTCGTCGACCACCATCAGCACGCCATGGTCGTCCAGCACCTTCTTCAGACCCTTGAAGAAGTTGGGAGGAGGCACCACGTAGCCGCCCGTGCCCTGGATGGGTTCCACGTAGAAGGCTGCGTATTCGCACTGGTTGGTCTTGGGGTCCCAGACGGCGTGGTATTCGTTCTCGAACTTGCGCGCGAACTCGCGCACGATCTGGTCCGCATACTCCTCGGCCGTCATGCCCTTGGGGCGGCGGAAGGGGTAGGGGAAGGGGATGAACTGCGCGCGGTCGCTGAAGTGGCCGAAACGGCGGCGATAGCGGTAGCTGGAGGTGATCGAGGACGCACCCAGCGTACGGCCGTGGTAGCCGCCTTCGAAGGCGAACATCAGGCTCTTGCCGCCGCTGGCGTTGCGCACCACCTTCAGCGAGTCTTCGATGGCCTGCGCGCCACCCACGTTGAAGTGCACGCGGCCGTCGTGGCCCCATTTCTGCTTGGCATCTTCGGCGATGAACTTGGCCAGTTCGATCTTGGTGGGGTGCAGATACTGGCTGGCCACCTGGGGCAGCTCCTGCAGCTGCTCGATCATCTTGGCTTCGAGGCGCTTGTTCTTGTAGCCGAAGTTGACGGCCGAGTACCACATCTGCAGATCGAGGTAGGGCGTGCCCGCGTCGTCGTACATATAGCTGCCGTCGCAGCCGGTGAAGATCTTGGGGGGATTGACGTAGTGGACGGTGTCGCCGAACGAGCAGTACTTGGCTTCGTCAGCCAGTAATTGGGCAGTATTGATCACAACAGGAGAGGCTCCGCAAAAGGAATCCGGTTAACGGTATGCGCGCGCAGTGTGGTCTAGCAATATTTCCGGGCTGTCGAGCAATTGTGTGGGAATTGTGGAGAGGCCCGCCAAGGCCGTGCTCTGTCGCCGCGCGAACCGGGCCTGCAGAGCTCGAGCGGATCCGCATGGGGCCGCTGCCCAAACGGCATTTCGCGATCGGCATGAAGCTTGGTAAATTGGCATCAAGCCTTTGAAACTTCGTCAATGAACCTGACCCTGACCGCCCGGCAGCAACTGCTCTCCATCGTGCTGATGAGCCTGCGTTTGCTGTCCACTCCGGCCGAGGAGCCGGCCGGGCGCGAAGCCATGGACGATGCGACGGCGCCGCCTCCCGGGCTGTACTACCTGGGCTATTTCCTCAAATACCGCGCTCACGATATCCGTCTGCCCGTGGCCGATGCCAGTGCGCCCGGCAACAACAAGGCCGAGAGCACGGTGATCGTGAACCGGCTGCTGTGGATCACCGAGCACCAGCTGCTGGGCGCCGATTACGGCATGGAGATACTCGCGCCCGTGGCGCGCAACTCGCTGCAGATGAGCGCCTATGGCCTGGACCTGCAGGGCTCGGGCGGCGCCGACATCTATGTGAGTCCGCTGATCCTGGGCTGGCATGCGCCGCGCTGGGATGTGAGCGCCGGTGCCGGCATGTGGCTGGGCCAGGCGCGCTCCGGCACGCCGGTGGCGCCCGGCAGCGGCTACAGAAGCGCGGTGCTCAGCGCCGGCGCCACCTATTACCTCGATGAGAGCCGCAGCTGGACGGCTTCGGCCCTGCTGCACTATCAGCGCAACAGCCGTACCGACCAGGGCTGGCGCTTCGGCGACCAGATCGGTGCCGAATGGAGCGCGGGCAAGCGCTGGGGGCTGCTGCAGGCCGGGGTCGTGGGCTATAGCCGCTGGCAGGTCAGCCGCGATAGCGGTCCCGGCACTCTGAATGCCCATGCCCAAAGCCATGCACTGGGCTTGCAGGCCTCGTATATTTTTCTGCCCGCCAAGATGATGCTGCGCGCCGCCTACTACCAGGAGTTCGGCGTGCAGGCCGCAAGCCTCGCCAGCCCCCAGGGCAGCTTGCTGCGCCTGACCCTGATCAAGGCCTTCTGAGGGCCGGACTAAGCCGGGCCGCGGCCGCTTGGCAAGCTCAATGCCGGCATAGCAGCTGTGTGTGAAAACGGCAGGGGCGGGCAGCTGTCGCCACTTATGCTCAGCGCGCCCATGGCAGCCCCTGCCGTGGACGTATCCAAGCGCGACAAAGCCCGGCAAACGGGCTCCCTCACCATGAAAAAACATACTACAAGCATTGCAGCGGCCGGCCTGGCCCTGTGCTCCGCTCTGACCATGGCCCATGCGGAAGGCCACTATGTGCCCGGCGTTGAAGGCATGCAGGCCGCCAGCGCGCCGCCCCCGGGGCTGTACTACATAGGCTATCTGGTCAACTACGACATCCACAGCTTCCGCGCCCCCGGCAGCAGCAGCAACCTGCCCGGCAGCAACCAGGGCCATGTCACGGCGCTGGCCAATCGCCTGGTGTGGATGACGGGCGCCAAGGTGCTGGGCGCCGACTATGGCGTCGAGACCATCATCCCGGTGATCGGCACCTCGCTGCATCTCAATGCCGCCGGCGTGAACGACAACCACACGGGCCTGGGTGACATCTATGTCGGCCCCGTGGTGCTGGGCTGGCATGGCGGCAACTGGGATGCCGTGGGCGCGGCCGGTGTGTGGCTGGACAATGCGCGTGCCAACACGCCCGCCGATCCCGGCAAGGGCTTCAAGAGCTGGATGCTGACGGGCGGCGGCACCTATTACTTTGACGCAGCCAAGAACTGGTCCGGTTCGGCCCTGGCGCGCTTTGAGCGCAACACCAGGAGCGACGCCGGTTTCCGTTACGGCAACCAGCTGACCGTGGAGTGGGGCGTGGGCAAGCGCTATGGCGTGATGCAGGGCGGCATCGTGGGCTACAGCCAGTGGCAGCTGACGAATGACAGCGGCCCGGGCGCAGGCGATGCCAAGAGCGCGCGCCATGCCATCGGTGCCGAGTTCTCCTATGCCATCCCGGCGCAGAAGATGAACCTCAAGGCCGCTCTCTATCAGGAGGTCAGCGCCAAGGCCGGCTCCCTGGGTCCGCAGCCCAAGGGCACGCTGCTGCGCTTGGGTCTGGTCAAGGCCTTCTAAGCTCAGCCCAGAGCGACGACTCTGAGCACCTCGGCGCCATAGGCATCGAGCTTTTTGCTGCCCATGCCGCTCACCCCTTGCAGCTCCTGCAGGCTCTTGGGGTTGAGCTCGGCAATCGATGCCAGCGTGGCATCGTGGAAGATCACATAGGCCGGCAGATTGTGGGACTTGGCCACCTCGGCGCGCCAGGCCTTGAGGTTGATGAAGCGCACCTGCGCATCGGGCCCCAGATTGGCGGCCGCCGCATTCGCCGCCGACTTCTTGCCCTGCTTCTTGCTGCGCGATGCGGCCACGGCCTCGCGCAGCTGCACCTGCACCTCGCCCTTGAGCACGGCGCGCGAGCCCGCGGCCAGGCACAGCGTGTCGAACACATGGCCGCTGTTTTCGCTGACCACCTTGTGCAGGCCCAGGGCGCCCGTGGCCAGCAGCTGGCGCATCACGGCGCGCAGCTGCGGCTCGCTGTAGTCCTTGCCGATGCCGAAGGTGGAGACCTTGTCGTGCGCGAACTGGGCGACCTTGTCGGTTTCCTTGCCGCGCAGCACGTCCATGATGTGGCCCGCGCCATAAGTCAGGCCGCTGGCTTCGTGCACGCGGTAGATGGTGGACAGCAGCTTGCGCGCGGCGTCCGTGCCGTCCCACAGGGCCGGCGGCTCCAGGCAGTTGTCGCAGTTGCCGCATTCGGTCCTGGCCACGGCCTGCAGGGGGCGGCCTTCGCTGGTCGGGCCCAGGCCATATTGCTCGTCGAAGTAGGCCAGCAGGCGCACGCGGCGGCAGTCCGTGGCCTCGGCCAGGCCCAGCAGCGCATCGAGCTTGCCGCGCATCACCTGCTTGAACTCCTCCTCGGCCGGGCTTTCGTCGATCATGCGGCGCTGGTTGACCACGTCGGACAGGCCGTAGGCCATCCAGGCGTCGGCCGGCAGGCCGTCGCGGCCCGCGCGGCCGGTTTCCTGGTAGTAGCCCTCGATGTTCTTGGGCATGTCCACATGGGCCACAAAGCGCACATCGGGCTTGTTGATGCCCATGCCGAAAGCGATGGTCGCCACCATCACCACGCCGTCCTCGCGCAGAAAGCGGTCCTGATGCTGCTGGCGCATCTCCTGGGGCAGGCCCGCGTGATAGGGCAGGGCGTTGATGCCGTTCTGCACCAGGGTCTGGGCGAGCTCCTCCACGCGCTTGCGCGACTGACAATAGACCACGCCGGCCTCGCCTTCGTGTTCGCGCTCTATGAAGCGCAGCAGCTGGTTCGTGACGTCCTTCTTCTCGACGATCTTGTAGCGGATATTGGGCCGGTCGAAGCTGCTGATGAACTGCTGCGCGGCCTCCAGGCGCAGGCGCTCGATGATGTCGGCGCGCGTCAGCGCATCGGCCGTGGCCGTGAGCGCGATGCGCGGCACGCCCGCGTAGCGCTCGTGCAGCACCGTGAGCGCGCGGTACTCGGGGCGGAAGTCGTGGCCCCACTGGCTCACGCAATGCGCTTCGTCGATAGCAAACAGCGAGAGCTTGCCCTGGGCATGCAGATCGTCGAGCAGGCCCAGAAAGCGCGGCGTGTTCAGGCGCTCGGGCGCCGCATAGAGCAGGGTGATGTCGCCGCTTTGCAGGCGCAGTTCCACCTCGCGGGTTTCGTCGTAGCTGAGGGTGGAGTTCAGATAGGCGGCGCTGACACCGGCCTCATCCAGCGCGCCGACCTGGTCGTGCATCAGCGCAATCAGCGGCGAGACCACGATGCTCACCCCATGGCCCAGCTGCTGGCGAGCGATGGCCGGCACCTGATAGCACAGCGATTTGCCGCCGCCCGTTGGCATGAGCACCAGCGCATCGCCGCCGCCTATGACATGCGAGACGATGGCCTGCTGCGGGCCACGAAATTGCTCGTAGCCAAAAACGGCCTGCAGAATGGATTGCGCGGGAGACACCGGTTACTCTTGAAACAATAGCTGGGTGCGCTTGATAGATATGGGGAAGAGGCGGATTTGACCTCGGAACCAGGCGCCGAAAAAGAGCTCTATTGTGCGCTGTGCTCCGGCGCGCTGCCCAAGCCGGGTTATGCGCGCTCGGGCGGCAGCGTGATGCTGGACGGCGAGAAATGCGCATCCAGTTCGTAGAGATCGGCGGGGAAGGTCAGGCGCACAAAGGTGATGGGCAGGTGTCCGGTCCAGGTGCGGCGGTCTATCACCAGGCAGGGGGAGCCGGGCGCGAGCTGGAGCAGGGCCGCGGTCTCCTCACTGGCGGCTTCGGCGCGGATGCGGTGCTCGGCCGAGCTCCAGGGCACATGGTTCACCATCCAGGAGCTGGGGCTGTGCTCGGTGAACATCTCGTGCTCCGCGTCGGGCACGGATTCCAGATTGATCAGCCGGTCCTCGATGCAGAACGGCCGCGAGCCCGCCATGTGCAGGCATAGCGCATGGACCACGGGGCCGGCCTGCCCCATGCGCATGGCGCCCATGTCCTCGGGCGTGCTGTGCCGCTGGCCGCGGCTCAGCAGCTGGCTCGCGTATTCCTTGCCCATGCCCAGCACCACCTGGCGCAGATCGGGGATCTCGAGCACGGCCGAGCTGGTGTGCGGGCGCGTGACAAAGCTGCCGGCCCGGCGCCGGCGCTCCAGCAGCCCGGCCTTGGCCAGCTGGGTCAGCACCTTGTTCACCGTCATGCGCGAGCACTGGTAATGCGCGGTCAGCTCCATCTCCGAGGGGATGCGAAAGCCGGGTGGCCAACGCCCACTGAGAATGTTCTGCTCAATCTCGGTGAGGATTTTCCCGTGCAGCGAAGTGGAGGCGCGTTTTTCCATGCCCGGATTACACCAGCAATTGCGGCGCCCACCCTTTTTTGCCGCCGGGAGCCGGATTCAGCCGGCCAGCACCGAACGCGCGATGATGCTGCGCTGGATCTCCGAGGAACCCTCGTAGATGCGCAGAATGCGCGCGTCGCGCACATAGCGCTCCAGCGGCATCTCGCGCGTGTAGCCATAGCCGCCGTGGATCTGCAGCGCCTCGTCGGTCACGAAACCCACCATTTCCGAGGCGTAGAGCTTGGCCATGGCCGACTGCTGGGTGAAGGGCTGGCCGGCCTGGCGCAGGGCCAGCGCCTGCATGGTCAGGCCCCAGGCCGCTTCCAGGCGCAGCTTCATCTCGGCCAGCTTGAACTGAATGGCCTGTTTGCTGGCGATGGGCTCGCCGCCGACCAGGCGCTGGTTGGCCCAGGCTACCGCGGCCTGGAGCGCGGCCTCGGCAATGCCCAGCGAGGTCGCGGCCACGTCGAGGCGGCTGTTGTCCAGCACCTTCATCGCGATCTTGAAGCCCTGGCCCTCGGCGCCCAGGCGGTTGGCGGCGGGCACGCGCACGCCGTCCAGCGAAACCTCGAAAGCATGGCCGCCGCGTATGCCCATGAGCTTCTCGGGCGAAGAGACCTGGATGCCCGGCAGATCGCGCGGCACGATGAAGGCGCTGACGCCGCGCGCGCCGGCCTCCATGTCCGTCTTGGCGAAGACCACCATGAAGGTCGCTTCCGCGGCGTTGGAGATGAAGTGCTTGACGCCTGTGATCACGTACTCGTCGCCCTCGCGCACGGCCCGCGTGCGCATGTCGGCGGGATGGGAGCCGCCGCGCGGCTCGGTCAGCGCGAACGCGGCCAGCCACTCGCCGCTGGCGCAGCGCGGCAGCCACTGCGCCTGCTGCTCGGCGCTGCCGCCGAGGTGTACCGCATCCGTGCCCAGGTAATGGGCGCCTATCATCGACGAGGTGGCCGCGCAGGCGCGGGAGATGGCCACCAGCGACATCAGCATGGCCGTGGGCGTCACGCCCGGGCCGCCCACGGACACGGGCAGGTTCATGCCCATCACGCCGAGCGCCGCCAGGCCCGGCACATGGCGGGTGGCGGAAAACGCCTCCTCGTCCATGGCCTGGGCCACGGGGGCCAGGGTTTCGTCGGCAAAGCGCGCCACGGCGTCGGCAATGGCCTGGTCGTCCTCGGTGCTTCCCAGTCTCAGAAAGTTCATATCGTTAGCTCGCAAGGTGAAAAGTGGATTCGCGGGTCAAGCGTCAATGCGCGGGGCCCAGGGCGCCGGCCTCGCGCAGGGCGGCTATGGCCTCGCCGCTGCGGTTCAGCCAGCTCGACAGCAGTAGCTCGGTGTGCTCGCCCAGGGCCGGCGCGCGCCGGGCGCGGTTGGCGCAAGCGCCGTTGAAGTGCACGGGCTGGGTGGGCAGGCGCAGGCCGGGCAGGCGTGCGTCGTCAACCTCGCGCAGCAGGCCGCGCGCCTGGATCTGCTCGGACTCGAGCGCCTGCGCTATGTTCCAGATCGGCGCCACGGGCACGCCCGCGGCCTCCAGCCTGGCCACCACCTCGGCCACCTCGTGCTGCATGGCCCAGCCCTCGAGCGCGGCGCGCAGCGCTGGCTCGTGGGCAGAGCGGCTCTCGTCCGTGGCAAAGCGCGGGTCACCCGCCAGCTGCGGCAGCTCCATGGCCTGCACCGTGGCGTCGAACAGCTTCTTGTTGAGCACGGCCAGCGCAAAGTGGCCGTCGCGCGCTTGGTAGACGCCGAACGGGGCCGACAGCGGATGGCGGTTGCCCACGCGCCGCGCGGGCTGGCCGGTGAACAGATAGCGCGACATGGAGGTGGCCAGAAAGCTCAGCGTGGTGTCGAACATGGACACGTCCACATGCTGGCCTTCGCCCGTGCGCTGGGCCTGCAGCAGTGCGGCCAGCGTGGCCCAGGAGGCGAACAGCCCGGCTACCACGTCGCTGACGGCCTCGCCCACCAGCGTGGGCGCACCCTGGGGCTCGCCCGTGGCCTCCATCAGCCCGCTCATGGCCTGCACGATGATGTCGTAGGCCGGTCGGTGCGCCAGCGGGCCGGTCTGGCCGAAGCCCGAGACGCTCACATAGACCAGCCGGGGATTGAGCGCGCGCAGCGCCGCGGGCCCGATGCCCAGGCGCTCGGCCACGCCGGGGCGGAAGTTCTCGACCACCACATCCACCTGTTGCGCCAGTTCATGCACCACGGCCACGGCCTGCGGATGCTTGAGGTCCAGCACCAGGCTTTGCTTGTTGCGGTTCATCACCGTGAACAGCGCACTCTGGCCGTTTCTCATGGGGCCTATGGCGCGATAGTCGTCGCCCTGGGGCGGCTCCACCTTGACCACTTCGGCGCCCAGGTCGGCCAGCAAGGCCGTGGACATGGGGCCGGCCAGCACGCGCGTGAAGTCCAGGATGCGGATGCCGTCCAGCGGGAGCGGCTTGGATGGGGTTTGGGCAGCGGTCATGGGATTGCGTGTCGGGCCTGAAAAGAGGGTCCATGCTGCGCCGATATCGAATCAATGGAAAATATTCATTTCACATGCATTGAATTCAAAAAATTGATTCATCTAAATCTGCGCCAGCTCGAGTACTTCGTGGCCGCGGCCCGCCATGGCAGCACCTCCAGGGCCGCACAAGCCATCAACGTCTCCCAGCCTTCGATCTCCAAGGCCATTGCCGATCTGGAGCTGCAATGGAAGGAGGTGCTGTTCGTGAGAAAGCATGCCAAGGGGCTGGATCTGACGGCCGCGGGCGCGAGCCGCAGCCAGGAGGCCATGGCGCTGCTGGCCGCCGCTGAGAAGCTGCAGCAGCGGCGCCAGCACGGCCTGGTCGGCGTGCTGCGCCTGGGCTTTCTGAGCACGCTGGGCGCGCTGTGGATTCCGCAGATCCTGACCCAGATGCAAAAGCGCCATCCCGACATCCGGCTGGAGCTGGTCGAGGGCGATATCGCCTCGCTCACGCGCCAGGTGGAGCAGGGCGAGCTGCACGCGGCGCTGCAGTATGGCCTGGGGCTGGAGAGACCGGGCCTGAGCACTCAGGCCGTCGCGGCCCTGCCGCCCTATGTGCTGCTGCCGCCCAGGCATCCGCTGGCGGCGGCGGCCAGCGTGAGCCTGGCCGAGCTGGCCCGCTCGCCGCTGCTGCTGATCAATCTGCCGCAGAGCCGCGAGTACTTTCTGTCCCTGTTCCGCGAGGCCGGCGTCACGCCCACGGTGAGCTACGAGTTCTCGTCGCTGGAGCTGCTGCGCTCCATGGTGGCCAACGGCCATGGGGTCAGCATTCTGACCACCCGCCCCGCCGTGGACCGCACCCATGACGGCAAGCGCCTGGTCTGCAAGCGCATCAAGGGCCGGGTGGCCAAGCAGCCCGTGGTGCTGTCCGTGCCCAGCAGCAATGCCTCGCCGCTGATTGCACCGTTTCTGAGCGTGGCCAGAAGCGTGATCGCACCGCAATAGGGCCTGCCCGCCGGCTTTCCACCCCGCTGCGCCGGCCTCCTCGGGTGCGGCCGGGGCGCAGGCAAGTTGGCACGCCGCTTGCTGAAACAGCGGTGTCGGCTTGGCAGTTCTACCGGTTAACCCTGGGCTTCGCGTCAGTCTCGGGTAAGCCTGTATATACATGACTGCACAACAAAAACACACTGCGTTGTCCGCACTGTCTGCCAGGCCGACAAACCCATTTCTGCAATCTTGCTGCTCACCCTGAACGAGGAGGGTCTTATGACATCGACAAACCCATTGCGTCGCATCCCAGCCTGGCAAATGGCGCTGGTTTCCGCCTGCCTGGCCGCCGCCGCGCCGCAGGCCGGGGCCGAGGAAACGAAGATCGTGCTGGGCATGTCCGGCTGGACCGGGTTTGCGCCGCTGACCCTGGCCGACAAGGCCGGGATCTTCAAGAAGAACGGCTTGAACGTCGAGCTGAAGATGATCCCGCAGAAGGACCGCCACCTGGCGCTGGCCTCGGGCGCCATCCAGTGCGCCGCGACCACCATCGAGACCCATGTGGCCTGGAACACCAACGGCGTGCCCATCGTGCAGATCTTCCAGATGGACAAGTCCTACGGCGCCGACGGCATCGCGGTGCGCAACGACGTCAAGAGCTTTGCCGACCTCAAGGGCAAGACGGTGGCGGTGAGCGCACCGGGCACGGCTCCCTATTTCGGCCTGGCCTGGATGCTGCACAAGAACGGCATGACCATGAAGGACGTGAAGACCGTGTCGCTGGAGCCCCAGCCCGCGGCCCAGGCCTTTGTCTCGGGCCAGAACGACGCGGCCATGACCTATGAGCCCTATCTGTCCACCGTGCGCGCCAACCCCACGGCCGGCAAGATCCTCGCCACCACCATCGACTACCCCATGGTGATGGACACCGTGGGCTGCGATCCCAAGTGGCTCAAGGCCAACGCGCCCGCGGCCAAGGCCCTGGCCCAGTCCTATTTCGATGCCGTGACCATGATCGGCGCCGACAAGGACAAGAGCTACGACATCATGGGCGCGGCCGTCAAGCAAAGCGGCGAGCAGTTCGGCAAGTCGGCCTCCTTCCTCAAGTGGTCGGACAAGGAAGCCAACCAGAAATTCTTCGTCAATGACCTCGTGCCCTTCATGAAGGAGTCGGCCGTCATCCTCAAGGAAGCCGGCGTCATCCGCAGCATCCCCGAGAACTACAGCGTCATGTACGACGCCAGCTTCATCAAGTAAGCGCGAGGTCGCCATGGAAGCGGTATCCCCTTCTCTTCACTCAGCTCCCCCCGTCATGACCAAGGTGATATCGCCTTCCTCGCCTGCGGCGCGCAAGCGCCGCATGGCTCCGCTGGAGCCCGTCAGCCCCGCGATGAAATGGGTGCTGGGCACCGGTTTCTTCGTGCTGTTCGTCGTGATCTGGTCCATCGTGACCCTGGGCGGCTTTGTCTCGCCCACCTTCCTGGCCAGCCCCATGACCATGGTGCGCGAGGGCATCACGCTGTTCACCGAGTACGACTTCCTGAACGACATCGGCATGACGGTGTGGCGCGTCATGGGCGGCTTCATCCTGGCCTCCATCGTCGCCGTGCCCCTGGGCATCGCCATGGGCGCCTGGAAGCCCGTCGAAGCCTTCTTCGAGCCCTTTGTCTCGTTCTGCCGCTACCTGCCGGCCTCGGCCTTCATCCCGCTGCTGATCCTCTGGGCCGGCGTGGGCGAGACGCAGAAGCTGCTGGTGATCTATATCGGCTCGGTGTTCCAGATCACGCTGATGGTGGCCGTCACCGTGGGCGGCGCGCGCAAGGACCTGGTCGAGGCGGCCTATACCCTGGGCGCCAGCAATACCGGCATCGTGCGCCGCGTGCTGATTCCAGGTGCCGCCCCCGGCATTGCCGAGACACTGCGCTTAGTGCTGGGCTGGGCCTGGACCTATGTGATCGTGGCCGAGCTGATCGGCTCGTCCTCGGGCATAGGCCACATGATCACCGACAGCCAGGCCCTGCTCAATACCGGCCAGATCATCTTCGGCATCATCGTCATCGGCCTGATCGGCCTGGTGTCCGACTTCATCTTCAAGACGATCAACCGCCGCATGTTCGAGTGGAGTACGCTGTGATGAATCTTTTGTCTATTCAAGGTGTATCGCGCACCTTCACCAGCCATAAAGGCACCCAGACCCAGGCCTTGTTGCCCGTGGACTTCGAGGTGCGCGAGAACGATTTCGTCACCATCCTCGGCCCCTCGGGCTGCGGCAAGTCGACCATGCTGCGCATCGTGGCGGGGCTCGATTTTCCGACCACGGGCCAGGTCCTGCTGGACGGCCAGGCCATCGACGGCCCCGGCGCCGACCGCGGCATGGTGTTCCAGAGCTACACGCTGTTCCCCTGGCTCACCGTGGCCCAGAACATCCGCTTCGGCCTGCGCGAAAAAGGCGTGCCCGAGGCCGTGCAGAAGGAGCGCAGCGACTACTTCATCGCCAAGGTGGGCCTGCGCGGCTTCGAGAACCATTTCCCCAAGCAGCTCTCGGGCGGCATGCAGCAGCGCACGGCGATCGCCCGCGCGCTGGCCAACGACCCCAAGATCCTGCTCATGGACGAACCCTTCGGCGCGCTGGACAACCAGACCCGCGTGGTGATGCAGGAGCTGCTGCTGGGCATCTGGGAGGCCGAGCGCAAGACCGTGATGTTCGTGACGCACGACATCGACGAGGCCATCTTCATGGCCAACCGCGTGGCGGTCTTCAGCGCCCGGCCCGGCCGCATCAAGGCCGATATCCCCGTGAATCTGCCCCATCCCCGGCACTACACGGTCAAGACTTCGCCGGAGTTCATGGAGCTCAAGGCCAGACTGACGGAGGAGATTCGTGCCGAAGCCCTCGCGGCTGCAGCACACTGAGGGCTGTTCCAACTCTGGCTGAACCCATGACCTCCCGTGCCGTCCCCTCCCGCTCCGCTGCCAGGTCCGGCCGCGACATGCCTGTCGCGCTGTACCAGCAGGTCAAAGACCATGTGCTGCAGAAGATCGGCAACGGTTCGCTGACGGCCGGCGCGCGTGTGCCTTCCGAGCAGGAGCTGGTGCAGAAGTTCGGCGTGGCGCGCATGACGGTCAACCGCGCGCTGCGCGAGCTGGCCGAGCAGGGCGTGATCGTGCGGGTGGCCGGTGTCGGCTCCTTTGTGGCCGAGGAAAAGCCCCAGTCCACGCTGCTGCGCATCGCCAATATCGGCGAGGAGATCACGCAGCGCGGACACGACCACCGCTTCGAGCTCATCAGCATGCGCCGCGCCTCGGCCTCGCCCGAGGTGGCGGCCGCGCTGGACCTGGCCGTCGGTGCCTCGGTATTCCACCTGCAGGGCGTGCATTTCGAGAACGAGGTGCCGGTGCAGCTCGAGGACCGCTACGTGAATCCGCGCCTGGTGCCGGACTTCATGGAGCAGGACTTCTCGGCCGTCCAGCCCTCGGTCTATCTGGTGCGCAACGTACAGTACGACCAGATCGAGCATGTGGTCGACGCCATCCTGCCCACCGCCGAACAGGCGCACTGGCTGCAGATGGCTGCCGACCAGCCCTGCCTGATGCTGACACGCCGCACCTGGCTGCGCGGCGTCCCCATTACCTGGGTGCACTGCGTGCATCCGGGCATGCGCTACCGGCTCGGTAGCCGCTTCCGCACGGACCCGGTACACGGCGGCTGAAGAACGCTGTAGAAAGATCTATGCGGGGTTTTTTGACTTCTCAACTGTATAGACAGGTATAGCCATGAACACCATCACCACTCCAGGACTCATCTCTGCCGGGCTGGAACTGCGTCCGGGCCAGGTCACGCTGGCCCAGCTGCGCGCCATTCAGGCCGGCGGCGTGCGGCTGAGCATGGCCGCTTCGGCCTACGAGGCGATGCGCGCGGCCCAGGCCCATGTGCAGCACATCGTGGACGAGGATCAGGTGGTCTATGGCATCAACACCGGCTTCGGCAAGCTGGCCTCGACCAAGATCGCTCAGGACCGCCTGGCCGAGCTGCAGCGCAATCTGGTGCTCTCGCACAGCGTGGGCACGGGCGAGCCGCTGCCCGACCATGTGGTGCGCCTGATCCTGGCCACCAAGGCCGTGAGCCTGGCGCGCGGCCACTCGGGCGCCCGCCCGGAGCTGGTCGACGCGCTGCTGGCCCTGGCCAATGCCGACGTGCTGCCCGTGATACCGGCCAAGGGCTCGGTGGGCGCCTCGGGCGACCTGGCGCCGCTGTCGCATCTGGCCTGCGTGCTGATCGGCGAGGGCCAGGCCAAGGTCGACGGCACCGTGGTCTCGGGCCGCGAGGCGCTCAAGCACGTGGGTTTCGAGCCCTTTGTGCTCGGCCCCAAGGAGGGTCTGGCCCTGCTCAACGGCACCCAGGTGTCGACGGCGCTGGCGCTGGCCGGCCTGTTCCAGGCCGAAAGCGTGCTGGCCGCGGGCCTGGTGGCCGGCTGCCTGACGTTGGAGGCCATCCAGGGATCGATCAAGCCCTTCGATGCGCGCATCCACGAGGCGCGCGGCCAGTTGGGCCAGATCGCCGTGGCCGCCGCGGTGCGCGAGCTGCTCGACGGCAGCGCCATCGATCCCTCGCACCCCAACTGCGGCCGCGTGCAGGACCCGTATTCCATTCGCTGCGTGCCCCAGGTCATGGGTGCCTGCCTGGACAACCTCGGCCACGCGGCGCGCGTGCTGGCAACCGAGGCCAATGCGGCCTCCGACAACCCGTTGGTGTTCGACAACGGTGACGTGATCTCGGGCGGCAACTTCCATGCCGAACCCGTGGCTTTTGCGGCCGACATCATCGCGCTGGCGATCGCCGAAATCGGCGCCATCTCCGAGCGCCGCATGGCTCTGCTGCTGGATACCGGCCTGTCGCGCCTGCCGGCCTTTTTGATCGAGGACAGCGGCGTGAATTCGGGCTTCATGATCGCCCAGGTCACGGCCGCCGCGCTGGCCGCCGAAAACCAGTGCCTGGCCAACCCCAGCAGCGTGACCAGCCTGCCCACCTCGGCCAACCAGGAGGACCATGTTTCCATGGCCACCTACGGCGCGCGCCGCCTGGCCGACATGGCCAGCAACACCGCCGTGGTGGTGGGCGTGGAGGCCATGGCCGCCGTGCAGGGCATGGACTTCGACCGTCGGCTCAAGAGCTCGGCGCTGATGGAGGAGCAGTACGCACTGATCCGCAGCAAGGTGGCCTATCTGGACAAGGACCGCTATCTGGCGCCCGACATCGAGACCATGCGCCTGTGGGCGCTGGAAACCGACTGGCCCGCCGCGCTGCAGCGCATTCTGCCGAGCACGGGGCGCTGAACCCGGATCAAAAACTTCCGGTGAACTTGTAGCGGGAGGCCGGATGCCACAGCGCCGACACCGACGCCACCTGGCCCTGGGAGCGCGTGGCGCGGCGCAGCACCAGGCAGGGCTCGCCGGCCTCCATATGCAGCAGCTCGGTCACCTCGGTGCCGGGCATGCTGGCCTCGATGGCGAACTGCACGCCCTGCAGCGGCGCCACGCGCGTCAGATAGGCATTGGGCGTCTGGCTGGCGAAGTCCTGGGTCAGGTAGTCGGGCGCGACCGCGGGATTGACATAGCGGTCCTCGACCTGGATGGGCACGTCGTTCTCGAAGTGCACCACCACCGAATGGAACAGGGTCTGGGCGGTGGATAGCTCGAACTGCCGCAGCAGGGCCGCATCGGCGCGGCAGCGCTCGAGCTTTTGCAGCTCGCCGCGGTGCCTGTGGCCGCGCGCCGCGATCTCGTCGGCGATGTTGCGCAGCTGGACCAGGGTGGACTGGTATTTCTGCTGGGCCACGAAAGTGCCCGAGCCCTGCACGCGCGTCAGCGTCTGCTCGTCGCTGAGCTCGCGCAGCGCGCGGTTGACCGTCATGCGCGCCACCTCGAACTGCCTGGCCAGGGCCGCTTCGCTGGGAATGGCATCGCCTTCCTGCCAGGTGCCGCTGTGGATCTGCTGCAGCACATAGTCTTTGATACGTTGGAAGGCCGGAACGGCCGCCTGGGAGGACGCGCGAATGGGGCTGGGCATAGGGTTTGTTCGGATCAAAAAACCTGTATAGACGATTGACGGTGACGGGAGTAAAACACAAAATTGGTCTATACAACTCTAGATGAATTACCTAGAAGTTGTATGCACATAAAAGCACCCAGAGGGAATGACGGAGCATCCATCCCATGAGCATTGAGACAAACGCGCCGGTTTCGACCGGTCCCATCGAAACCCGAACCATAGACATGGTTCCCGAGCGGGAGCGCCACGGTTCGCCCTCCAGCCAGTTCACCCTCTGGTTCGGTGCCAATATGCAGATCACGGCCGTGGTCGACGGCGCCCTGGCCGTGGTCTTCGGCGCCGAGGCCACGACGGCCATACTCGGCCTGCTGATAGGCAACATCCTCGGCGGCATCGTCATGGCCCTGCACTCGGCCCAGGGCCCGCGCCTGGGCCTGCCGCAGATGATTTCCAGCCGCGTGCAGTTCGGCGTCAAGGGCGCGGCCCTGCCTCTGCTGCTGGTCATCCTCATGTACCTGGGCTTTGCGGCCACGGGCACGGTGCTCTCGGGCCAGGCCATCAATCTGATGTTCGGCTTCAGCACCCCGGCCGCCGGCATCATCATCTTCGGCGCGCTCACGGCCCTGGTGGCCGTGGTCGGCTACAAGCTGATCCACGTGGTGGGCCGCATCTCCACCGTGGTCGGCATCCTGGGCTTCGGCTACCTGGCCTGGCAGCTGTGCCACCAGTACGACGTGGCCAGCGCCTTCGGCCAGAAGCCCTTCACCTGGACCAGCTTTCTGACGGCCATGGCCCTGTCGGCCGGCTGGCAGATGACTTTCGCGCCCTATGTGGCCGACTATTCGCGCTATCTGCCGAGCAAGACCTCGACGGCCGCCACCTTCTGGACCACCTTCGGCGGCAGCGTGATCAGCGCCCAGCTGGCTATGACCTTCGGCACGCTGGTGGCAGCCCTGGGCGGCAACTTCATCAAGAACCAGGTCGGCTTCCTGGGCGAGCTCGCGGGCCCGCTGGCCGTGGTGATCTATCTGGTCATCGTGACCGGCAAGCTCACGGTGAACTGCCTCAACGCCTATGGCGGCGTCATGACCATGCTGACTACGGTCAGCGCCTTCAACGACAAAAAGCAGTTCACGCCCGCCACCCGTCTCGTCTACATCCTGGGCTTTGTGCTGCTCACGGTGCTGGTGGCCCTGCTGGCCAGCTCCAACTTCCTGGCCACCTTCAAGAACTTCGTGCTGCTGCTGCTCACGGTGTTCGTGCCCTGGAGCGCCGTCAACCTCGTGGACTACTACCTGGTCTCCAAGGAGAAGGTGGACATCCCCGCGCTCTACAACAGCCAGGGCCGCTACGGCGCCTACAACGGCGTGGCCCTGTTCAGCTATGTGCTGGGCATCGTCGTGCAGATCCCGTTCATCAACCAGGCCATGTACGAAGGCCCGCTGGCCAAGGCCATGGGCGGCGCCGACATCTCCTGGATCGTGAGCCTGATCGTCACTTCGCTCGTCTACTACCCGCTGGCCAAGAAGACCATGAAGGTCCCCGACCAGATGATTTACCCGGCCGATCAGGCCGCTACCGCCATCGGCCACGGCAGCCCCGCCGGCTATCCGAATACCGCCTCCGCCGCCTGAGCCACAGCGCCGAGATTTTTTCAGTTTTTTCATGAAGGACCAGACCATGAACGCCAACGACGCCATCCTCCAAGCCGCAGCCGATCCCCGCTACGACGCCAGCCGCGTCATCCGCGCTCCCCACGGCAGCCAGCTGCATTGCAAGAACTGGCTGGCCGAGGCCGCCTACCGCATGCTGCAGAACAACCTGGACCCCGATGTGGCCGAGAACCCCAAGGCCCTGGTGGTCTACGGGGGCATCGGCCGCGCGGCGCGCAACTGGGAATGCTTTGACGAGATCCTGGCCCAGCTCAAAAAGCTCGAGGCCGACGAGTCGCTGCTGATCCAGTCGGGCAAGCCCGTGGGCGTGTTCAAGACCCATCCCGACGCACCGCGCGTGCTGCTGGCCAACTCCAACCTGGTGCCCAAGTGGGCCACCTGGGAGAAGTTCAACGAGTTGGACCAGAAGGGCCTGTTCATGTACGGCCAGATGACGGCCGGCAGCTGGATCTACATCGGCAGCCAGGGCATCGTGCAGGGTACGTTCGAGACCTTTGTCGAGGCCGGCCGCCAGCACTACAACAACGACCTGACCGGCAAGTGGATTCTCACGGCCGGCCTGGGCGGCATGGGCGGCGCCCAGCCGCTGGCCGCCACCTTGGCCGGCGCCTGCTCGCTGAACATCGAGTGCAAGCAGAGCAGCATCGACTTCCGTCTGCGCACCCGCTATGTGGACAAGCAGGCCAAGGACATCGACGATGCGCTGGCCCTGATCAAGCACCACACCGAAAAGGGCGAGGCCGTCTCCATCGCCCTGCTGGGCAATGCGGCCGAAATCCTGCCCGAGCTGGTCAAGCGCGCCAAGGCCGGCGGCCCTCGCCCCGACATCGTGACCGACCAGACCTCTGCCCATGACCTGATCAACGGCTACCTGCCCGTGGGCTGGACCGTGGCGCAGTGGGAAGCCGCTGCCGCCGACCCCGGCCAGCATGCCCGCCTGAGCAAGGCCGCGGCCCAGGGCTGCGCCCAGCATGTGCAAGCCATGCTGGACTTCCAGGCCATGGGCATTCCCACGGTGGACTACGGCAACAACATCCGCCAGGTGGCGTTCGACGAAGGCGTGAAGAATGCCTTCGACTTCCCCGGCTTCGTGCCCGCCTACATCCGTCCGCTGTTCTGCGAGGGCAAGGGCCCGTTCCGCTGGGTGGCGCTGTCGGGCGATCCCGAGGACATCTACAAGACCGACGCCAAGATCAAGGAGCTGTTCCCCGAGAACAAGCACACCCACCGCTGGCTGGACATGGCGCGTGAGCGCATCGCCTTCCAGGGCCTGCCCTCGCGCATCTGCTGGCTGGGCCTGGGCGAGCGCCACAAGGCGGCCCTGGCCTTCAACGAGATGGTCAAGAACGGCGAGCTCAAGGCCCCCATCGTCATCGGCCGCGACCACCTGGACTGCGGCTCCGTGGCCAGCCCCAACCGCGAAACCGAAGCCATGAAGGACGGCACCGACGCCGTCTCCGACTGGCCGCTGCTCAACGCCCTGTTGAACACGGCGGGCGGCGCCACCTGGGTCAGCCTGCACCATGGCGGCGGCGTGGGCATGGGCTACTCCCAGCACGCCGGCGTGGTCATTGTGGCCGACGGCACCGACGAAGCTGCCAAGCGCCTGGGCCGCGTGCTGTGGAACGACCCGGCCACGGGCGTGATGCGCCATGCGGATGCGGGCTACGAGATTGCCGTGGAGGCGTCCAAGCGCCATGGCCTGAACCTGCCGATGGTCAAGTAATCTCCCCCTGAGCGGCTTTGCCTAGGCGGCCCCGCCGCTTCCCCCTCTCTCGCTGCGCGGGAGGGGGACGACAGCCTCGCTGCGGGGCGGCGCGGCCGGCTTAGGCCCTTGCTCGCTGTCTCTTTGCTGGATCGTGCCAGTTTTTACGGATGTCTCACCTTCATGCAACGTTTTGATCTGAACCAGATTCCCCACAGCCCCTGGAAGAACGGGGGCGGCAGCACGCGCGAGATTGCCTGCTGGCCGCAGGGCGCGGGCATGGACAGCTTCGGCTGGCGCATCAGCGTGGCCACGATCGCCCAGGCCGGGCCGTTTTCGGCATTTCCGGGCATAGACCGACAGATCATGCTGCTGGACGGCGACGGGGTGCAGCTGGTCAGCGCAGCGGCGGGCATAGACCATGCGCTGCAGCAGCGCTGGCAGCCGTTTGCGTTTTCGGGCGATGCGGCGCTGGACTGCAGCCTGCTGGGCGGCACGTCCACCGATTTCAACGTCATGACGCGGCGCGGCCATTGGTCGGCCGAGGTGAGCATTCATGACGCCGTGGTCCAGCCGGGTCGCAGCGCCGCGGGCCTGTGCCTGGTGTTGCAGGGCGGCTTTGCCCAGGGCCGGACCGTGCTGCAGGCCGGCCAGGGCCTGTGGTGGGACGCTGCCGAGGATGCCGAGCCTTTGCTGCCCGGCGATGCACACAGCCGGCTGGTGCTGGTGAGCCTGCACCCCGCATAGGCTGCTATCTAAACAAGAGCTTCTGACGCGCGATACATAGGTCATCCGATATGAATTCATATTGAAACCACTGCCCAGCAAGCGCAAGAAGCTATCGAATCAGAGAATCATTCAAAGGAACCCATGCCATGACGCAAGCCGCAAAGCCTCACACTTCCGCCGACGGGCGCTGGCTCAATCTGCGTCTGGCGCCCGAGCTGTTCGCGGCCGATGTGCCTGTCGCCGAGGGGCTGCCGGCCTGCATCGTGGTGCAGCAGGGCCGCATCGTCTGGGTGGGTCCGCAGGATAAGGTTCCCGCCGTCTACGCGGGCCTGCCCGCCCATGAGGGCGGCGCACGCCTGGCCACGCCGGGCCTGGTCGACTGCCACACCCACCTGGTCTATGGCGGCGAGCGCGCCAACGAATTCGCCATGCGCCTGGCCGGCGCGACCTACGAAGAAGTGGCGCGGGCCGGCGGCGGCATCGTCTCCAGCGTCAAGGCCACGCGCGAAGCTTCCGAGGAAGAGCTGATCGCCCAGGCCTTGCCGCGCCTGGATCAGCTGCTGGCCGAGGGCGTGACCGCCATCGAGATCAAATCGGGCTACGGCTTGTCGCTGGAGCACGAGCGCAAGCAGCTGCGCGTGGCGCGCCGCCTCGCCGAGCTGCGCGGCGTGACCGTGCGCACCACCTTTCTCGGCGCTCATGCGCTGCCGCCCGAGTACGCGGGCCGCAGCCAGGATTACATAGACCTAGTCTGCCGCGACATCATGCCCGCGCTGGCCGCCGAAGGCCTGATCGACGCCGTGGACGTGTTCTGCGAGCGCATCGCGTTTTCGCTGGCCGAGACCGAACAGGTGTTCCAGGCCGCGCAGGCGCTGGGCCTGCCCGTGAAGCTGCATGCCGAGCAGCTGTCGAACATGGAAGGCGCGGCGCTGGCCGCGCGCTATGGCGCTCTGTCCTGCGACCATATCGAGCATCTGTCCGAGAACGGCATCGCCGCCATGCGGGATGCGGGCACCGTGGCCGTGCTGCTGCCCGGCGCCTTCTACACGCTGCGCGACACAAAGCTGCCGCCTATCGACGGTTTGAGGGCCGCCAAGGTTCCGATGGCCGTTTCCACGGATCACAATCCGGGTACCTCCCCGGCTCTGAGCCTGCTGCTCATGGCCAATATGGCTTGCACGCTGTTCAGGCTCACGGTGCCCGAGGCCCTGGCCGGCATCACCCGCCATGCGGCGCTGGCCCTGGGCCTGCAGCACGAGCAGGGCCTGATCGCCGCGGGCCGGCCTGCCAACTTCGTGCTGTGGCCGGTGCGCCATGCGGCCGAGCTGGCCTACTGGTTCGGCCACAAGCCCGATTGCACCGTGGTACGCCAGGGCCGGATCGCCCGGACCGGCGGCTGAGCACGGGGAGCCTGAAAGGCTGCCGATGTCACACGAACAATTTCTCGATGAACTGATCTCCACCCTGGGCGCCGATGTGGCGCAGCGCGGCGCCGACGTGCCCGAGCGCTACCACACGGACTGGAGCGGCACGCCGCCGCAGCGCCCCCTGGCCCTGGTGCGCCCGCGCAGCACGCAGGAGGTCAGCGCGGTGCTGCGCCTGTGCACGGCGCACAAGGTGGCCGTCGTGCCCCAGGGCGGGCTCACGGGCCTGGCCGGCGCCGCCGTACCCAGCCAGGGCGCCATCGCGCTGTCGCTGGAGCGCATGAATACCATCGAGAGCACCGACACCCGCGCCGGCCTGATGCAGGTGCAGGCCGGCGTCACGCTGCAGGCCGTGCAGGAAGCGGCCGTGGCCGCGGGCATGGTCTTCGGCGTGGACCTGGGCGCGCGCGGCAGCTGCCAGATCGGCGGCAATGTCGCCACCAATGCCGGCGGCAACGGCGTGCTGCAGCATGGCATGATGCGCGAGCAGTTGCTGGGCCTGGAGGCGGTGCTGGCCGACGGCACGGTGCTGCCCATGCTGCGGCCCATGATCAAGAACAACACGGGCTACGACCTCAAGCAGTTCTTCATCGGCGCCGAGGGCACGCTGGGCGTGGTCACGCGCGTGCTCTTGCGCCTGCGCCCCGCGCCCCAGGCCACGGCCACCACGCTGGTGGCCATGCCCGATTTCGACGCGGCCCTGGCCGTACTCAAGCGCATGCAATCGCGCTTCGGCAACAGCGTGGCGGCCTACGAGCTGATGTGGGACAGCTTTGTGCAGGCCTCGCTGTCCTGGCTCAAGCTCGGTGCGCCGTTCGCCGAAAGCCATCCGCTGCTGGCGCTGATCAATGTGGACGGCAAGAACGAATCCCAGCTGCAGGGCGACGTGCAGCAGGTGCTCGAGGAAGCCATGGAGGCCGGCGAAGTGCTGGACGCCATCGTCGCCCAGTCCGTGGCTCAGGCGCAGACCCTATGGAAGCTGCGCGAGGCGCCGGCCGAGCTCAACAACAACATGCACCCGGCCATCAACTTCGACGTGAGCCTGCCCCAGGCCGACATAGGCCGGTTTGCGCAGGCCTGCGAAGCCGCGTTCAGCGCGCGCTGGCCCGGCAAGCATGCGCTGTACTTCGGCCATGTGGGCGACGGCAATCTGCATGTCTCGGTGGACGGCAAGACCGTGGGCGGCGAATGCGAGGCCGTGGAAGCCGAGCTCTACCGCCTGGTGGGCGAATTCCAGGGCAGCGTCTCGGCCGAGCACGGCATAGGCCTGCACAAAAAGCCCTATCTGCAGGCCAGCCGCACGCCGCAGGAGCTGGCCGTGATGCGCTCCATCAAGCAGGCGCTGGACCCTTTGGGCCTGATGAATCCAGGAAAGGTTTTCGACTGATGACTGACTCTTTGACCCACTCTCCTATCGCCACGCTGGCGCGCCCCGAAGCGCGTCCTTTGCCCGCCTACAACGCAGGCCTGTCCAACGAGGCCGTGCGCGCGCGCTACGGCGTCACCGACATCGCGCGCCTGGCCAGCAACGAAAACCCGTTCGGCGTCAGCCCCGCCGTGCGCCAGGCCCTGGCCGGCGTGGCCGACGCGGTGGGCAACTACCCCGACGCCCACTGCACGGCACTGCGCCAGGCGATTGCCGAGCGCAGCGGCATGGCCGCCGACCGCCTGGTGTTCGGCAACGGCTCGGAAGACCTGATCAAGATCCTCTGCGAGGTGTTTCTCTCGCCCGGCGATCTGGTCGTGACCCAGCGCCCCGTGTTCGGCCTGCACGAGATCTATCCAAAGATGATGGGCGCGCAGGTGCAGTTGCTCGAGCTCGACGCCGAACTGGGCTTCGACATCGACGCCTGGTGCGCGGCCATGGCCAAGGCGCCCAAGATCGCCTTTTTGCCCAACCCGTCCAACCCCGTGGGCTGCATGATGGACGTGGCGCAGTTTGCGCGCGTGCTGGAGGCCACGCCCGGCAGCACCATCCTGGTGGTGGACGAGGCCTATTACGAATACGCGCTGCATGACGAGGACTACCCCGACGTGCTGGCCATGCTGGCCGCACGCCAGGGCCCGTGGATCGTGCTGCGCACCTTCTCCAAGGCCTGGGGCCTGGCCGGCCTGCGCGTTGGCTATGGCATGGCCGACAGCGCCGCTTTCGTGCACCTGCTGGACAAGGTGCGTTCGCCCTTCAACGTGAATCTGGCGGCCCAGCGCGCGGCGCTGGCGGCCTGGAGCGATCCCACGCACATGCGCTCGGGCGTCGCGACCACGGTGGCACTGCGCGAGGCGCTGCGCCACGAGCTGCAGACCCTGGCCGCGCCCGGCGGTCCGCTGCAGGGCCTGCGCATCGCCCCCTCGGTGGCCAATTTCCTGTTCCTCGACATAGGCCGGCCCAACGGCCCCGTGACCGAGGCGCTGCTGCGCCAGGGCGTGATCATCAAGCCCTGGAAGGAGCCGGGTTTCGAGCATTTCCTGCGCGTCTCCATAGGCACCGAGCAGGACAACGCGCGCTTTGTCCAGGCCCTGCTGGCCGCGATGGAGGCCTGAGCCATGAAGCTGTTCCGCGGCTGGACTGTTGTTGCGGCGGCCCATGGGCTGCTGGCCCTGGCCTTCGGTGCGGCTTATTCCTTTGGCGCTTTTTTCAAGAGCATCCAGACGCAGTTCGATGCGGGGCGCTTTTCCGTGGGCTCGCTGTTTGCGGTGACGGCCCTGCTGTACTACTGCGTGGGTGCCATCGCCGGCCCCCTGGCCGACCGCATAGGCCTGCGCCGCGTGACCGGCGCCGGGATCCTGCTGCTGGCCACGGGGTTTGCGCTGGCCAGCCGGGCCACATCCTTGCCGCAGCTATTCGTGGTTTTCGGCCTGTTCGTGGGCTGCGGCGTGGGCCTGATCTACGTGCCGGCCGTGGTGGCCGTGCAGCGCTGGTTCGTGCGGCTGCGCAGCCGCGCCTCGGGTCTGGCCTCGGCCGGCACGGGAGTCGGCACTTTTGCCGCACCGCTGTTTGCGGGCTGGCTGCTGGAGCAACAGAGCTGGCAGATCGCCATGCAGTGGTTTGCGCTGGCGATTCTGCTGCTGGGCCTGCCCGCCGTGCTGTCCATCGTCGGCCAGCCCGCGCAGCTGGGCCTGGCGCCCGACGGCGATCCGCATGGCGCCCAGTCCGGCGCTCAGGCCCGGGGCATGGAGCTGTCCCAGGCTTTGCGCAGCGGCGGCTTCTGGTGGCTTTTCCTGGCCATTCTCCTGGCCTCGGTGAGCCTGTTTGCGGCCCTGGTGCATATCGCGCCCATGGCCCAGGGCCTGGGCATCGATGCCACGTCCAGCCAGCTGCTGATCGCCCTGATAGGCGCCGGCAATGTGCTGGGCCGCCCGCTGCTGGGCAGCCTGGGCGACAGGCTGGGCGCGCTGCGCCTGCTCACAGGTCTCAGCATCCTGCTGGCCCTGTTGCACCTGCTGTGGTGGCAGGCCCATGGCTGGGCCGCGCTGGCGCTATTTGCGGTGCTGTTCGGCGCCGCGCACGGCGGCTGCATCGCCCTGTTTCCCGCCGTGGCCGCCCATTGGTTCGGCACCTTGCGGCTGGGTGCCATTTTGGGCATTCTGTACATCAGCGTGGGGCTGGCGGCCGTCATCGGCGCCAGTGCGTCCGGCTGGGTGTTCGACCGCACCGGCGGCTACACCCTGGCCATCCTGGTCAGCGCCGCGCTGGCCTTGCTGGCTGCGGCAGCGCTGGGGCTTGCGGCCCGCGCCCACCGTTTTGCTTCATCTCCTTCAGGCACTTCGAAATGACCATGCAATCTTCTTCCTCCAGCGGCACATTGTTTGCCGACGACGCCCTGCTGCCCACGGGATGGGCGCGCAACGTCCTGCTGAGCTGGGACGAGAACGGCCGCCTGGCCGAGGTGCTCACCGATGTGGATCCGCAAAGCGGCGAGGCCGGCGAGGTCGACACGGCCATCCGTGCCGCCGGCCCGGTGATTCCCGGCATGCCGAATCTGCACTCGCACGCGTTTCAGCGCGCCTTCGGCGGGCTGACCGAGTTCCGCGGCCAGGCGCAGGACAGCTTCTGGAGCTGGCGCAATCTGATGTACGGCTTTGCCAACCGCATGACGCCCGAGGCGCTGGAAGCGATCGCGACCTGGCTGTATCTGGAGATGCTGGAGGCCGGCTATACCTCGGTCTGCGAGTTCCACTATGTGCACCACGATGTGGGCGGCAAGCCCTATGCCGACGACGCCACGCTGTCGCTGGCCCTGCTGCGTGCGGCCGAAAAGACCGGCATGGGCATGACGCTGCTGCCCGTGCTCTACCAGACCAGTGGCTTCGGCGGCAAGCCGCCGCGCGAGGACCAGGCGCGCTTCATCCGCAGCACGGACAATATGCTCTCTCTGCTGCAGCGCCTGACGCCCGCCACAAAAGCGCAGAAAGCCGTGCTGGGCCTGGCTCCGCACTCGCTGCGCGCCGTGCCGCCCGACAGCCTCAAGGCCGCCGTGGCCGGTCTGCACGCCATGCTGCCCCAGGCGCCCGTGCACATCCATATTGCCGAACAGACCCAGGAGGTCGATGACTGCCTGGCCTGGAGCGGCCAGCGCCCCGTGCAATGGCTGATGGAGCATGCTCCCGTCGACCCGCGCTGGTGCCTGATCCATGCCACCCATATGACACCCGAGGAATACGCGAGCGCAGCCAAGAGCGGCGCCGTGGCCGGCATCTGCCCCACGACCGAGGCCAATCTGGGCGACGGCATTTTCGACATGCCGCTGTGGCTGAAGCACGGCGGCCGCTGGGGCGTGGGCTCGGACAGCCATGCCACGGTGAATGCGGCCGAGGAGCTGCTGATGCTGGAGTACAGCCAGCGCCTGAATCTGCGCCAGCGCAATGTACTGGGCGGCAGCGCCCAGCCCCAGGTGGCGACCGCCATGACGCTGCAGGCCGTGGCCGGCGGCGCCCAGGCCTCGGGCCGCGTGGCTGCCGGGACGGTGGCGGGCCTGGCCATGGGCCAGCAGGCCGATTTCGTGGTGCTGGACGCCAGCCATGTGGCACTGGCCGGACTGCCGCCCGAAAGCGCCCATGCGAGCCATGTGTTTGCGAGCCACCGTACCTCGGCGATCTCCGATGTCTGGGTTGGCGGCAAGCAGCGCGTGCAGGCCGGCCGCCATGCGCAGCACGAAGCCGTGCAGCAGGCTTTCGTCAAGGCCCGCAAGGCCTTGCTGCAGAACATTTGAGAGACGGCTGGCGCGGATCCGCACCAGTCCCAGACAGTTTTCCGAAAGAAGAGAGACGCTCCATGAGCCCATCCATCCCGCCGTTCATCTTCCATCAGGGCACGGCGCCGCTGCTGATTTCCATGCCGCATACCGGCACCCATGTGCCCGCCGAGATTGCGGCCAGGCTCAGGCCCGAAGGCCGCGAAGTCCATGACACGGACTGGCATATGCCGCGGCTCTATGACTTTGCCAAGGAGCTGGGCGCGTCCATCCTCGTGGCCACGCATTCGCGCTATGTGATCGACCTCAACCGTCCGCCCGACGGCGCCAGCCTCTATCCGGGCCAGAGCGTGACCGGCCTGTGTCCCGTCGACACCTTCGCCGACACGCCGCTGTATGCGAGCAAGGACGACGAGCCCGACGAAGCCGAGATCGCGCGCCGCCGCGAGGCTTACTGGCAGCCCTATCACGGCCAGCTGCGCGCCGAGCTGGACCGCATCCAGAGCCAGCACGGCACGGCCATGCTCTGGGACGCACACAGCATCCGCTCGGTGCTGCCGCGCTTCTTCGAAGGCAAGCTGCCCGACCTCAACCTGGGCACGGCCGACGGCAAGAGCTGCGATCCCGCGCTGGCCCTTAAGCTGCTGGAGATCGCCGGCCGGGCGCCGGCCCATACCAGCGTGCTCAACGGCCGCTTCAAGGGCGGCTACATCACGCGCCAGTACGGCCGGCCCGAACAGGGCTTCCACGCCGTGCAGCTGGAGATGACGCAGTCCAGCTATATGCAGGAGCACATGCCTTTCGACTATCTGCCCGAGGTGGCGGACCGGATCAAGCCCACGCTTGCCGCCATGCTGCAGGCCGCGCTGGACTTCGCGCGCGGCCGGGCCTGAGCCGGCGCCGCATGGCACGCCTATGATGGGCAGCCATGACGCTGCCGCTTTTCGAAACCCCGGCCTCGGCTCCCGAAATCATCGATGACGGAGCCGTGCTGCTGCGCGGCTTTGCGGCCGGCCTGGCCGGCCGCTGGGTGGCCGAGGTGCAGGCGCTGCAGGCGGGCGCGCCGTTTCGTGTGATGGACCTGCCCGGCGGCGCGCGCATGTCGGTGGCCATGACCAACTGCGGCAGCTGGGGCTGGGTGTCGGATGCCAAAGGCTATCGCTACAGCGGCACAGACCCCTTGTCCGGACTGCCCTGGCCGGCCATGCCGCCGTTTCTCCGGAACCAGGCGATTGCGGCCGCCGCCAAGGCCCTGTATCCGGGCTTTGCGCCCGACGTCTGCCTGATCAACCGCTACCGCCCCGGCGCCAAGCTCACGCTGCATCGCGACGAGGACGAAGCCGATTTCACGGCCCCTATAGTCTCGGTCTCGCTGGGCCTGCCCTGTACCTTTCTCTGGGGCGGACTGGCGCGCAAGGACCCCGTCAAACGCATGCTCCTGATGCATGGCGATGTGCTGGTCTGGGGCGGGCGCACGCGCCTGACCTACCACGGCGTCAGCCCGCTCAAGGACGGGCACCACCATCTGCTGGGCGACGAACGCTGGAACCTGACTTTCCGCATGGCCAGGGTGCGCTATCCCGCGGCCTGAGGGAGCCCGGACGCTGCCGATCACCTTGGGCATGGCCGGATTAGCCAAAGCCTGGGGCCTGGGCCGGCCCGACTTTCCTACAATGGCAGACTATGAGCCAGCCGCATACCCTTCCCGCCTATACCCGCGCCCAAGCACTGCCCGCCACTCTTGCCAAGCGCCTTGTGATCCTCGACGGTGCCATGGGCACCATGATCCAGCGCTTCAAGCTGGGCGAGGCCCAGTACCGCGGCGAAGGCTATGCAGGTCCCGGCGGCGCTGGCGAGCGCTTCAAGGACTTCGGCTACGACGTCAAGGGCAATAACGAGCTGCTGTCGCTGACCCGCCCCGACGTGATCCGCGACATCCACGAGAAGTATCTGGCCGCGGGCGCCGATCTGATCGAGACCAATACCTTCGGCGCGACCACGATTGCGCAGGAGGACTATCACATGGCCGATCTGGCCTATGAGATGAACCTCCAGAGCGCGCGGCTGGCGCGCGCTGCCTGCGACAAGTACAGCACGCCCGATCATCCGCGCTATGTGGCCGGCGCCCTGGGCCCCACGCCCAAGACGGCCTCCATCAGCCCCGATGTGAACGACCCGGGCGCGCGCAACATCACTTTCGAGCAGCTGCGCCAGGCCTATCTGGAGCAGACCCTGGCCCTGATCGAAGGCGGGGCCGACGTGATCCTGGTCGAGACCATCTTCGACACGCTCAACGCCAAGGCCGCGCTGTTTGCGGTCGACGAGGCTTTCGAGCAGACCGGCGAGACTCTGCCCATCATGATCAGCGGCACGGTGACCGATGCCTCGGGCCGCATTCTCTCGGGCCAGACGGTGACGGCCTTCTGGCACAGCGTGCGCCATGCGAATCCGCTGTCCATAGGCCTGAACTGCGCGCTGGGCGCGACCCTGATGCGCCCCTATGTGCAGGAGCTGACCAAGGCCGCGCCCGACACCTTCATCAGCTGCTACCCCAATGCCGGCCTGCCCAACCCCATGAGCGACACCGGCTTCGACGAGACGCCCGAGATCACCAGCCGCCTGGTGCACGAGTTCGCGGCCGAAGGCCTGGTCAATATCGTGGGCGGCTGCTGCGGCACCACGCCCGACCATATAGGCGCGATCGCCAAGGCGGTGCAGAGCACGCCAGCACGCCGGCTGTTCTACCCGGCCACGGCCTGAGTTCCTCGTCGAATCGGCATCCAACCTAGGCGGGACAAGTGCAAGCAGCTCCTTTTTTGTTGCCGCACCGTCCCTGGGCAAAAAGCTGCCCTCTCGCGAGGCGGCCGGCCAAGGGGCGGCGGCCAGGCGTAGCGAACAGGCATGGGGGCCTTTTTTGATATGAGCACCCCCATTCCTTCCACGACAGCACTGCCGGCCGGGTTGGGAAATGTGCCCGATCCGGCCCAGCCCGCCACCGCCGCGGTGGGCACGGTGCCGCCGGCAGCGGCCGTACCTGCGGCGGCTCCCGCCCCTGCTGCCATGCCGCCGGCCACCAGCATCCAATGGTCGGCCCAGGCGTTGCAGGAGCTGCGACTGCAGGCCTTCGAACAACTGATCGCCCAGCTCGCGCTGCAGGTGCAGGCTCAGGCCCCCGGCCAGCCCCTGGCTCCGGCCTGGCCCGCACAAGGCGTTTCCGCACCGCTGCAGCAATGGCTGCAGACCCTGCTGCTGCAGGTCGCCGTGCAGGGCCAGCCGCTGCAGATGCTGGCGGCCCAGCCCGGTTCCGCCGCACTGATACAGGCGCTGGCCCAGGCCCAGGCGCAGGGCTCCCAGCCGGGCAATGCCCAGGCCTCGGCGCTGCGCACCGCCGCAGCACTGTCGCCCACGCTGGCGGCGGCACTGCAGGCCGCGGCCACACCAGCCGCTGCATCCTCCGCCACGGCCAGCGCCGCACCCGCCATGCCGCCGCTGCAGAACTGGTGGGTGCAGCAAGGCACGGTGCTCACGCCCCAGGGCGAGCGCGGTTTCACCCTGACCTTGCAGGTGCCCGTGGCCTGGGCTCAGTCCATGGGGGGCGCAGCGCCCGCGGGCGGTTCGCCCCAGGCGGCGGCCCCGGCCTTGCGCCTGCCCTGGCCGGACAGCACGCCGCTGCCGGCCTCCGGCCCCGTCGCCCTGGTCTTGCAGCCCCAGGGCAACCCGGCCGCCGCGCGCACCAGCGCGCTGCTGTGGCTGGAATTCCAGTCCGCTCCCGTGGGGGCTGCGCATGTCGACAGCGCCACGACCGTGGCGCCCGGCAGCGCCGGCCTGCCGCTGTTCGCGCCGGCACCGGCGCTGGCCCAGGAAGTGCAGCAGCTGCTGCAGAACAAAAGCGATCCCTGGCTGCTGATGGCGGCCGCGCAGGCCGCCAATGCCCTGCCCCTGCAGCGCCGCGGCGGCGAGCACCGTTCGCATCTGTGCGCCACCGAGGGCTGCCAGTACCAGGGGTTGGCGCCCTGCGCCCAGCCGTTCTGCAGCGAGATGAACCGCATCTGGGCCGCCACCGGCGTTGCGCGCAGCGGCTGAACCAAGCTGACGCGGGGCTGGACCAGGTCCGGCACGGCTTTCATAATGCCCGCAGTTGCCTGTTTTTTGCGCAGGCGGCTTCAGGCCGGAATGGGCAGCCACGCTGCCAGCACGCATTCCGGCTGTCCTCGACGCAGCGGGCTTGGCCCGGCTGCCTGTCCTCATCCTCCCGCAGGTCCACGACCTTTCCAGTCTCCAGCCCCGCTCATCCCGGCCTGGTGCTGGAGCGACTTCACAATTCAAGGAGAACTACCGGCATGCGCTGGCGTATTGGCTTTGCTTGTTCCACATGTTTCACACTTCTGTCAGCGGCCCTACCCGCCGCGGCCCAATCCAAGGTCGAGATCGGCGGCCTGCTGGATGGTGGCATCTATAGAGGCTTTGAAGGCACGGCCCGTCTCGGCACCATTCAACGCAGCAACCTGGCCATCGCGGGCCGGGAAGACCTGGGCTGCGGCCTCCAGGCCACTTTCCGCCTCAGCGCCCGTTTCGATGTGGATAGCGGACGGATGGAGGACCAGGGCTCCAAGCCCTTCTGGCACGACGAGTCCACCGTGGGCCTGCAAGGGAGCTTCGGCCATCTGCGCCTGGGCCGGGCCCTGTCGGCCATGTGGTCGCAGGACTGGAAGTTCGACCCCTGGGCCAACTTCAACCGCATTGCCTCGCCGGCCTGGTACCAGTGGCATGGGCTCACGCCCACGGACCGCTACAGCAACAACGGCGCGGCCGAATACGGGCGCATGGCCAACGGCATCTTCTATGACTCGCCTTCCGTGGCCGGCTTTGCGCTGCACCTGAGCGCATCGCCGCAGCGCAGCCAGGCGCCGGGCAGCCCGCGCCGCGAAGGACGTGGCTATTCGGCTTCGCTCAACTATGACTCAGCGAGCCTGAGCGGCATGCTGGCCTTCGAGCGCAACGGCAGCGGCGACAAGGACACGTTCGCGGCCGCCAAATACCGCTTTGGCGCGGCGGCGCTCATGGCGGCCTGGGATTACACCCGGGTGGCCGAGAGCGCGCTCTCGGCCAGGGCCGTGACGCTGGGAGCCAGCTACCAGATGGGGTCCACCACCTTGAAGGCCGGCTACGGCCGCCAGCGCCTGCAGCAGCAGAGCAATCATTTCTACTCTGTGGGCGCAGACTATGCGCTGTCCAAGCGCAGCACCCTGTATGCAAGCCTGGGCCGCAAGAGCTATGCCCATGGCGCGGACTCGGGGACCGCGTTCGGCGTGGGAATGGCCCACGCGTTCTAGGCGGGTCGGCCGAAGAGCCGCAGCGGCCGGCGCTGCGGCTTTTTGGTGCCCGCACCCAATACCCCAAGAAATTCGACGGGATTAAATCGGCCAATTGGGGTGCAGAGGCTGGCCGCAGCGAACTATTTTCTCCCGCTGCAAGCGCCTTCGCCGCTCAAAATCCCTGGAGTCACGGATTTCATGTCTTCATCGTCTGTCTTCGATGTCTAATTTTTAGAAGGTTGAGGAGGGCGATGATCTGAAATAGCCGCATATGGCGTGGGTTTGGTCAAAGTTAGTCGCGGCTGCCTTCAACGGGATTTGAAAATGCGGTAACTTCTTTGATATTGCTGTCAAAAATAGCGCTTCATTTGGCAACTTCGGACAAGCCAACTATTTGCATGTTCGCTCTGTAAATCCCTGATTTTTTTGACCAAAATGCGCGGCATTCCCCCGATTGAGGAGAGACCGTCATGTCCCATACCGAGTCCCAAGACCGCTCCGTCGACGCCGGCTGCAGCAGCCAGACCATGCACTGGCATGCGCCGGCCAAGCCCGCACCGGGCGCGGCGCCAGCGCCGCGCTGGCCCGTGGAGGCCGTGCAGCAGCTGCTGGATCTGCCATTCCTGGATCTGCTGCACCGCGCCCAGAGCGTGCACCGCGAGCACTGGCCCGCGGGCGAGATCGAGCTGGCCACGCTGCTGTCCGTCAAGACCGGGGGCTGCCCCGAGAACTGCGGCTATTGCCCGCAGTCGGCCGATTTCGAGACCGGGGTGAAGGCCGAGAAGCTGATGAGCGTGGAAGAGGTCACCCGCGCCGCCAAGGCCGCCCAGGATGCAGGGGCCACGCGCTTTTGCATGGGCGCGGCCTGGCGCGCGCCCAAGGACCGCGACATCGAGAAGATGAACGAGCTGATAGGTGCGGTCAAAGGCCTGGGCCTGCAGACCTGCGCCACGCTGGGCATGCTGCAGGCGCACCAGGCCCAGTCGCTGCGCGAAGCGGGCCTCGACTACTACAACCACAACCTCGATACCGCGCCCGAGTACTACCAGGATGTGGTCAGCACCCGCCAGTACCAGGATCGGCTGGACACGCTGGCCGCCGTGCGCGGCGCCGGCATCAGCGTCTGCTGCGGCGGCATCATCGGCATGGGCGAGGCTCCCGTGCACCGCGCGGGCCTGATCGCCCAGCTGGCCAATATGGAGCCCTATCCCGAATCCGTGCCCATCAACAGCCTGGTGCGCGTGCCCGGTACGCCGCTGGCCGACAGCGAACCCGTGGACCCGCTGGATTTCGTGCGCGTGATCGCCGTGGCCCGCATCACCATGCCCAAGGCGCGCGTGCGCCTGTCGGCCGGCCGCCAGCAGCTGGGCGAGGCCGTGCAGACCCTGTGCTTCATGGCCGGTGCCAACTCCATCTTCTATGGCGACAAGCTGCTGGTCACCGGCAACCCCGATGTGGAAGCCGACACCACGCTGATGCGCAAGCTGGGCCTGCACGGGCTGCGCGCCTCCGTCGCCAGCTAAGTCCCGCCGACGCGGACCGGCGCCTGAGTTTCCCCGGCGTTCGCGCCGGGGCTTCATTTCTTGGATTGCATGGCCTTGCATGGGGCCAGGTCCCATCACGCCTGTTTTTGCCTGCTTTTTGGCGAGCGGCGTGGTTGGGGACTTGCGATCACGCCTTCAGGAGTTTTTCGATGGACAACTGCCTTGCCCGCCGCAGCATGCAGCATGTGTGGCACCCCTGCACCCAGATGAAGCGGCACGAAGCCGCACCGCCGATTGCGATCGACCACGCCAGCGGCCCCTGGCTGGTGGACACCGAGGGCCGCCGCTATCTGGACGGCATCAGCTCCTGGTGGGTGAATCTGTTCGGTCACTCGCACCCGCATATTCGCGCCGCACTGGCCGAGCAGATGCAGCGCCTCGACCATGTGATGCTGGCCGGCTTTACCCACGCACCCGTGGTGGAGCTGTCCGAGCGCCTGGCCGATCTCACGGGTCTGGGCCATGCGTTCTACGGCAGCGACGGCGCCTCGGCCACCGAGATCGCGCTGAAGATGAGCGCGCATTACTGGCGCAACCAGGGGCGCCCCGCCAAGCACCGCTTCGTGGGCCTGGCCGGCGGCTACCACGGCGAGACCGTGGGCGCGCTGTCGGTCACCGATATCGCGCTGTTCCGCGATGCCTATGGTCCGCTGCTGCGCCTGTCGGCCACCGTGCCCAGCCCCGATGCACGCCAGGCCCGGCCCGGCGAAACCGCTGCCGATGTGGCGCGCCGCGCCGCAGAGGGCCTGGAGTCCTGGCTGCAGGCCCACCACGCCGAGACGGCCGCGCTGATTCTGGAGCCGCTGGTGCAATGCGCTGCCGGCATGGCCATGCACGACGCCGAATACCTGCGCCTGGCCCGCGCGCTGTGCGACCGCTTCGAGGTGCATCTGGTGGTGGATGAGATCGCCGTCGGTTTCGGCCGCAGCGGCAGCCTGTTCGCCCACCAGCAGGCGGGCATCATGCCGGACTTCATCTGCCTGTCCAAAGGCCTGACCGGCGGCACGCTGCCGCTGTCGGCGGTGTTGACCACCGATGCGGTCTACGCCGCGTTCTACGACGACGATGCCGCGCGCGGCTTTTTGCACTCGCACTCCTACACCGGCAACCCGCTGGCCTGCCGCGCCGCCGTGGCCACGCTGGAGCTGTTCGAGCAGCTGGATACGCTGGCCGCCAACCGCCAGCTGTCCCGACGCATCGGCGCCGCGTTCGCGCCTTTGACGGCGCACCCGCGGGTGCGCCATGCGCGCCAGCAGGGAATGATCTGGGCCTGGGATATCGACACCCGGCTGCCCGACTTTGCCCAGCGTTACCACACCGCGGCGCTGGATAATGGTCTGCTGTTGAGACCCATAGGCCGCACGCTGTACTGCATGCCGCCCTATGTGCTGGACGACGCGGCCGTGGCCCATCTGGGCCGTGCCGCGCTCGCCGCACTCGACGCCACCTTGCTACAAGAGGCAGAGCTGCCAGCGCAGGAGGTGCAAGCATGATCGGCTGTTTTGTGACCGGAACCGATACCGGTGTGGGCAAGACCCTGGCCAGTTGCGCACTGCTGCATGCGCTGGCCCGGCACCACCCGCGCGTGGTGGGCATGAAGGCCGTGGCCGCAGGTGCCGAGCCCGACGGGCAGGGCGGCAGGGCCAACGAAGACACGCTGGCCCTGCGCGCGGCCTCCACCTGGGCCGTGCCCGCCGCGCTGGACAACCCGGTGCTGCTGCCCGACCCGATGTCCCCCCATATCGCCGCGCGGCGCGCGGGCGTGGCAGTGACGCTGCCGCCGATTCTGGACGCCTACCGCCAGCTGGCCGCGCAGGCCGACGCCGTGGTGGTCGAAGGCGCAGGCGGCTGGCGTGTGCCGCTGTCCGAGACGCTCAGCATTGCCGATCTGGCGCTGGCGCTGCAACTGCCCGTGGTGCTGGTGGTGGGGCTGAAGCTGGGCTGCTTGAACCATGCGGTGCTGACGGCCGAGGCCGTACGCGCCAGCGGCTTGCCTCTGGCGGGCTGGGTGGCCAGCCGCGTCGACCCGCAGATGCTGGTGCCCGAGGAGAACATGGATTGGCTGCGCCGCCAGATGGAAGCCTTGGGCGCTCCGCTGCTGGCCGACATTCCGTGGCAAGCCACGCCCGACCCGCGTTTGACCCCGGTCGCGCTACCCAAGGAGTGGCAATGAACACCAGCGCATCCAACTTCTGGCTGCAGGACATTCCCCGGCAGCTGGCGGCGCTCGATGCCGCCGCGCTGCGCCGCACCCGCCGCACCGTTGAGCCCCTGCAAGGCGCGCACATCACGGTAGACGGGCGGCCCATGCTGCAGTTTTGCAGCAACGACTATCTGGGGCTGGCCCGGCACCCGGCCCTGGTGGAGGCGGCCCGCGCCGGTGCGCGCGACTTTGGCGTGGGCTCGGGCGGCTCGCCCATGGTCAACGGCCACAGCAGGGCCAATGCCGCGCTGGAGGCGGATCTGGCCCGCTTTGTGCAGCTGCCCCGGGCCTTGTACTTTTATGCCGGCTTTGCGACCAACGCCAGCATCATTCCGGCCCTGGTGGGCGCGGGTGACGCGGTCTTCTCGGATGCGCTGAATCACGCCAGCCTGATCGACGGCTGCCGCCTGTCGCGTGCGCAGATCCACCGCTTCGAGCATGGCGATCTGGCGGCGCTCGAGAGCCAGCTGTCCGCCTGCAGCGTGCCGCGCAAGCTGGTGGTGAGCGATGCGGTGTTCAGCATGGACGGCAATGTGGCCGACATTCCCGGCCTGCTGACGCTGTGCGAGCGCTACGACGCCCTGCTGCTGCTGGACGATGCCCACGGCTTTGGCGTGCTGGGCCCCGAGGGGCGCGGCTGTCTGGCGGCTGCGGGCCTGAACGGCGCGAAGGCCTCGCCGCGCGTGCTGTACATGGCCACGCTGAGCAAGGCGGCCGGCGTGTCGGGCGCTTTTGTGGCCGGGCATGAGTTGCTGATCGAGTGGCTGCTGCAAAAAACGCGCAGCTACACCTTTGCCACGGCCGCCCCGGCCCTGCTGGCGCAGGCGCTGCAGGCCAGTCTGCAGCTGATCGAGCACGAGAGTGCGTTGCGCGAGCGGCTGCAGGCGCGCATCGCCCAGCTGCGCAGCGGCTTGCAGCCTTTGCTGCAAGACACGGGCTGGCGGCTGCTGCCCTCGCACACCGCGGTGCAGGCGCTGGTGATAGGCGGCAATGCCGCCGCGCTGGACCTGATGGAGGGCCTGCGCCAACGCGGCCTGTGGGTGCCGGCGATTCGCCCGCCCACCGTGCCTGCGGGCACCGCCCGCCTGCGCATTGCGCTGTCTGCTGCGCACACCGAGGCCGATGTCAATCAGCTGCTGGCCGCACTGGCGGAGCTGGCATCGCCGAGGGCCTAGTTTCTCAACCACATTCCGGAGCTATTTTTGACGCGTTTCTCCCAGGGCTCGGCAGCGCTGCTGCTGGCCACGGCTGCTCTGGGCCCGGCATGGGCCCAGCCTTCTCAGGTGCAGATCAGCGGTTTCCTCGATCTCGGCATCTACCGCGACTTCCAGGGCACGGCGCAGCTGGGCACGATACAGCGCAGCAGCATCAGCTTCTCCGGGGCGGAGGATCTGGGCGGCGGGCTGCAGGCCACGTTCCGCCTCAGCCACCGGCTGGAGCTGGATACGGGTCTGGGCGAAGGCTATGGACAAAAGCCGTTCTGGCATGGCGAATCCACGGTCGGCCTCAAGGGCGGCTGGGGCCAGGTGCGGCTGGGCCGGGCCCTGTCGGCGCTATGGGCGCACGACTGGAAGTTCGATCCCTGGGGTCATATGAACCGCGTGTCCTCGTCTGCCTGGTATCAGTGGTTCTATTACGTACCCACGGACCGCGCCAGCAACAACGGCGCGCCGGAGTTCGGCCGCACGCCCAACGGCATCTTCTATGACGCGCCCAATCTCGCGGGCTTCACCCTGCATCTGAGCGGCTCGCCCGAGCGCACCCAGGGCCCGGGCGGCGGCAAGCCCTATGCGGCCTCGCTCGAATATGCGCAGGGGGCCGCGGCCGCCATGCTGGCCTTCGACCGCAACGGCAGCGGCGACCGCGCCTCGTTCGCGGCCGTCAAATACCGCTTCGGCGCTACCACGCTGATGAGTTCCTACGACGACAGCCGCAGGGCCCAGGACCAGGGCCGCTCCCGCGTGCTGGCCCTGGGCGCCACGCACAAGCTCGATGGGTCGGTCACGCTCAAGGCGGGCCTGGGCCATCAGCGCCTGAACAGCAACACCCATATGTTCTATTCGCTGGGCGCCGACTACGCTGTGTCCAGGCGCACCACGCTGTACGCGGGTCTGGGCCAGCAGCGGCCCGAAAACAAGAGCCCCAGCAGCTCGTTCGGCGTGGGCATGTCCCACGCGTTCTGATCCGGGCTTATTTCTCCGCGCCGTCGACGACCTTGGCCACGCGCGGCGCCACGGCGCACATCAGCTCATAGCCCAGGGTGCCGGCCGCGGCCGCCACCTCGTCGACGGGCAGCACGGTGCCGTTGCTGGCGCGCCCCCAGAGCGTGACCTCGCTGCCCAGGCCCGCCTGGGGCAGGTGGCTCAGGTCCACGGCCATCATGTCCATGCTGACGCGGCCCAGGCTGCGTGTGCGCTGGCCGTCCACCAGCACCGGGGTGCCCGTGGGGCAGTGGCGGGGGTAGCCGTCGGCATAGCCGCAGGCCACCACGCCCAGGCGCATCACGCCCTCGGCCTGGAACAGCGAGCCATAGCCCACGGTATCGCCCGCGTGCAGCTCCTGCGTGCCAATGATCTTGCTGCGCAGCGTCATCGTGGGCTGCAGGTCCCAGTGGGCGATATCGTGAGCGGGGAAGTCGGGCGAGCTGCCGTAGAGCACGATGCCGGGGCGCACCCAGTCGCAGCGCACCTGTGCGTCCGTGCCGCGCAGCAGGGTGGCGGCGCTGTTGCCTATGCTGCGCTCGCCGGGCAGGTCCTGGGTGGTCTGGTGGAAGACGGCCAGCTGCCGGTCCAGGCCATGCTCCACATCGGCATCGCTGAAGTGGGTCATGAAGGAGATCTCGTCCACCTGGGGCAGGGCATTGAGGCGCGCATAGGCCGCCCGGAAGCGTTCGGGCGTGAAGCCCAGGCGGTTCATGCCGCTGTTCATCTTGAGAAACACGCGGTGGCCGACCTGGGTCTTGTGGGCCGCCAGCCAGTCGATCTGCTCGCTGCAGTGCACGGCGTGCCAGATCGACAGCCGCGAGCACAGTTCCAGGTCGCGCGGCTCGAACACGCCCTCGAGCAGCAGAATCGGTCCGCGCCAGCCCAGGGCGCGCACGCGCTGGGCCTCGTCCAGGTCCAGCATGGCAAAGCCGTCCGTCGCGCGCAGTCCCTCGAACACGTTTTCGATACCGTGGCCGTAAGCGTTGGCTTTGACCACGGACCACAATTTGGCATCGGGGACGGCTTGCCGCACCCGCTCCAGATTGTGGCGAACGGCTGCAGGATGGATGATGGCGGTGATGGGACGGGGCATGGTTTCTCTCAGTCAGACCTACGGGATTCTGGCACTGACAGCCAGGGCCTGCGTGATATAACCACCAGTTACCTGCCACAGGGTCTCTTATTTCCTTGGCATCGGGCCGCCCGGTGCCGCTTTCAGCCAATTCATGAAGCGCGGTTTCTACACCATCATGTCAGCGCAGTTTTTCAGCTCGCTGGCAGACAATGCCTTGTTTGTGACCGCTGTAGAGCTGTTGCGTGCCAATGGCGCTCCCGAGTGGCAGCGTGCCGCACTGGTGCCCATGTTTGCCCTGTTCTATGTGGTCCTGGCGCCATTCGTGGGAGCCTTCGCGGACGCCTTGCCCAAGGGGCGGGTCATGCTCATCAGCAATGCCATCAAGGTGGTGGGCTGCCTGATGATGCTGTTCGGCAACCATCCCCTGGTGGCCTATGCGGTCATAGGCCTGGGGGCCGCCGCCTACTCGCCGGCCAAGTACGGCATCCTCACCGAGCTGCTGCCCGCGTCCCAGCTGGTCAAGGCCAATGGCTGGATCGAGGGGCTGACCATCACCTCCATCATCCTGGGCGTGCTGGTGGGCGGCCAGCTGGTCGGGCCGACGATTTCCGACCATCTGCTGGCGCTGGACTTCCCGTACTTCGATACCGGCATAGACACGCCGGCCGAGGCGGCGATCGCCGTGCTCATCCTCATCTACGTGCTGGCGGCCTGGTTCAATCTGCATATTCCGCTCACCGGCGTGGCCATGCGCCCGCTGCGCCAGGATCCCGAAAAAAGCCTGCTGAGCAATATTCTGGGCCTGTTGCCCGACTTCTGGCAGTGCAGCAAGCGCCTGTGGGCGGACAAGCTGGGCCAGATTTCGCTGTCCACCACCACGCTGTTCTGGGGAGCCTCGGGCAATCTGCGCTACATCGTGCTGGCCTGGGGCGCGGCGGCTCTGGGCTACAGCACCACCCAGGCGTCGGCGCTGGTGGGCGTGGTCGCCATAGGCACGGCCGTGGGCGCGGTGGTGGCTTCCATACGCATGCGGCTGGACACGGCCACCAGCGTGATTCCGCTGGGCGTGGGCATGGGCCTGCTGGTGGTCTGCATGATCTTCATCAACAGCCTGTGGGTGGCCGTGCCTTTCCTGATCCTGCTCGGCGGCCTGGGCGGCTTCCTGGTCGTGCCCATGAACGCTTTGCTGCAGCACCGCGGCCACAACCTCATGGGCGCGGGCCGCTCCATCGCCGTGCAGAACTTCAACGAGCAACTGGCCATTCTGGCCATGGGCGCGTTCTACAGCCTGTCCACCAAGATGGGGCTGACGGCTTTTGGCGCCATCACCGTGTTCGGCCTGATCGTGGCAGCAGCCATGCTGCTGATCGGCATGTGGCACAGGCATAACTGCAAGCGCCATCCGCGCGAGGTGGAGCGGCTGCTGGAAATCGCACGCCGCGACTGCTGCCATTGAACTCCTGCGGCGACCAAACCCGTTCACTGCAAAATCAATAGCTTCTAGCGCTTTTAAATCAAGTGCTAGAAGCCTTTTTTATGCATAGTCCACTGCCCGTATTTGCACTGCTGCTCAATGCCCTGATCTGGGGTTTGTCATGGTGGCCGTTTCGCCTCATGCATGAGGCCGGCCTGCACCCGCTGTGGGCCACGGCATCGATGTACGCACTGGTGCTGGCCGGGCTGCTGGTGCTGCGCCCCGCCAGCCTCAAGCAGGCCTGGCAATACCCGGTGCTCTTGCTGCTGGCGGCCAGTTCGGGCCTGAACAACGTGGCCTTCAACTGGGCCGTGACCGTGGGCGACGTGGTGCGCGTCATCCTGCTGTTCTATCTCATGCCGGCCTGGGCGGTGCTGCTGGCCTGGAAGTTGCTGGGCGAAAAGCCCACGCCCATGGCGCTGCTGCGCCTGTTGCTGGCCTTTGGCGGTGTGGTGCTGGTCTTGCTGCCCACTGATGCGTCGCTCTCCGGGCTGTTTGCCGGCCAGACCCTGGCCGATGCGCTGGCCGTGTTTGGCGGCTTTATGTTTGCACTGACCAATGTGCTGCTGCGCCGCTTTCAAGGCATCCCGGCCCAGGCCCGCATGCTGGCCATGTTTGCCGGCTGCATGAGCATGGGCCTGCTGACCGCCTTGACCGCCAGCAGCCTGGGCGTGGTGCCGGGCTTTCCGGCCTTGGATGGCGGCTGGGCCCTGGTGGCGCTGGGCCTGGCCGTGCTGCTGATGCTGGGCAACTGGGCCCTGCAATTCGGTGCCGCCCATCTGCCTTCGGGCGTGACCTCGGTGGTCATGCTCAGCGAAGTGGTGTTTGCCAGCGTCTCCTCCGTGCTCATCGCCCATGAGGCGCTCGCGGTGCGCACGCTGGCCGGTGGCACACTCATCATGGGCGCGGCCTTGCTGGCGACCTTGGGCAGAATCCCGAGAAAGTAGCCCGCAGCGACACCAGAGCATCCTGCGGGAGCCGCGCCGCAGCTGAGCGCTGGCCGGGTTACAGGAGCTTGCCGGCCAGGATCAGGTATCCGGGCACCCAGCCCGTGAGCACTCCCTGTGCGATGCACAGCCAGCCCGTGGGGCGTTCAATGCTCTTTCTGAGGGCCAGCAGGGCGAAGAACAGGGCCCAGAGCACGGCCCAGGCGGCCCAGTTGACGCCCATCCACCAGTCCAGCCCCGAGCTGGCGCTGGTCAGCGTATCCAGGGCGACGGGAACGGCGGTGATGGCCACGAACAGGCTGAACCAGCCCAGGCCGCGGCCATCGGCGCCGCTGAAGCGATTGAAAGCCACCCAGAGATAGGTGAAGGCGAACAGCAGGGTCAGCGCGCCGCTCTTGACCGATGCCGCGTCGGCCGCCGGGCCGAAGATGCTGGCCAGGCCAATGCATAGCGACACCACCCCGGTGAAGATATTGATGACCCAGATTTCCTTATCGGCAATCTTGCCCAGCATCCACAGGCCGTTGAGAAACAGCACCGCACCCACATAAAACAGCGACAAACCCAACCACATACACGCTCCTTGGCTGCAGGCCGGTGCAGCGCGGCCAGGATTGTGGGGCCGTGCGGGGCGGGGCGTAACCCTGGGCGAACGCAAAAGAGTCTTGCGCCATGGGTCGGGAATGAGGTCAGCAACCCTCATCGCGACCGCCACGCAGGCGGCGGTACAGCGTACCGCGCGAGATGCCCAGGGCGCGCGCGGCCTGGGAGACATTGCCGCCATGGTGGTCCAGCGTTTCCTTGATCAGCTGCGCGCTGTGCTCGCGCAGCGTCGCCATGGGTTGCGCCTCGGCGACGGCCGTTGCCTCGGTGGCGACGGGGCTGGCCTCGTCTTCCGCGGCGCTGGTGTCCAGGTGTGTGCCAAGGCCGTGCGAGGTTTGCAGATGTGCCTGCATCCAGACGCCCAGGCCGCTGGCCAGGCGCAGCGGTGCGGGGGCGGGCCGGCCGCTCAGCTGCAGCAAGCGCGGCAGATCATGGCCCAGCAGCTCCTGCGCGCTGCACGCACCATGCCCGGGCTGGCCGATGAGCTGGGCGGCGGTGGCGTTCATCCAGGCGACGCGGCCATCGGCGGCCACGCCCAGCAGCGCTTGCAGCGGCGTGTGCAGCAGGGCTGGTGTCACCTGAAAGCGCAGCACCAGATGCTCGTGCGACTGCGCCTGCAGCAAGGTGTTTTCGATGGTCATGGCATACATGCCGACCACGGGGCTGGCGTCGAAACTGAAATGCTGGTTCTCCACCATCAGATTGAGCACCCCGGCCAGGCGGCCATGCACGTCGCGTATGGGTGCTGCTGCGCAGCGGAAGGCGTGCAGCTCGTCGAAATAGTGCTCGCCGTTGCTGACGGTGCAGGCCTGGCCGGTGGCAGCGACGATGCCCGGTGCGGTCGTGCCCATGGCCTGCTCGGACATGTTCAGGCCGACCCGCTCGTCGCGGGGCCGCATGGATGCCGGGGAGACATGGAGCACGATGCCCTTGCCGTCGGTCAGCATCACGCGCGTGCCGGTGCCCGCCAGCGCCTGCTCCAGGGTCGGCAGCTCGTGCTGCAGTGCCAGCAGCAGGCTGCGGCAGCGCTCCTGCGTGGCATGCAGCCGACTGGGACTGACGGGAGCCAGCGGCAGCCGCCGTCGATTGCGGTGCTGGCGCTGGCTGCGCAGCCAGGACTGGATGACGGCCTCGCTGACCAGGCCCGAGGGGCGTATGCCGGCCTCGAAGAACTGGCGGCGAGCCTGCAGGGCCCGCTCCGCCCCGGTGCTTGAGAAGCACTGCTGTAGCGCGTCCATCGCGCGTGGCTCGCCAAAGCTCATGTCATTTCCAGGCAGTCCGAAGGAGGGACCAATGTGTCCCGCAATGGAACAGTTTCGGCCTGGGGAAATCCCGATCGTGAAGAAAAACAGGCGATACACCATGCTTTGCAGCATAGAAATCACAACAGGAGACCTCGATGGAACGGTTGATCGACAACTCTCTCGGACGGTCGGGCCGCGTGGCCTGGGTGCTGGCCGCCTGTCTGGGGAGCACGGCGGCTTTCGCACAGGTCGACCTTGCGGCGCAGGCCGCTGCCGCGGTGCAGCGCGTCGATGGCGCTTTCATCCGCGCCAATGCCGCCAAGACGCCCGACTGGCCCACCACCGGCGTGGACTATGCCGAGACCCGATACAGCCGACTCGACCAGATCAATGCGGCCAACGTCAAGGACCTGGGCCTGGCATGGTCGTACAACCTCGAATCCACGCGCGGCGTGGAGGCCACGCCCGTCGTCGTGGACGGCATCATGTACGTCAGCGCCTCGTGGAGCGTGGTGCACGCCATCGACACCCGTACCGGCAACAGGATCTGGACCTATGACCCGCAGATCGACCGCAGCACCGGCTTCAAGGGCTGCTGCGACGTCGTCAACCGCGGCGTGGCGCTGTGGAAGGGCAAGGTCTATGTGGGCGCATGGGATGGCCGCCTGATCGCGCTCGATGCCGCCACCGGCAAGGAGGTCTGGCAGAAGAACACCTTCGAGGGGCAGAAGGGCTCGCTGACCATCACCGGCGCGCCGCGCGTGTTCAAGGGCAAGGTCATCATCGGCAACGGCGGCGCCGAATATGGCGTGCGCGGCTATATCACGGCCTATGACGCCGAGACCGGCGAGCAGAAATGGCGCTGGTTCAGCGTGCCCGGCGATCCGTCCAAACCCTTCGAGGACGAATCCATGAAGCGCGCCGCCAGGACCTGGGACCCCAGCGGCAAATGGTGGGAGGCCGGCGGCGGCGGCACCATGTGGGACAGCATGACCTTCGATGCCGAGCTCAACACCATGTATGTGGGCACGGGCAACGGCTCGCCCTGGTCGCACAAGGTGCGCAGCCCCAAGGGCGGCGACAACCTGTACCTGGCCTCCATCGTGGCCCTGGATCCCGACACCGGCAAGTACAAGTGGCACTACCAGGAAACGCCGGGCGACAACTGGGACTACACCTCCACCCAGCCCATGATCCTGGCCGACATCAAGATCGCCGGCAAGCCGCGCAAGGTCATACTGCATGCGCCCAAGAACGGCTTCTTCTTCGTGCTCGACCGCACCAACGGCAAGTTCATTTCCGCCAAGAACTTCGTGCCCGTGAACTGGGCCAGCGGCTACGACAAGCACGGCAAGCCCATGAACATTGCCGCGGCGCGCGACGGCAGCAAGCCCCATGATGCGGTGCCGGGCCCCTATGGCGCGCACAACTGGCACCCCATGTCCTTCAACCCCCAGACGGGCCTGGTGTACCTGCCGGCGCAGAATGTGCCCGTCAACCTGATGGACGACAAGAACTGGGAGTTCAACCAGGCCGGACCGGGCAAGCCCCAGTCGGGTACCGGCTGGAACACGGCCAAGTTCTTCAATGCCGAGCCGCCCAAGAGCCAGCCCTTCGGCCGCCTGCTGGCCTGGGACCCCGTTGCGCAAAAGGCCGCCTGGAGCGTGGAGCATGTCTCGCCCTGGAACGGCGGCACGCTGACCACGGCCGGCAATGTGGTGTTCCAGGGCACGGCCGATGGCCGCCTCGTGGCCTATCACGCGGCCAGCGGCGAGAAACTCTGGGAAGCGCCCACGGGCACCGGCGTGGTGGCCGCGCCCAGCACCTATATGGTGGACGGCAAGCAGTATGTCTCGGTGGCCGTGGGCTGGGGCGGTGTCTACGGTCTGGCCGCGCGCGCCACCGAGCGCCAGGGTCCGGGCACGGTCTATACCTTCGTTGTGGGCGGAAAGGCCAAGATGCCGGACTTCGTGGCCCAGCGCACGGGCCAGTTGCTGCAGGGCGTGAAATACGATGCCGCCAAGGTCGAGGCCGGCACCATGCTGTATGTGGCCAACTGTGTTTTCTGTCACGGCGTGCCGGGCGTGGATCGTGGCGGCAACATTCCCAATCTGGGCTATATGGACGCGAGCTATATCGAGAACCTGCCCAACTTCATCTTCAAGGGCCCGGCCATGGCGCGCGGCATGCCGGACTTCACGGGCAAGCTGTCGGGCGATGACGTGGAGTCCCTCAAGGCCTTCATCCAGGGTACGGCAGACGCCATCCGGCCCAAAAACTGAAGCTTGTTTTCACCGCGCCGGTGCGTCCGAGCCACGCACCGGCGGGCCCAGATTGCAAACCTCTTCTTTTGACTCGATATCAAGGAAACAGCCTTATGCAAGACCATCTGCAGTTCTATATCGACGGCCAATGGGTGAATCCGGTCAGCCCGCGCAGCCTGGACGTCATCAATCCCTCCAGCGAGCAGGCCATCGCCCGCATCAGCATGGGCTCGGCCGCCGACGTGGACAAGGCCGTAGCCGCTGCACGCCGCGCCTTCGAGAGCTACTCGCGCACCAGCCGTGAAGAGCGCCTGGCCCTGCTGGCCAAGGTGCTGGAGGTCTACCAGCGCCGCTACGGCGACTTTGTGCAGACCATCTCGCAGGAGATGGGGGCGCCGCTGTGGCTGTCCAAGGCGGCGCAGGCCGCCATGGGGGTAGCCCATCTGGGCTCCACCATCGAGGTTCTCAAGAACTTCGCCTTCGAACAGGTGCAGGGCAGCACAGCCGTCGTGCACGAGCCCGTGGGTGTGGTCGGCATGATCACGCCCTGGAACTGGCCCATCAACCAGATCATGTGCAAGGTCGCTCCGGCCCTGGCTGCTGGCTGCACCATGGTGCTCAAGCCCTCGGAAGTCGCTCCGCTCAATGCCCTGCTTGTGGCCGAGGTGCTGCACGAGGCGGGCGTGCCGCCCGGCGTCTTCAACCTCGTCAACGGCGACGGCCCCGGCGTGGGCGAGGCCATGTCCTCCCACCCCGGCATAGACATGATGACTTTCACCGGCTCCACGCGCGCAGGCATTGCCGTGGCCAAGGCCGCGGCCGACAGCGTCAAGCGCGTGGCCCAGGAGCTGGGCGGCAAGTCCGCCAACATCGTGCTGGACGACGCCAACCTGCAAAAGGCCGTGACCCAGGGCGTGCAGGCAGTGCTGATGAACTCGGGCCAGAGCTGCAATGCCCCCACGCGCATGTTCGTGCCGCGGGCCCTGCATGGGCAGGCCGTGGAGATCGCCCGCAGCGTCGCCGCAGCAGCGACCGTGGCCGATGCGCTGGCCGAGGGCATGCACATGGGCCCCGTGGTCAGCGAGGCGCAATGGGGCAAGATCCAGGCCCTGATCCGCAAGGGCATTGAAGAGGGCGCGACCCTGGTGGCGGGCGGCACAGGCCGCCCCGAGGGGCTGGCCCGGGGCTACTTTGTCAAACCCACGGTGTTTGCCGACGTGAGCAACGACATGACCATCGCGCGCGAGGAAATCTTCGGTCCCGTGCTGGTGATGATCCCCTACGACGACGAGGAAGACGCCATCCGCATGGCCAACGACACGGTGTACGGACTCTCGGGCTATGTGCAATCGGCCAGCCTTGAGCGTGCGCGCCGCGTGGCCGCGCGACTGCGTACTGGCATGGTGCACCTCAACGGCGCGGGGCCCGACTTCAATGCGCCGTTCGGCGGCTACAAGCAGTCAGGCAATGGCCGCGAATGGGGCGAGCACGGCTTCCGCGATTTCCTTGAAACCAAGGCCGTCATGGGCTACGGCGCGGCCTGACTTTCAACTTTGATAGCTGCTGGCGCCCACTTGGTGGGCGCCAGCAGCTATTTTTTTGAATTTACTGCTGGCGGCGGCGTGCGCGCTGCAGCTGCTGGGCCACCTGGTGCGGGTTCATGCCGTACATCTCGGCGAACTCCTGCTCCGAAGTCTGGCCGCTGAGCTGGAAGGAGCGCAGCAGCGCCTCGTCCTTGGCGGCGCGCGCATCGGCTTCGGCCAGGGCTTCGGCCACCAGGGCATTGGCTTTCTCGTCGCGGCCGCGCACGCGCTCGGCATAGTCCTCGCGCGCCAGGCCCGAGGCCTCGTAGGCCTGGACGATGCGGTTGCGCAGCTTGGGCGTCAGATCTTCCTGCGTGCGCTGCTGGCGGCGGCGGAAGACCTCGACCAGCGCGTGGTGCACATGCTCGGGCAGCGTGGCTTCCACGGGCTGGCCGCTCAGGTCATGGCGCTGCTGGCCGCTGGCCATGGCCACCAGGTAGCGGCCGGAGCGGGTGTGCTGCTGCAACGCGGTCTTGAGCGCGCTCTGGTCCAGCTCGGGATGGGCGGACAGCAGATCCTCGAAGATGCCGCGCTTGAAGGGCAGCAGCTGCTCGCCAAACAGCGCCGGATGCCACTGGGCCAGCTGCTCGAGCAGCGGGTGCTGCGGGCGTGCGGCCTGCTGCGGCGCCTGGGCCGGCTTGGCCTGGTTCTGGCGGCCACGGCCGCCGCGGCGCGAACGCTTGCCCGGCTGCGACTCGGTTGCGGTGTTCTCGGCCTCAGCCTGCGGTGCGGCTTGCTGGGCTTTCTGTTCTTGTGGTTCAGACACGATTTCAGTCATGGCAAAGCCCATGGGCTTGGGGGAAAAACTCCCTATCATGCCAGCATTGCATACCGAAGTGGCAAGCGGGGGCGTCAAGCGGCGCTGAGCGAGCGGTCCAGCAGCTCCACCCAGTGCATCACCGGCACCTCGGTGCCGTTCTGCAGATGGACGATGCAGCCCATATTGGCCGAGAGGATCGCCGCCGGTCTGGCGGGCGCAAAGGCCTCGTCCAGCGCCGCCAGCTTGCGGTCGCGCAGCTGGTGCGAGAGCTCGGGCTGCAGCACCGAATAGGTGCCGGCCGAGCCGCAGCACAGATGCGATTCGGTGCGCGCCACGCGCACATCGAAGCCCAGCTCGCGCAGGCCCGCTTCCACGCCGCCGCGCAGCTGCTGGCCGTGCTGCAGCGTGCAGGGCGGATGGTAGGCCACGGGCGCCTTGGGCAGCTGGATCTGGTCCTTGAGCCGGCTCACCAGTTCGGGCAGCATGGCCGGCAGCAGCTCGCTCAGATCGCGGGTCAGCGCGCTGATGCGCGCGGCCTTGTCGGCGTACTGCGCATCGAGGCGCAGCAGATGGCCGTATTCCTTGACGGTGGCGCCGCAGCCCGAGGCATTCATCACGATGGCCTCCACGGCCCCGCTTTCGACCAGCGGCCACCAGGCATCGATGTTGGCGCGCATCTGCGCCTTGCCGCCCTCCTGATCGTTGAGGTGGAACTTCACCGCGCCGCAGCAGCCGGCCTGCTCGGCGATCACGGTCTGCACGCCCACGGCGTCGAGCACGCGGGCCGTGGCGTAGTTGATGCGCGGCATCATCGCCGGTTGCACGCAGCCGGCCAGCAGCAGCACCTTGCGCGCATGCTCGCGCGTGGGCCAGGGGCCGCTCTCCTGCGCCGCGGGCACTTTGTTGGCCAGAGCCTCGGGCAGCAGACCGCGCACCGCGCGTCCCAGCGAGAGCGCGGGGGCGAACAGCGTGGAGTTCATGCCTTCCTTGAGCGCCCAGCGCTGCAGGCGTTCGCCCAGGGGACGCTCCACCTGCTGGTCCACGATCTTGCGGCCGATATCGACCAGATGGCCGTACTGCACGCCGCTGGGGCAGGTGGATTCGCAGTTGCGGCAGGTCAGGCAGCGATCCAGATGCTGCTGCGTGGCGCGCGTGGGCTGCTGCCCCTCGAGCACCTGCTTGATCAGATAGATGCGGCCGCGCGGGCCGTCGAGCTCGTCGCCCAGGAGCTGGTAGGTGGGGCAGGTGGCCGTGCAGAAGCCGCAGTGCACGCATTTGCGCAAAATGGCTTCGACCTCCTGGCCCTCGGGCGTGGCGCTGTATTCGGGAGCGAGTTGGGTTTGCATGGTGGGGCGGTTATGGGTTTACGGATCGGAGCGGGTAGGGGCCAGGCGCCCCAGCGGCGGCGGCAGGCGCGCGCGGTCGGCCCACAGGGGCGGCAGCGAGAGCACGCACAGCACCACGGCCAGCGGCACCACGAACACAAAGCCCACATGCTTGAAGCCCGCGGCGCCCGCCACGCCGCCGAGCAGAAACATGCCCAGCAGGCCCGCGAACAGCTTCAGCCTGGCCTGGTTGGCATGAATCTGGCGTTCCGGCGGGCTGCCGTGGCGATTCCAGTACATGGCACGGCCCAGCTCTATGCCCAGGTCGGTGATTACGCCCGTCATGTGCGTGGTGCGGATCTGGGAGGACGACATCTTGGTCACCGTGGCGTTCTGCAGGCCCATGATGAAGGCCAGCAGCAGCACGGTCAGCGGCACGGTGAACGGCGTGGACCAGGCCAGCGTGGCCGCGCCCAGCAGGCCGAAGACCAGCATCAGAGCTGCCTCCAGCAGCAGGGGCAGTGCATAGCTGCCGCGCAGGCCGCGGTGGCGGCCCCAGTTGACCAGCAGCGCCGTCACGGCCGCGCCGCAGACAAAGGCCAGCAGCGTGCCGAGGGCCCCCAGCACCAGCGCCGTATTGCCCAGCACCAGGTTGTCGGCCAGCAGCGAGACCACGCCTGTCATGTGCGAGGTATAGAAATGCACGACCAGAAAGCCGCCCGCATTCACCGCCCCCGCGTTGAAGGCCAGCAGCAGGCCCAGCGTGCGGTTGCTGGCACCGGTGCGGTGCCTGTCGGTGAGCAGATGCAGGCGGCGCATACGCGGCACCGGGCTACCAGGCACCGGCCAGGCGGCCCGGATTGAAGATGGCATGAGGGTCGAAGGCCTGCTTGAGCCGCTGGTGCAGCACGGCCAGGGCCGAGTCTGCGGCGGCCGCAAACACCGGAGCGGCGCCGATCTGCGCGGCGCCCTCGGCCCTGAACAGCGTGGCCGAGCCGCCCACGGAGGTGGCCAGGGCCTGCAGCTGCGCGCCCAGGTCGCGCGGTGCCTGCACCCAGCGCTGCGCGCCATGCCATTCGATGAACGGCCCCGTACAGCCCTGGGGCAGGGCCAGCACCGGCGCCGTCTGCGGCACCGACAGCCGCCACAGGCAGTGCTCGGGCGCGCGCTCGGCAAACCAGGGCAGGGCCTGTTCGCGGCACAGCTGCCAGTCGGGGGCCGCCAGGGCGTTGTCCAGCAGCTCGCCGCTGCACTCGCCCATCAAGCGCTGGCAGGCCGCCTGCACCGCGGCACGGGCGCCGCGCAGGCGCAGGTACAGCGTGCCTTCGGGTTGACCGGGAGCGTGCAGCCAGCAGCTGGCGTTCAGCGGCAGGGGCTGGCCGCCCCATTGGTTGAGCCACTGCAGGGCCTGCTGCTGCGTGCAGGCAAAGCGCAGCGTGGCCTCGGCCGGCGCCGCGGGCAGCACCTTGAGGCTGAGCTCGGTGAGCAGGCCCAGCGTGCCCCAGCTGCCGGCCATCAGGCGCGAGACATCGTAGCCGGCCACGTTCTTCATGACCTGGCCGCCGTAGCGCAGCAGCTCGCCGCGGCCGTTGAGCATCTCCAGCCCCAGCATGAAGTCGCGCACCGCGCCCACGCTGGCGCGTGCCGGGCCCGACAGGCCGGCCGCGACCATACCGCCCACGGTGCTGTGCGCGCCGAAGTGCGGCGGCTCGAAGGCCAGGCCCTGGCCTTTTTCGGCCAGCACGGCTTCGAGCTCGGCCAGCGGCGTGCCCGCGTACACGGTCACGACCAGCTCGCTGGGTTCGTAGCTCACGATGCCGCTGAGCGCGCGCGTGTCCAGCGGTTCGCCCTGCAGGGCCAGGCCATAGAAATCCTTGCTGCCGCCGCCGCGTATGTGCAGCGGCGTCTTGTCGGCCGCCGCGGCGCGTATGCGCTCGGCCAGCTGGTTGATCTGGGGATGGGGGCTGATGGCTGAGTCCATGGCCGCATGGTAGCGGCTGGCGCCTCGCAGCCCCAGACCCGGGGGCTTGATTTTTTTGAACAAGTACTGTGAGGCGAATTGGAGTGCCGCCTGCAGCGGCCGCTGGCCGGCGCCCCATAAAAAAGCCCCGCAGCTTGCGCCGCGGGGCCAACGTAATGAAACCGAACAGGCGGGAAGTCAGCGGGTATAGGCGACTTCGCCGTGGGAGGTGATGTCCAGGCCCTGGCGCTCCGATTCCTCGGAAACCCGCAGGCCCACGGTCAGAGCGGCGATCTTGTAGGCCACCAGGGACACCACGCCGGACCAGGCGATGGTCAGCGCCACGCTCTTGAGCTGCACCCACACCTGGTGCGCCATGTTGTAGCCTTCGGGCTCGATGCCGCCCAGGCCCTTGGCGCAGAACACGCCGGTCAGGATGGCGCCCAGCATGCCGCCCACGCCGTGCACGCCGAACACGTCGCACACATCGTCGACCTTGAGCATGTGCTTGAGGCCAGACACGCCCCAGAAGCACAGCGGGCCGGCGATCAGGCCCATGACGATGGAGCCCATGGGGCCGGAAAAACCGGCGGCCGGCGTGATGCAGACCAGGCCGGCCACGGCCCCCGAGGCTGCGCCCAGCATCGAGGCCTTGCCGCGCATCAGCGCTTCGGCCGCGAGCCAGGCCAGGGCCGCCGCACCGGTGGCCAGTATGGTGTTGATGAAGGCCAGGCCCGCGATGCCGTTGGCCGCGCCGGCCGAACCCGCGTTGAAGCCGAACCAGCCCACCCACAGCAGCGAGGCGCCGACCATGGTCAGTGTCAGGCTGTGCGGCGGCAGGGCCTCCTTGCCGAAGCCTATGCGCTTGCCCAGCATATAGGCGCCGACCAGGCCCGCCACGGCGGCGTTGATGTGCACCACGGTGCCGCCCGCGAAGTCCAGCGCGCCGTCGGCCGCCAGCAGGCCGCCGCCCCACACCATATGCGCCATGGGGATGTAGGCGAAGGTGAACCACAGCACGGAGAACACGATCACCGCCGCGAACTTGATGCGCTCGGCAAAAGCGCCCGCGATCAGGGCCACGGTGATGGCCGCGAAGGTGGACTGGAAGGCCACGAACACATACTCGGGGATGGTCTTGAGCATGGTCGACAGCGTGTCGGGCGTGGTGCCCATGAGGAACAGCTTGTCGAAGTTGCCGAAGAACTTGCCTTCGCCGCCGAACGCCAGCGAATAGCCGTAGATGGCCCACAGCACGGTGATCAGCGAGAAGATCACAAACACCTGCGCCAGCACCGACAGCATGTTCTTGCTGCGCACCAGGCCGCCGTAGAACAGCGCCAGGCCGGGAATGGTCATCAGGATCACCAGCATGGTGGATGTCAGCATCCAGGCCGTGTCGCCGGCGCTCAGCGTGGGCACGGCCTCCACGGCCGCTGCGGCGGCGGGGGCTGCAGCAGCTGCTGCAGCGCCATCTTGCGCGAAGACCGCGGCGCTGGCGGCCAGCAGGCCCAATCCCAGGCCTGCACTCAAGAGCTTTTTGGTCATGGCACTCTTTCTCAAAATGGGTCCAAGGATGCTTACAGGGCCGACTCGCCGGTCTCGCCGGTGCGGATGCGGATGGACTGCTCCAGCGGCTGGATGAAGATCTTGCCGTCGCCGATCTTGCCGGTGCGGGCCGCGCCTTCGATGGCGTCGATGGCGGCGTCCACCAGATCGTCGGCAACAGCGGCCTCGATCTTGAGCTTGGGCAGGAAGTCCACCACATACTCGGCACCGCGGTAGAGCTCGGTATGCCCCTTCTGCCGGCCGAAGCCCTTGACCTCGGTCACGGTAATGCCTTGCACACCGATTTGCGACAGGGCTTCGCGCACCTCGTCGAGCTTGAAGGGTTTGATGATGGCGATCACCATTTTCATGACTGGGCTCCTGAAGGATTAAAAAGTCTTGGCCAGCGTCAGAATCAGACGTGTCTTGTTCACGTCACCGAAAAAGGACTTCTTGTTGGCGCCAGCCACGGCGGCGGCCAGCGAGAAGCCGTCGCCGAGGTCGTAAGCACCCCCCACGCTGTAGTCAATATAGTTGGGCACGCCCGTGTCCCGGATGTCGCTGGAGAAATGCGTGTAGCCCAGCGCAGCCTTGAGTGTGACCTTGGGCATCACTTCCTGGCTGTAGGAGAACTGCAGATAACCGGTGTTGCGGCCCTTGAGGCCCGAACCCGCCTTGGCGCCGGCCCAGCCGAAATAGTCCTCGGACACGGTGTGCGAGTACTTGGCCGTGAAAGCGCCGTAGGTGGCCGCACCGTAGATCTCGGTCGTGTTGCCATGGCCGTTGCCGGGGTAGACATAGGTCAGGGCGCCCACATCCCAGTCCACGTCGGCGGCCTTGAACTTGTAGCCGCCGTAGAAATCCATTTCTATGGAGTTGCCCGGCAGCCAGTCCACCGAGGAGTTCCAGTTGCCTACATAGAAGCCGCTGTCGCCAAACGCGTAGTCAAAACCTCCTTGCAGGGCCGGCTTGACGGCCTTGTTGCGGCTCGCATCCTGGTCCTGGCCGCGGAACTTGTAGTCGGTGGTCACGGCGACGTTGCCCGACAGCTGGGCCTGGGCCCAAAGGGGGGCTGCGACGGCGCAGGCCAGGCCGGCGGTCTTGGCGAAGGTCTTGAAACGGCTGGCAGCGAAACTGGGCATTCTGATTTCCTCCGGTTTGTAAAAAATCTGTGATAACCGGTAAAAGCACAGACCGTGCCAGCTTCAAGTTGCAGTTTTGGAAAGCCTTTGTTGCAGGAGTAAAAAAGAGCGGATTCGCTGATCTGCATTGCGCATGCGGCTATCTTTTTGCCGTAAATCCGGGTGCAGCTCACGTCGCCTGTTACAGGATAGATCTGGAAATGCACCGATACGGTGCCGCGCTTGGAGGCCTGCGCCGTGCGCCGGTTCGCATGAGCGATATGCACCAAATTGGGGCAAAAAATAACCCGCTGGGTCGGCAGCGGGTCGGGAGTGGGCGGGTCGCGTTGACCGGTTCTTAGAAACTGGCCTGGGGCAGGTCGTTTCGGCTGAAGACCAGGGAGACCTTGGCCTCCTCGGGAATCGGCGGCAGGCCCGCGTCCCAGCTCTGCCAGGCGCTGCGCAGCTCGGCCAGCTTCTGCGGCTCGCGCTCGCGCAGATTGGCGCGCTCGCGCGGGTCGGCCGCGAGGTTGAACAGGTATTCGATGCCCTCTACCTGCAGATATTTCCAGTCGCCGCGGATCAGGGCTTTTTGTTCGCGGTGCTTCATGCGCCAGGCCAGATCGCGCTCGGGGCTCCAGTCCGGCGCCTGCATCAGCGGCAGCAGGCTGATGCCGTCCAGCGGATAGTCGGCCGCGGGCTCGACGCCGGCGGCATCGAGAAAGCTGGCCGACCAGTCCATGGTCAGATTGGGCGTGGTGCAGACCGCGCCCGCGGCCATGCGCGCGGGCCAGCGCGCCAGCAGCGGCACGCGGATGCCGCCCTCGAGCAGATCCATCTTCTGGCCCACGAACGGCCAGTTGTTGGAAAAGCGCTCGCCGCCGTTGTCGCTGGTGAAGACGATGAGGGTGTTCTCGCTCATGCCTTTTTCCTCCAGCGCATCGAGCAGCCAGCCTATGCCCTCGTCCATGTGGTGGATCATGCGCTGGTAGGTGGCGATGGAGCCGCCGTCCACATGCTTGCCCATGCCCTTGAGGCGCTCGGACTCCGCGCGGTCCTCGCGCGTGAGCCAGGGCCAGTGCGGCGCGCTGTAGTGCAGCGACAGGTAGAAGGGCTGGTCGGCCGACTGGCGTCTGACGAAGTCCACGGCGCGCAGGCTCAGCAGATCGGTCAGATAGCCGTCCTCCTCATGCGGCTCTTCGTTGAGCCAGAAGTCGGGGCGGCCGCGCGGATCGCAGTGCGCGAAGTAGTCGGCGCCGCCCGCATGAAAGCCGTAGAACTCCTCGTAGCCGGACCGGCGCGGGCCGAAGTGCGGCGGGTAGCCCAGATGCCATTTGCCGACCAGGGCCGTGGCATAGCCGGCATCGCGCAGCAGCGAGGCCACCGTGGGGTGACCGGGCGGCAGGCCCAGCACCTTGTCGCCATGGGCGCTGGCGATGGGCTCTTCGGCCGCGCCGCGCAGCCGGTATTGCCAGCGGCCCGTGGCCAGCGCAAAGCGCGTGGGCGAGCACACGGCCGAATTCGAGTAGCCGCGCGTGAAGCGCAGGCCCTGGGCCGCCATGGCATCGAGCCGTGGCGAGACATCGCAGGCGTTGTTGTGCGCGTCGCGCGCGCCGGTGCAGCCCAGGTCGGCATAGCCTAGGTCATCGGCCAGGATGAAGATCAGATTGGGACGGGGATCAGCCATGGTGAAGAGAAAGTTGCAGGCCGTTCCGGCGAACCGGCGCGACATGCGGTGGGTTTCAAAAACAGAAGCGGCTTGCGCCTGATGGCTATGAATTACAAGTCATTAAAGACTTGAAATGCTCACAGCACCTGCGCTGGCAGCTCCTCAATTCATGGGCCTTCAAGGCTTGAAGCCCGAGCGCTTGACCACGGGTGCCCATTGCGCGCGGTAGGCCTTGAGCCTGCTGTCGGTCTCGGCGGCGCTGCTGACCACGGGCTCCAGCTTGGAGGCCGCAAACTTCTGCTGTGTGTCCGGGTCCTTCATCACCTCCTGCACCAGCTCGGCCAGGCGCTGCACCGTGGCCGGCGCCATGCTGGCCGGCGCGAACAAGGTGTTCCAGCCGGTGCCGACCAGGTTCAGGCCCAGTTCCTTGAGCGTGGGAATGTCGGGCGCCATGGGGCTGCGCTTCTCGCCCGAGACGGCCAGCACTCGCAGCTTGCCGGCTTCGTGCTGGGCGATCTGGGTGTCGAAGGTGTCGACGGCGATGGGGACCTGGCCGCCCAGCAGATCGCTGAGCAGCGGGCCCGAACCCTTGTAGCCCACGACCTCGACCGGAACCCTGGCCGTCTCGCCCAGCATCAGCGCGAAGAAATGCGGCAGGCTGCCCGTGGCGGGCACGCCGAAATTGGCGTGCTCGGGATTGGCCTTGAGCCAGGCAAACAGATGGGACAGCTGCTTGACCGGCACGGCGGTGGAGACGGCCAGGCCGAACTCGTAGCGGTTGACCTCGCTGACGGGCCTGAAGTCCTTCTCGGGGTCGTAGCCCGAGTCCGCAAACACCAGCGGCGCCACCACCATCACGGCGGGGTTGGCCAGCAGCAGCGCGGGCTGGGCCGCGCTGCTGTTCTTCACGAACTGGGCCGAAAGGCGGCCGCCAGCGCCGGGCTTGTTCTCCACGATGACGGGGCTGCCGATGCGGCTTTGCAGCTTGTCGGCGACGATGCGCGCCACGCGGTCCGTGGCCCCGCCCGGCGGGTAGCCGACCACGAGGCGCAAGGGCGTCTTGCCCGGAAACAGCGGCGCGGCGCTCTGGCTCTGCGCCAGGGCTGGGCCCAGGCCGCCCGCGAGTCCGGCGGCGATGAGCAGCTTGCCCAAGGTTCTTTTATGCATTGTGTCTCCCTGACCGGCGCTGCATCCCGGCACCGGCCCTGTGTTCTGGTTGCGGCGGGCGAGGGCTTCGCGCCGCAGCTGGATAGCCGGTGCAGTGTAGGGCGATGCGCGACCCCGCCTATTCGGCCTTGAGCTTGATCTTGCGCGCCAGGTCGCCCCATTTCTCGGACAGCTCCCTGGCCTTCTGCTGCGCCTGCTCGGGTGAGCTGCCCACCATCTCTATGTCCACGGACTTCACCTTCTCCTGCTGCTGGGGCGAGCGTATGGCCTGCTCCATGGCTTGCAGAAAGCGCTGCTGGATCTCGGGCGCCACCCCCTTGGGAGCCGCGAGGAACAGCCAGAACGTGCCGTCGAACTCCGGATAGCCGGACTCGGCAATCGTGGGCAGCTGGGGCAGCAGCGTCGAGCGGGTCTTGCCCGAGGTGGCCAGCGCCGTCACGCGGCCGCTGTGGATCTGCGGCAGCACCGTGGGTGCGGCCAGAAAGCCGCAGTCGACCTGGCCGCCCATGAGGTCCTGCATGGCGGGCGCCGGGCCCTTGTAGGGAATGTGGACCATCTTCGCGCCGGTGGCCGACAGCAGCGACTCCATCACCAGATGGCCGGGAGAGCCGGCGCCGCCCGTGGCGTAGCTGAGTTCGCGCGTGCGGGCCGCGTCCACCATGTCCTTGACGGATTTGAAGCCGAGAGCGGGGTTGCAGATCAGGGTCTGCGAGAAGCGGGCCGCCGCATTGAGCACCACGATGGCGTCGCTGGAGTAGCCGAGGCTTTTGTAGATATGCTTGTTGACCGTGAGCACCGGGTCCATGGCCCAGAACCAGGTGTAGCCGTCGGCCGGCGCGCGCGCGACTTCGGCGGCGCCGATATTGCCGTTGGCCCCGGCCCGGTTTTCCACGATCACCGGCTGACCCAGGGCCTTCTGCACGGCCGCCGCCAGCGGCCGGATGGCGATGTCGGAAGGGCCGGCCGGCGGGTTGGGAACGATGATGCGTATGGGTTTGCTCGGCCAGGCGTCGGCGGCCTGGGCGGCGCTCCCCAGCTGAGCCGCCAGCAGGGCCGCGGCCCCCAGCATGCCCAGGGCTCGGCGGGCGATACGAAAGCAAGGCATGGTGTCTCCGGTGGTTGTTCTCGGAGTCACTGTAAGTACTGCCTCGATAATGGATCTAATCCATCATCCCTAGAGAAAACCCATAGTGAGCATGCCCAAGGACCGCAGCCATCCGTGGCGGCAGCCGTCCGAGCTGGACGACCTGTTCCTCTACCACCTGGCCCGTCTGATGAGCGCGACGGGTGGCATGGTGGTGCGCCTGTGCGAGGGCGGGTTCGGCATCACCCGGCGCGAATGGCGGATGCTGGGCCTGCTGGCCGACAAGGGAGCCATGCAGCCTTCGCAGCTGGCCGAGCTCGCGCAGCTGGATCGCACGCGCACCTCGCGCACCGTCTCCACCCTGATTGCCAAGGGCCTGGTACAAAAGCAGGGCATTGCCGGGGACGGGCGCCAGGCGCTGCTGCGGCTGAGCGAGGCCGGTCAGGCCCTGCATGCGGCCTTGTTCCCGCAGATACAGCGGATCAACCAGGAGCTGCTGGCCGACATCGGCGATGCGGAGCTGCAGCTGCTGTCGCAGCTGTTCGCGCGCATACGGGTGCGGGCCGCGGCCATGCAGCAGCAGGGCGATTTTCCCAAGGCCGAGCGCCGCCGCGGCCGCAGCTCGTCGCGGCCGGCGGCCTGAGTTCCGCCCCTCTTGCCCGGAAGCGGGGCTCGCGCATAACCTATGGGTTCAATGCGGAGGGGCTTATGGGACTTGCCTTGGTTCAGAGTCGTGCCCTGCTGGGGCTGGACGCGCCCGCCGTCACGGTGGAGGTGCACCTGGCCAACGGCCTGCCTTCCTTCACCCTGGTCGGCCTGGCCGATGTGGAGGTCAAGGAGGCGCGCGAGCGCGTGCGCGCAGCCATCGTGAACGCGGGGCTGGAGTTCCCGAACAACAAGCGCATCACCGTGAATCTGGCGCCCGCGGACCTGCCCAAGGACTCGGGCCGCTTCGACCTGCCGATCGCGCTCGGGATTCTCGCGGCCAGCGCCCAGATCGAGGCCGCGCGCCTGGCCGACTACGAGTTTGCGGGCGAGCTGTCCCTGACGGGTGCCCTGCGCCCGGTGCGCGGGGCCCTGGCCACGGCGCTGGCTCTGCAACGCCAGCAGCAGAGGGCGCGCCTGGTGCTACCGTCCGAGAGCGCGCAGGAAGCGGCCTTCGTGCCGGCGATCGAGGTCTTCGGCGCCCGGCATCTGCTGGATGTCGTCCAGCAGTTCATCGCCCATGAAGCCCAGCCCGCAGCGGGCGCAGAGCAGGACGCCGAGCCGGATGATGCAGCCGGCTGGCAGCGCGTGGAGCCGGCCTCGGCCGCGGCCGCGCCGCAGGCCTTGGACCTGCGCGAGGTGCGTGGGCAGATGCAGGCCAAGCGGGCGCTGGAAATTGCGGCCGCGGGCGCGCATGGCGTGCTGATGGTCGGCCCGCCGGGCTCGGGCAAGTCCATGCTGGCCCAGCGCTTTGCGGGTCTGCTGCCGCCCATGAGCGACGAGGAGGCGCTGGAGGCCGCGGCCATCGCCAGCCTCGGCGGCCGCTTTGCGCCCGAGCACTGGCGCCGGCGCCCGTTTGCGGCGCCGCATCACACGGCGAGTTCGGTGGCGCTGGTGGGTGGCGGCTCGCCGCCCCGGCCCGGAGAGATCTCCCATGCCCATGGCGGTTCGCTGTTTCTCGATGAGCTGCCCGAGTTTGCGCGCAGCGCGCTCGAGGCCTTGCGCGAGCCGTTGGAGACGGGACGCATCACCATCGTGCGGGCCGCGCAGCGCGCGGAGTTTCCGGCGCGCTTTCAGCTGCTCGCGGCCATGAATCCCTGTCCCTGCGGCTATTGGGGCTCGCGCCAGCGCGTCTGCCGCTGCACGCCCGACCAGGTGGCGCGCTACCAGGCCCGCATCAGCGGGCCGCTGCTAGACCGCATCGATCTGCATGTGGAGGTCGCGGCCCTGCCGCCCGAGGAGCTGCTGGCGGCGCCCGCGGGCGAGAGCAGCGCCGAGGTGCGCGAGCGCGTGAGCGCGGCGCGCGCCATGGCCTTGCAGCGCCAGGGCGTGGCCAACCATCTGCTGCAGGGCGCGCAGCTGGACGCGCATTTGCGGCTGCTGCCCGAGGCCCTGGTGTTTGCGCACAAGGCCGCCGCGCGCCTGGGCTGGTCGGCGCGCGGCACGCACCGGGCGCTGAAGGTGGCGCGCACCATCGCCGACCTGGCGGGCTGCGACAGCATCGCCCTGGTCCATGTGGCCGAGGCCCTGCAATACCGGCGGGCGCTGATGCAGGCCTAGCTTCAGGCGGCCATGGCCAGCGGCACGGGCTGGGCCTGCCGCGCCTGCGGGTCCACGCCCAGCAGCTGCGCAAACGCATGCAGCACCGGCGACCAGCCCTGCGGCGCGCCGGTCACAAAGCAGGTGTCCACCCAGGCCAGCTCCTGGCCGGTCTTGCCGGGCAGGCTCATCCAGTGCACGCCAAAGCGCTGCTGCTGGACCTCGACCAGGGAGCGCGACAGCAGCGCATAGCCCATGCCCGCGGCCACGCAGCCCAGAATGGTGTCCAGCATGCCCAGCTCCATGATGCGCACGGCGCTGATGCCCATGGAGGCCATCAGCAGCTCGATGCGCTGGCGGTAGCTGCAGCCCTGGCGGAAGGCCAGGAACACCGAGGCGCAGAACTCGTCGGCCGTGGGGAAGCGCAGCAGCGGCTGGCCGCTGACCAGTACCAGCTCTTCGCGGAACACGGGCCAGGAATGCAGATCGCTCTGCGGCGCCGCGCCGTTGACGAAGGCGCAGTCTATGCGTCCGGCCGTCAGCTCGGTCAGCAAGGCTGCGGTGGGGCTGGCATCCAGCTCCAGATCGATGTCGGGATGCTGCCGGCGCAACCGGGCCAGCAGGGGCGGCAGGCGCAGGGCGGCCGTGGTCTCCATGGAGCCTATGCGCAGCGTGCCCCTGGCCTGGCCCGGCGCGAGCTGGCGCGACTGCAACAGGGCCAGAGCCTGATCGTGGGACTGCAGCATCTGCCTCGCGTACTGCAGCAGGGTGCGGCCCGCCGGCGTGGGGAAAACGGGGCTGGCGCGCATCAGCAATTGCGCACCTACTTCGTCTTCGAGCTTCTTGATATGGGCCGTGACGTTGGACTGCACGGTATGCAGCCGCTGGGCCGCCACGCCAAAGCTGCCGCCGTCGCAAACGGCTTCGAACATGCGCAGGGATTTGAGTTGCATGCCGCACTCCAATATCTCAAAAAAAGATTCAGGCCATCATTTTGAATCATTGGACATGATTGAGCCACTGCGTTTAGGCTTGATGCAAATTTCCACGGAAACCGACCTGTGATCCAGCGCCAAGAACTTCCTCTTCTGTTGACCGGCTTCATGGCCACGCTCAGCGGCGTGGGCCTGGCCCGCTTTGCCTATACGGCGCTGATGCCGCAGATGGTGCATGCGGGCTGGTTCAGCGGCGAACAGGTCGCCTATCTGGGCGCGGCCAATCTGCTCGGCTATCTGATCGGCGCGCTGGCCGCTGCCCCCTGGGCCGAGCGCATGGGAGCGCTGCGCGTGCTGGTGATCTGCTGGGTGGCCGTGGCGCTGAGCTTTGCGGGCTGCAGCCTGCCCCTGCCCATGGCCGTGTTCTTCGTCTGGAGGCTGATCTCGGGCATTGCCGGTGCGGCGCTCATGGTGCTGGGCCCGTCGGTGGCGATGGCGGCCGCAGAGCCGTCGCGCCGCGCCACGCTGGGGCCGCTGATGTTCTGCGGCATAGGCGTGGGCGCGCTGCTGGCCGCGACCCTGGTGCCCATGTTTGCGCGCAGCAGCCTGAGCGCCGTGTGGTGGGCGCTGACCGCGCTGTGCGTGCTGGCGCTGTGGAGCGGCCGCCGCGCCGCGCGCCAGATCCAGCTGCATGCTCCCGTGGCCGCCGCGCCCGCCGTAGCGGCGGCCGTGCCCGCCGCTCCGCTGTGGAGCCTGGCCGTGGTGCTGGTCCTGCTCGCCTATACCTGCGACGCCTTCGGCTTTGTGCCCCATACCGTGTTCTGGGTCGACTATCTGGACCGCGAGCTGCAGCTGGGCGCGGCCTATGCGTCCACGCAATGGGCGTTTTTCGGCCTCGGCGCGATTGCGGGGCCGCTGTGTGCGGCCTACTGCGCCACGCGCTGGGGCTGGTGGGGCACCACGGCCGGCGCCTACGCCATCAAGGCCCTGGCCATAGGCCTGCCGCTGGTCTGGGCCGGGTTTGCGGGCCATGCGCTGTCGGGCTTTCTGGTGGGGGCGCTGTCGCCGGGCATGGCGGCCATCACCTCGGGCTATCTGATGCAGCTCATAGGCGCGGGCCAGCACAAGAAGATGTGGGGCTATGCCACGGCGGCGTTCGCGCTGCTGCAGGCCAGTTCGGGCTATCTGATGGCCTTCATCTATGCCAGCACCGGCAGCTACCGCCAGTTGTTCGTGCTCGGCTGCGCGGCGCTGGTGCTCGGCACCTTGCTGGTGGTTTTTTCCAGATCGAAACCGGTGCTGGCCCTGCATGGCTGAGCGCCGGCAGCTACTGTTTCAAATAAGGTTGAGTCTATGCGTCTGTTCCTGAACGCCACTTCCCCGTTTGCACGCGTGGCGCGTGTGCTGGCCCTGGAGAAAGGGCTGAACCCCGAGCTGGTCTGGTGCGATCCCTGGGCCAATGACTCGGCGCTGCTGGCCGTCCATCCCCAGGGCCGGATACCGGTGCTGCTCACCGACGACGGCCACGCGATCGCCGAGTCGCTGCTGATCGCGCAGTATCTGGATGCCCGGGGCGGGGGCGCGCCCCTGGTGCCCGCGGCCACCATGGCCGCCACGCTGGCCATGGCCAGCGTGGGCTATGGACTGATGGAGGCGGCCTTCGGCACCATGATCGCGCGCAAGCACGATGCAGGGGCCGATGCCACGCTGCTGGGCCAGCGCCGCCTGGCCGCCATCGGGCGCGACCTGCAATGCCTGGAACAGTCCCCGCCCGCGGCGGCGCGCGAACATGCGACGCTGGACCAGCTGGTGGTGGCCGTGGCGGCCGAGTATGTGAACTTCCGCCTGCCCGGCACCCTGAACGCACGGCAATGCCCGCGGCTGTGCCGATGGTTGGAGAGCATGGCCGGGCGCCCGCATCTGGCGGCCACGGCGTTCGCCTGAACTCCTCGCAAACCCGATAGTCCTGACAGACGTTGCCCGGCCCGCGCTCCGGCGCCACATTGCAGGCTGGAGCGACAAAAGGGGGCGAGGGATGAGTAAGGCTTTGGTATGCGTGGTGACGGGGGCCAGCCGCGGCGTGGGCCGGGGTGTGGCACTGGCGCTGGGCGCGGCGGGCGCGACCGTCTATGTGACGGGGCGCAGCCTGACAGAGGGCGATTCGCCCCTGCCCGGCACCGTGGGCCGGACGGCGGACGAGGTGACGGCCGCGGGCGGCACGGGCATCGCCGTGGCCTGCGACCATGGCGACGACGCCCAGGTGGCGGCCCTGTTCGAGTGCGTGCGCCGCGAACATGGACGCTTGGACATTCTGGTCAACTGCGCGATCGCGATTCCCGATCCGCTGACCATGGCCGGTCCGTTCTGGCAGAAGCCGCTGGCCATGACCTCCCTGCTGGACGTGGGCCTGCGCTCCACCTATGTGGCCTGCCACCAGGGGGCCGAACTGCTGATTGCGGCGCGCGGCCTGGTGGTCAATATCTCGTCGGCGGGCAGCCGCTGCTATATGCACGGCCCGGCCTATGGCGCGGGCAAGGCCGGCGGCGACAAGATGAGCTTCGACATGGCCCATGACTTCCGGCCCGCGGGCGTGAGCGTGGTCTCGCTGTGGCCGGGCCTGGTCAGGACCGAGCGCTCCGAACGCGTCTGCGCGGCCGAGCCCGACAAATACGGCGACAGCTTCGACAGCGCCGAAACCCCGCAGTTCATAGGCCGCGTGGTGCTGGCGCTGCATGGCGACCCCGACTGCCTGGAGCAGCGCTCGGGCCGCGTGTTCTACACCGCCGAGCTGGCCGGCCGGTATGGCGTGTTGGACATCGATGGCGCCCAGCCGCCGTCGCCGCGCGCCTACTTCGGCGCGCCGCCGGAATTCAGCCCCGTGGTGGTGGAGTGAGTCTGCTTATTCGGCCCCTAGTTCGGCGTACCGGTCTTTGTAAATTTTCTGCGCGGTTTCCCGTTGCAAGACCAGAACGGTGAAGGCTGAAATTAGCGTTCTTCCTTCATTTTTTAAATACCCAGATATTGCCGGCGCAGCTTCGCATCGCCGGCCAGTTCGGCCATGGGGCTGTGGTGCACGATCTGGCCTTTTTCGAGCACATAGGCGCGGTCGGCCACGAGTCCGGCAAACGGCAGGTTCTGCTCGCTGAGCAGAATGCCTATGCCCTGGGCCTTGAGCTCGAGAATCGTGCGCGCCATCTGCTCCACGATCAGCGGCGCCACGCCCTCCGAAGGCTCGTCGAGCAGCACCAGGCAGGGCTGGCCCATCAGCGTGCGTGCCACGCTCAGCATCTGCTGCTCGCCGCCGCTCATGCGCCCGCCCAGGCGAGCGGGCATCTCGCCGAGATTGGGGAACAGCTTGAACAGCCTCTCGGGCGTCCAGTGCGGCATGGCGGAGCCATCGGGCCACTGGCGAGGCTTTTGCTTGCCGACCTCGAGGTTTTCCAGCACCGTCAGTTCGGTAAAGATGCGGCGGTCCTCGGGCACATAGCCCAGGCCGCGCTGGGCGATCTGGTGCGAGGCCTTTTTCTCTATCGCCTCGCCCATGAAGCGGATATTGCCCTCGCGGCGCGGCACCAGGGCGGCGATGCTTTTGAGCGTGGTGGACTTGCCCGCGCCATTGCGTCCCATCAGTGCCACGACCTCGCCGCGCCCCACGGTCAGCGATACCTCATGCAGGATATGGGCCGCGCCATACCAGGCGTTGAGGTTCTGGACTTCAAGCAACTTTTGATTCTGGCCCTTATCCATCAAGCGCTGGCTGCTATGTTTTTGCATGGCAAGAATCCGAGATGGCGAGTGTCGTTCGCTGCGGGTGAAACGGGCGTGGCTTTGACGAGTGACACCGAGCAAGAGCCGCCTCGCAGCGGGGGTGTCGTCCCCCTCCGGTGCGCAGCACCAGAGAGGGGGAAGGTGCTTTGCGCCTCAGGGGGTGTTTCATGGTTTTTCCAGAACAAGGCCCGTGCCCAGGTACGCCTGCTGCACGCGCGCATCGTCGCGAATGGCCTGCGGCGTACCTTCGGCCAGCAACTGGCCGCGCACCAGCACGGCCACGCGGTCGGCCTGACCGAAGACCACGTCCATGCTGTGCTCGGTAAACAGCACGCCCATGCGGCGCTGTTGCGCAATCTGGCGCGTCAGCTGCATCAGCGTGACGCGCTCGCCCGGGGCCATGCCGGCCGTGGGTTCGTCCATCAGCAGCAGTTGCGGATCGTGGGCCAGCGCCATGGCCAGCTCCACACGCTTCACATCGCCATAGGCCAGAGCGCTGCAGGGGCGATCGGCCTGGTCTGCCATGCCCACCTGTTCCAGCAGGGCCAGGGCGTCGTCAGGCCGGTGGCTGGCGGCGCGCGGCCACCAGCTGAAGATCTTGCGGTCTGCCGACAGCAGGGCCATCTGCACGTTTTCCACCACGCTGAGCGAGGCAAAGGTCTGGGCAATCTGGAAGGTGCGTCCCACGCCCAGGCTCCAGATGGTGCGCGGTGGCAGGCCGGTGATGGATTGGCCGTTGAGCAGCACCTGGCCGCTGTCGGGTGCCAGTTGGCCGCCGACCATATTGAAGGTGGTGCTCTTGCCGGCACCGTTGGGGCCTATCAGCGCCAGCAGCTCGCCAGCTTCAAGGCCGAAAGAGATGTTCTGCACGGCCTGCACGCCGCCAAAGGCCTTGCTGATGCCCTCGATCCGCAGCAGGCTCATGCGGGCTCTCCCTGCCGCTTCAGCGGCGCAAATTTCTGCCGCAGCCGCTGTGCATAGCCGGCAATGCCCTGGGGCGCCAGCAGCACCAGCACCAGCATGGTCGCACCCAGCAGCGCGCGCCAGTATTCGGTGTTGCGCGCCACGGTGTCGTGCAGCCAGGTGAACGCCGCCGCGCCCACCACGGGGCCGGCCAGGGTCTGGACGCCGCCCAGCAGCACCATGACCAGCGCATCGACGGATTTGGTGACGGACATGGAATCGGGCGCCACGCCGCCCTTGCTGAAGGCAAACAGCGCTCCCGCGAGGCCCGCGAACAGGCCGGCGATCACAAACGCCGTCCACTGCACGCGGCGCACGTCTATGCCTATGGCATCGGCGCGCAGCGCCGAATCGCGCGCGGCGCGCAGCGCATAGCCCAGCGGCGAAAACAGCAGGCGGCGCAGCAGATAGATGCCCAGCGCGCAGATGGCCAGCGCTAGCCAGTAGAAGGCCGCGCCCTGCGAGGCCCATTGCGGCGGCCAGACGCCGGTCACGCCGTTGCTGCCGCCCGTGAAGTCGTTCCACTGGAAGACTATGGCCCAGCTGATCTGGGCCAGGGCCAGCGTCAGCATGGTTAGGTACACGCCCGACAGGCGCACGCAGAACCAGCCATAGAGCAGGGCGCCCGCGGCAGCGGCCAGCGGGCCCAGCAGCAGCGCGGCCTCCATGGGCAGATCGAGAGCGCGTACCAGCAGGGCCGCGCCATAGGCGCCCAGGCCGAAGTAGGCCGCGTGACCGAAGGAGTGCATGCCGCCGGGGCCGAGTATGAAATGCAGGCTGGCCGCAAACAGCGCGGCGATGAAGATATCGGTCAGCAGCACGGTGGCATAGCTGCCCGCATCGCCGATCACGGGCAGCAGCAGCAGCGCGGCCAGCAGCGCCAGCCATGCGGCCGAGGCCGCGCGGCCGGCGGCGCGCAGCGGCTGCTCGGGCGTGCCGCCGCTGCGCGCCGGCGCCTGGGGCTTGCCCAGCAGGCCCCAGGGGCGCCAGACCAGGACCACGGCCATGACCAGGAATTCCACGACCAGGGTGAGCTTGGAAAACGAGATATCCAGGCCGCCAATCTGCTGCACGCCGAGCCAGATGCAGACGGCCTTGAGCTCGGCCACCAGCAGCGCGGCGATGAAGGCGCCGGGAATGCTGCCCATGCCGCCGACCACCACCACCACAAAGGCCGCGCCTATGGTCAGCATGTCCGTCTCCAGGCTCGCGGGTTCGCGCGGCAGCTGCAGCGCGCCACCCAGGCCCGCGAGCAGCGTGCCCAGGGCAAACACGGCCGTGAACAGCCAGGCCTGGTTCACGCCTAAAGCGCCCACCATCTCGCGGTCCTGGGTGGCGGCGCGCACCAGGGTGCCGAAGCGGGTCTTGCCCAGCAGCAGCGTCAGGGCCAGCAGCACGCATGGGCCTACAGCTATCAAAAACAGATCGTAGCTGGGGAACTGGCGGCCCAGGATCTCCACCGAACCTTCCAGCCCCGCGGCGCGCGGGCCGAACAGCTCTTCGGGCCCCCACAGCCACAGCGCCGCGTCCTTGATGACCAGCACCAGGGCGAAGGTGGTGAGCAGTTGGAAGAGTTCGGGCGCCTGGTAGATGCGGCGCAGCAGCAGGGTTTCGGCCAGCGCGCCGAGTACGCCGCAGGCCAGGGGCGCGAGCAGCAGCGCGGGCCAGAAGCCGATATGGGGCGAGAGCAGGTCCACGCTGCTGTAGGCGATGAAGGCGCCCAGCATGTAGAACGAACCATGGGCGAAATTGATGGTGCGCGTGACGCCGAAGATTAGCGACAGCCCCACCGAGACCAGGAACAGCGCCGATGCGCTGGCCAGCCCGTTGAGCAGTTGGGCCAGCAGGCCGGATACGCTCATGCTGCGGTGCTCCTATTCATCACCCGAGATTCCCCCACTCCTGTGCAGATGCGAAAAAGCCACCCTGACATGGGTGGCTCTGATATTTTCGCAAAAGCCGCGCCGGCCCGGAGCTCAGTTGGCCGATGCCGGACGCAGTTTTTTCACTTCCTCGTTCGTGGGCTGGTAGTTCTTGCCGTCGGCGTAGCGGTAGTTGACCAGCACGCCGCGCTTGAGCTTCTCGTCGTACGCGGTCTTGCCCACATAGGCGCCCATGGTCGATTGGTGGTCCTGGGCGCGGTAGCTGATGCGGCCGAACGGCGTGTCGACCTCCAGGCCCTTGAAGGCCGCCACCAGCTTTTCGGTATCGGGGTCGCCGTGGGTTTTGCGCAGGCCGGCCGCAATCGACTGGATGGCGTTATAGCCCACGATGGTGCCCAGGCGCGGATAGTCCTTGAATCTCGCCTGATAGGCCTTGAGGAAGGCCGCGTGCTCGGGCGTGTTGATCGAGTACCAGGGGTAGCCGGTCACGGTCCAGCCCACGGGTGCTTCGTTTTTCAGCGGATCGAGGTACTCGGGCTCGGCCGTCAGCAGGCCTACGACCTCGCGGCCCTTGAACAGGCCGCGCGTATTGCCTTCGCGCACGAACTTGCCCAGATCGGTGGCGAACAGCACGTTGAAGATGGCGTCGGGCTTGGCGTCGCCCAGGGCCTGGACCACGGAGCCGGCGTCGATCTTGCCCAGGGCCGGCGCCTGCTCGGCCACGAACTCGATGTCGGGCTGCCTGGCCTTCATCAAGGTCTTGAAGGTGGCGATGGCCGACTGGCCGTATTCGTAGTTGGGGTAGACGATGGCCCAGCGCTTTTTCTTGAGCTTGAGCGCTTCCTCCACCAGCATCGCGGTCTGCATATAGGTGGAGCCGCGCAGGCGGTAGGTGTAGTGGTTGCCGTCGGCCCAGACGATCTTGTCGGTCAACGGCTCGGACGCGAGGAAGAAGCGCTTCTTCTGCTTGGCGTAATCGGTCAGCGCCAGGCCCACATGGGAGAGAAAGCTGCCCGTGAGCACGTCGATCTTCTCGCGCGTGTAGAGCTCCTCGGCCGCGCGCACGGCGTCGCCGGGATTCGCATTGTCGTCGCGCGTCACCAGTTCCAGCTTCTTGCCTGCAATGCCGCCGGCCGCGTTCACCTGTTCGACGGCTAGCTCCATGCCTTTCTTGTAGGGCTCGAGAAACGCGGGCTGGGCCTTGTAGCTGTTGATTTCCCCGATCTTGATCACGCCCTGGGCCCAGGCGGAAGCTCCGCCGGAAAGGGCCGCGAGGGTCAGGACTGGAGTCACCCAGCGCATGTGCGAACGCATCGTCATTCTCCTTATCACTAATCAATCTCAAGACATTGGCGTGCAATGTACCCGTTTCCTGCGCATTTGCCGGACAATATAGGTTCTGTCCCGCTTGGCAACCGGCAGCCAACGCGCTAGGTCCGAGGTCTATGGTCTCGCCGCGCAATTCGCTACCCGCTGCCTTCTTGGCAAATCTGCCGGGCTTTTCTTGCTGCGCCAGTCATCGCTGGCCTGGATTTATTGCTGTAGACGAATCATGAGTGCTTTTCTCGAAGAACGCGTGCTGTCGGTTCACCACTGGACCGACCGTCTTTTCTCCTTCACCACCACCCGCGACACCTCGCTGCGCTTCTCCAACGGCCACTTCACCATGATCGGCCTGAAGGTGGATGGCAAAAACCTGCTGCGCGCCTATTCCATCGCCAGCCCCAATTACGAAGAGCATCTGGAGTTCCTGTCCATCAAGGTGCCCGACGGCCCGCTGACCTCCAAGCTGCAGAACATCAAGGTGGGCGACACCATCATCGTGGGCAAGAAGCCCACGGGCACGCTGCTCATCGACTATCTGTTGCCCGGCAAGAATCTCTACATGATCGGCACCGGCACCGGCCTCGCACCCTGGCTGTCGGTGGCGCGCGACCCCGAGACCTACGACAAGTTCGAGAAGGTGGTCGTGGTGCACGGCGTGCGCCAGATCAACGAACTGGCCTACCAGGAACTGCTGGAAAAGGAGCTGCCCGAGCACGAGTTCCTGGGCGAGATCGTCAAGGACAAGCTGGTCTACTACCCCACGGTGACGCGCGAGCCCTTCCGCAACCATGGCCGGATCTCCACGCAGATCAACAACGGCAGCTTCCCGCAGAACATCGGCCTGCCCGAGCTCAACCCCGAGACCGACCGCGTCATGCTCTGCGGCAGCCCTGCCATGCTGGCCGAGCTCAAGGAGCTGCTCGAAAAGCGCGGCTTCAAGGAAGGCAATACCACCACGCCCGGCGACTTCGTGATCGAGCGCGCGTTCGTGGAAAAGTGATTCTGGCTTCGTCCAGACAAAAGGCCTGCAGCAGCAGGCCTTTTTTCATTGCGTCAGCGACAGGGTCGGCAGATCCGGCGGCAGCGTGCGCTGCAGCGAATCGCGCGTGTGCTCGGTAAGAAAGTCCAGAAAGGCTCTCACCCGTGCCGGCATGAATTTGCGCGAGGGCAGGGTGGCATAGAGCGTGAAGATGCCGCTGGTCCATTCGGGCAACACATGGCAGAGGCTGCCGGCCTGCAGATGGCGGGTCACCAGGTCCAGCGGCTGGGTGCTGATGCCCGCGCCGTCTAGCGTGGCGCGCAGCAGCGTGCCCGTGTGGTTGGCCACCAGTATGGGCTTGACGGCGACCGGGACCTGGTCCTGGATGTTGTCGATGCGGTGCATGTGGAGAACGTCGCCGCGCGTGACCAGGGAGCGGCGCAGCAGCACCTGGTGTGCGGCCAGATCGGACGGGTGTCGGGGCGTGCCGAACTTGCGCAGGTAATCGGGGGAGGCGCAGGCCAGCCCGTAGGTGCTGATGATGGGCCTGGCAATCACATTGGCGTTATAGCCTTCGGCGGCGCTGAGGAAGGTGATGTCGTATTCGCCCTGGGCGGCCTCGGTGGCGGACTCCACAAACACATCGATGCTCACATGGGGGTAGCGCTGGTGGAACTCGGTGATCAGCGGCGCCAGCATGTGCTCGGCGAATACCGGCGGCATCAGCATGCGCACCGTGCCCGACAGCTGCGCCGTATGTTCCTGCGCCAGGGAAAAAGCATCATCGACCTCGGCCAGGATGCGGCGCACGCGGTCCAGATAGGCTTCGCCGGCCCCCGTCAGCGTCACGCTGCGCGTGGTGCGCTGCATCAGCCGCGTACCCAGGTGCTGCTCCAGATCCGCCACCAGGCGCGTCACCGTGGGCACGGAAATGTCCAGCTTGCGCGCGGCCGCGGAAAAGCCGCCCTCGTCGGCAACGGCCTGGAATACGCGCATGGTCAACAGTCGGTCCATGATGTTCTTTGTGCATGCAAAACAAGAGCGGGGTGAGCGCCGGGAGTATGGGGCTTGCGGCGAGAACCTGCCGGCTGCCTAGATGTTCTCGCCCGCGGAGTCGGGCCGCTGGCGCAGGTCCTGCGGCGGTATCCGGGAGGCTTGGCTCTTGCGTTTGCCGAAGTGCAGCTCGGCCTTGCTGCAGGCCTTGGCCGTGGCGGCGGAGAACAGCAGGATGGCCGAGGTGAAGTAAAACCACATCAACACCACCACCAGCGAGCCCGCCGCGCCATAGGCCGAGACCACGGCGGCCGTGGACAGATACCAGGCCAGCGCCTGCTTGCCCAGCGTGAACAGCGCGGCGCCCACGACCGAACCCACGAGCAGATAGCGCAGCGCGGGCTTGATGCCATGGCCCATGCGCATCAGGCCCAGGAACAGCACGACCTCGATGCCGAAGGACACGCTTTCGTTGATCAGCCCGAGCACCGGCCCCAGCGGCACCAGCTGCAGCTCCTCGTGGGCCCATTTGGTGACGATCTGCAGCGCCGTGGACATCACCATGGACAGCAGCAGCAAAAAGCCCAGGCCGCCCACATAGATCAGGCCGCGCAGGCGCGAGACCGCCATATTCCACCAGGCCGCCTTGGCCTTGGGGGCCGGGGCTTCGCCCATGGACCAGAGCTTGTCCAGCGAGACCTGCAGCTCCACAAACACCCCGGTCGCGCCCGAGAGCATCATGGCCAGACCCAGCACCGAGGCCAGCGAGCCCTCGTTCGAGCTTTTGGCGCTGTTGAGCGCGCCCTGTATGACCTGGGCCACCCTGTCGCCAACCACATGCTGGATCTGGGTGATCAGCGTGTGCTCCACATAGCTGCGGTCCAGCCACCAGCCCAGCAGGCCGACTACGGCCAGCGCCAGCGGGGCCAGGCTCAGCATGCCGTAGAAGGACATGGCCGCGCTCATGCGCAGGCCGTCGGCCTGCAGCCACAGCTGCACGGCGCTCACCAGCGGCCGGGCGGGGCGGATCAGCCGCTGCGTCCAGGCAGAAAGAGTTGCATCCATGCATGCATTGTGTGCTCTAAGCCGGCCCGGTGCCGCCGCTGCGGCCGTGGTTTCCGGCCGACCTTGTGCAAATTCTTGGGCGTGACTCGATCCGTAGCGGCCGCGCCCACAAGGGGTAGCGCTGCGGGGCCTTTGTTTTCGGCTGCCTTATGGGCTGTGCGGACGGTGCTCGCATTTCCGGAGCGCAACGGCAACCGCGCCCAGTTTTTGCCTATCGCTGCATCGGGGTTTGCACTAGTCAACTACGGTGGATTCTTCGCCGCGAGCGTGGTTCACTCCGGGTTTGCACCAGTCAAAGTGCAACTCATAAGCTACAAAAAGATGCCGCGCCCGGCGGCTCGCACCACGAGACATAGTCCATGCACACGACTTTCACCCATGCATCACCCGCGGACCGCGTGCTGTGCGCCGCCCTGCGCGAACGCATCATGACGGCCGACCAGGCCGCCAGCCTGATTCAATCCGGCATGACGCTGGGCATGAGCGGCTTCACCCCTGCCGGTGCGCCCAAGGCCGTGCCCCAGGCGCTGGCGCGCCGCATCGAGCAGCAGAATGCCTCAGGCGGCAATTTCCGCATCAGCCTGTGGACGGGAGCCTCGACCTCGGCCGAGCTCGACGGGGCGCTGGCCAAGGTCCACGGCATAGAGCGCCGCCTGCCCTACCAGAGCGACCCCACGGTGCGCGCCGAGATCAACAGCGGCCGCATGCAGTATGTGGACATCCACCTGTCCCATGTGGCGCAGTATGTGTGGTTCGGTTTTCTGGGCCATCTCGACGTGGCCGTGATCGAGGTGGCGGGCATCTTGCCCGACGGGCGGCTGATCCCCTCGACCTCGGTGGGCAACAACAAGACCTGGCTGGAGCAGGCCGACAAGATCATCCTCGAGGTCAACAGCGCCCAGCCGGCCGAGCTCGAAGGCATGCACGACATCTATTACGGCGCCGCCGTGCCGCCCAGGCGCAAGCCGATTCCCATGGAGCACCCGTTCGACCGCATCGGCGACCCGTATCTGCACTGCGATCCGAGCAAGGTGATCGCCGTCGTGCCCACGGCCCAGCGCGACAAGCTGGCGGGTTTTGCGGCCCCCGACGCCGACTCGCAGCGCATTGCCGGGCACATCATCGACTTTCTGCAGCACGAGGTGAAGGTAGGTCGCCTGCCGCCCGAGCTGCTGCCGCTGCAGTCCGGCGTGGGCAATATCGCCAACGCCGTGCTGGCCGGACTCAACCATGGCCCGTTCGAGCATCTGAACGCCTATACCGAAGTGCTGCAGGACGGCATGCTGGACATGCTGGAGTCGGGCAAGCTCGATACCGCATCGACGACCTCGCTGGCGCTGAGTCCTGCGGCCATGGAGCGCTTTCTGGCCAAGATCGACTGCTTCCGTCAGCGCATCGTGCTGCGCCCGCAGGAGATCTCCAACCATCCGGAGCTGATACGCCGCATGGGCCTGATCTCCATGAACGCGCTGATCGAGGCCGATATGTACGGCAACGTCAACAGCACCCACATCATGGGCTCGTCCATCATGAACGGCATAGGCGGCTCGGGCGACTTCGCGCGCAACGCCTATCTGTCCATCTTCATGACGCCTTCCGTGGCCAAGGGCGGCAAGATCAGCTGCATCGTGCCCATGGTCTCGCATGTGGACCACACCGAGCACGATGTACAGGTCATAGTCACCGAGCAGGGCCTGGCCGATCTGCGCGGCCTAGCGCCCGTGCAGCGCGCGCGTCTGGTGATAGAGAACTGCGTGCATCCCGACTACCGGGATGCGATGCGCGAGTATCTGGAGCGGGCCCTGCGCGAGGCACCGGGCAAGCACACGCCGCATCTGCTGGGCGAAGCCTATGCCTGGCACCAGCGCTATCTGCAGACCGGCAGCATGCGGCAGTCCGAGCCCTGCCTGCGCGCGGCATGAAAAAAAGCGCTGCCCAGGCAGCGCTTTTGCTTTTCGGACCGTGCTGCGGCCTGCTCAGAACAGCAGCGTGCGCACCCAGGGCGCGGCCAGCACATTCACGGCGCCTGCAATCATCATGACCAGGGAGGCCATCACGGCCTGCACCTCGCCGGTCTGGCGCGCACGCGCCACGCCGCTTCCGTGGGCCGCTCCGCCCCAGCTGGCACCGGTGGCCAGCTTGCTGCGCACGCGCGGCAGCAGGCGCAGCACGGTCTCGCCCAGCAGCATGGCGCTGACGCCCGTCAGCAGCACGAACAGGGCCGCGAGGTCGGTAGGTCCGCCCAGCACTTTCTCGGCCTCGATGGCGAAGGGCGTGGTGACGGAGCGCACGGCCAGGCCTTTCTGCAGCTCCTCCGACAGGCCGAAGCCATGGGCAAACAGCACGGTGGTGCCGATGGACACCACGCTGGCCACGACCACGCCCGTGGCGATGGACATCCAGTGCTTTTGCAGCAGGCTGCGGTGCTCGTACAGCGGCAGCGCAAAGGCCACGGTGGTGGGGCCGAGCAGCCAGACCAGCCAGTGCGTCTGGGCGATGTACTGCGGATAGCTGACATGGGTTAGCAGGGCCAGGCCTATCAGCACGATGGGGGTGGCGACTATGGGCATCAGCAGCGGATGCGGGTGCTTGCGATAGACGCGCTTGTTGGCCCAGTAGCAGGCCACGGTGGCGACAAAGGACACCACGCCTATGACTTGGTTGGAGATCATGTCTTACTCCTGGGCCTGGCGTGTGGACCTGCGCCGCGCCAGCCACAGCTCCAGCCGGTAGACGCGGTCCACGGCCAGCGCGGTCACGGCCATCACGCAGGCCGTGCTGGCCACGATGACGGCCAGAATGCGCAGGCCCTGGTGGCGGATCAGGTCGGGATATTCGGTCACCACCAGCATGGCCGGCACAAAGAACAGCAGCATCTCGGCCAGCAGCCAGTTGGTGCCGCTTTGCAGCCACCGGGCCTTGACCAGGCCCGTGAACAGGCCCACGGCCAGCAGCGCGAAGCCGATCAGCCCGGCGGGCATGCTCCAGCCAAAATGCTGGCGCAGCATGTCCATGGCGATCCAGATGGCGCTGAGCAGCGCGATCTGCGCGACCGCCTTGGCCAGCGGCCAGAGGCTCTGGCGCCAGAACGCGGCGGGAGCCGAAGAAATTTCCGAATGCTGTGACATGGGGAAAATTCTAGGGTTTTTACCTATATTCTAAAAATGAATTATTTTCATTTTTTGAATTCATAAAAGGCATTGCTCAAGGAATACCCATGGACCTGCGCGCTCTCCGCTATTTCATTGAGGTGGTACGCCAGAACAGTTTCACCCGCGCCGCCGAAACCCTGCATGTAACCCAGCCCACCATCAGCAAGATGGTCAGGTCGCTGGAGGACGAGCTCGGCGGTGCGCTGCTGCTGCGCGCGGGCCGCGGCGTGCAGCTCACCGATGCGGGCCAGGTGGTCTACGACCGCGGCCTGGAAATCCTCGACCAGGCCAAGCTGCTGCGCCAGCAGGTGGCCGAGGTGGACAGCATCACGCGCGGCGAGCTCTCCGTGGGCATCATGCCGACCACGGGCCACTATATGGCGCCGGTGATCGCGCTGTTCCAGCAGCGCTATCCCGGCGTGGACCTCAAGGTCAACGAGCAGGGCGCGCGCGCCCAGTACCAGCTGATCCAGGAGGGCAAGCTCGACATGGCGCTAGGCCTGTTCAGCGCCCCCGATCCGCAGGTCGAGCGCTACACGGTGGCGCGGCAGAAGACCCGCGTGGTCCTGCCCGTGCACCGCGTGGCGGACGCCACGCTGCCCATGCGCTGGCAGGATTTGCGCGACCTGCGCTTTGTGCTCTATACCTCGGACTTCGCCTTGCACGAGCATGTGCTGCAGCAATGCGAGGCCGCGGGCTTCACTCCCAGAGTCACGCTGCAGTCGCGCTACTGGGACTTTATCGGCCACCTCGTGGCCGCCGATGTGGGCGTGGCCGTGATGTTCGAGCATGTCATCGCCCGCTACAACCCCGAGCGCGTGGCCAGCCGCCCGCTGGTCGAGCCTGAAATCACCTGGGACGTGGCGCTGATGTGGCGCCCCGGCTATCTCTCGCGCGCTGCGCAGGCCTGGCTGGACTGCGTGCGTGAGGTCTATCCGCAGCCACTGGCGGGGACCGAGTTTCCGGATTACCAAAAAACATAGCGCCCAGCGAAGAAGGCAGATGGGTCTAAGGGCGATCGGGCATTTCATGCACTAGAACCGGGCCATTGGGCAGGCGCTAAGCTCGCGCCATGCCCCGCCCGTTTTCCTCCAGCCGCCCTCCCAGCCCTCGTCGCAACCTGCGCCAGCCCGCGCCCCGGCCCGCCGTGCCGCGGCTGCTGTGCTTCAACAAGCCCTATGGCGTGCTGAGCCAGTTCACCTCCGAGGGGCGCTGGAAGGGGCTCGCGGACTGGATCGCTGTGCCCGGCGTCCATGCGGCGGGCCGGCTCGATGCTGATAGCGAGGGCCTGCTGCTGCTCACCAATGACGGCCAGCTGCAGGCGCGCATTGCCGATCCGCGCCACAAGATGGAGAAGACCTATTGGGTGCAGGTCGAAGGCATTCCCGACGAAGCCGCGCTGCAGCGCCTGCGCGATGGCGTGGAACTCAACGACGGCAGGACCCTGCCCGCCAGGGTGCGTCTGCTCGAGCCGCAGCCCCAGCTGTGGGAGCGCCAGCCGCCGATCCGCGTGCGGCAGAACATTCCCGACTGCTGGATAGAGCTCATCATCCGCGAAGGCCGCAACCGCCAAGTGCGCCGCATGACGGCGGCCGTGGGCCATCCCACGCTGCGCCTGGTGCGCATGGCCATAGGACCGTATTCGGTCCAGGGCCTGGAGCCCGGCCAGTGGCGGGATGCGCCACAGCCCTGAACCGCGGGGCAGGCGGCCTCGGAGACATAAAAAGCGCCTGCGATGGCAGGCGCTTGGCGTGGCGGCCGGGCGCTCAGGAGGCGCAGGCCTTGTTATTGGAGGCATGCATGCCGGCGGCCTTGGCATCGGCTTCGCTCATGTACTTGCCGCTCTTGGTCTTGCCGTAGTAGCGGTCGCCCTGGCAGTGGTAGACCTTGGTCTTCTCGTTGACCCAGACCTGGCCGGGGCCGCCGCCGGGAGCCGCAGCCGCCGCCGGTGCGGACTTGCCGCCGGCTGCGGGAGCCGGCATGGCGGCTGGCGCTGCGCCGGCCTTGCTGGTGGCGGTCTTGTCTATGCCCTTGTGGCCCGTGCAAGCGCCTTTGGAGCTGGCGGCGCTGACGCTGGTGCCGTCCTTGCACACAAAGGTCTGCATCGCTGCTGCGGCAGCCGGCGCTGCGGCAGCGGCGGGTGCAGCCGCAGGGGTTTGGGCAAAGCTTGCAAACGAGGCACTAACCAGGGCTGAAGCCAGCCAGACTTTCCATGTGTTGCGCATACATGCACTCCCGGGTGGATTGACGTCACAAAGTCCGTGACCCGCACATACTGCTACCAGCCCCCGCAATCCGCAAGGGGTCGAATGTCAACCTTTGCGCGCCCCGCAGGCCCGCGTCGGCCCGCTCAGGTACCGCTGACGTAGGGATTCATGCTGCGTTCGCGGCCGAAGCTGCTCTCGGGGCCATGGCCGGGGATGAACACCGTCTGGTCGCCCATGGGCCACAGGCGCTGGACTATGGAGTCGATCAGCTGCTGATGGTTGCCCTGGGGGAAGTCGGTGCGGCCTATGCTGCCCGCGAACAGCACGTCGCCCACGAAGGCGCGCTCGATCTGCGGCGCGTGGAACACCACATGGCCGGGCGTGTGGCCCGGGCAGTGGCGCACGTTCAGAGTCTCCTTGCCTATCGTCACCTGGTCGCCGTCCTGCAGCCAGCGCGTGGGCACAAAGGGATCGGCATGGGGAAAGCCGAACATCGCGCCCTGCTGGGGCAGGCCGTCGATCCAGAACTGGTCGCCTTCCTGGGGGCCGATGACGGGCAGGCCGTGCTTGGCCGCGAGCTCGCTGGTGCCGCCCGCATGGTCGATATGGGCGTGGGTGATCCAGATGGCCTTGAGCTTCAGGCCCAGGCGCTCGACTTCCCATTCGATCTGCTCGATATCGCCGCCGGGGTCGATGACGGCGGCTTCCATGGTCTGGTCGCACCAGACCAGAGAGCAGTTCTGTTGAAAGGCGGTGACGGGAACGGTGTGGTATTGCAACATGGGTGACTTGTATTTTTCGGGCGTTTGCGTAGTCTCGCGGGCAGCGAACCCCGCAAGCATGACACGGCAAGCCGCGAGCATCAAAAATGTCCGCTCAGACCCTGCGTCATCCTTCATATGAGCTAGCATGAATACGAGTGCCCCATTTTGGTGCGGGCTGGTAAAACGTATTTGTGCTGCAAGGCAGCGGGCAAGCGCTCACAAGAAGCGGCCCGACACAGTTTCAAGATCGTTCAGGCCGTGCCAATGCCCGTGCAAAGCACTTTCCTTCCGCAGAAGGAGTGGTTGGGGTCCGGTGTCGGCCTGGAGAGCCAGTTTGTAAACTCCAGGAGACTTTTCATGTCTAGCCCTTCCAACCCGCCGGCGCAGCATGGCGATGCACAGCGCAGCGAGGCCCAGCGAGGTGACGCCCAGTGCATAGGCATTCCGCGGGAAACCTTTGCGCTGGAAAAGCGCGTGGCCACCGTACCCGAGGTGGTGGAAAAACTCGTCAAGCTGGGCTTCAGGGTCGCGATCGAAGCCGGCGCCGGCGCGGCCGCCAACTTCAGCGACGATGCCTACCGCGCTGCCGGCGCCGAGGTGCTGCCCGATGCGGCCGCGCTCTGGGCCGCGGCCGACATCGTCTTCAAGGTGCGTCCGCCGACTGTCGAGGAAGTGGCGCTGATGCGCGCAGGCCAGACGCTGATCGACTTCATCTGGCCGGCCCAGAACCCCGAGCTGATGCAGCAGCTGGCCGCCAAAAAGGTCACGGTGCTGGCCATCGACTGCCTGCCGCGGACCTTGAGCCGTGCGCAGAAGATGGATGCGCTGACCTCCATGGCCGGGGTTTCGGGCTACCGCGCCGTGATCGAGGCCGCGAACGCCTTCGGCCGCTATTTCAACGGCCAGATCACGGCCGCGGGCAAGGTGCCGCCGGCCAAGGTCTTCATCGCCGGTGCCGGCGTGGCCGGCCTCTCGGCCATAGGCACGGCCGCAGGCCTGGGCGCCATCGTGCGCGCCAACGACACGCGCGCCGAGGTGGCCGATCAGGTCACCTCGCTGGGTGGCGAATTCGTCAAGGTCGATTATGAGGAGGAAGGCTCGGGCGGCGGCGGCTACGCCAAGGTCATGAGCGAGGGCTTCCAGGCCGCGCAGCGCCAGATGTATGCGCAGCAGGCCGGGGAGGTGGACATCATCATCACCACGGCGCTGATCCCCGGCAAGCCCGCGCCCAAGCTGATCACGGCCGAGATGGTGCAAAGCATGAAGCCCGGCAGCGTGATCGTGGACATGGCGGCCGAGCAGGGCGGCAACTGCGAGCTGACCCAGCCCGGCGAGGCCGTGGTGCGCCATGGCGTGACCATCATCGGCTACACCGACCTGGCCTCGCGTCTGGCCAAGCAGTCGTCCACGCTGTACGCGACCAATCTGCTGCGCCTGTGCGAGGAGCTGTGCAAGGCCAAGGACGGCCGGGCCGTGGTGAACATGGAGGACGACGCGATCCGCGGCCTGACCGTGGTCAAGGACGGCGCAATCACCTGGCCCGCGCCGCCCCTGGCCCAGGCGCCCAAGCCCGCAGCCAAGCCTGCGGCCGCGCCCGTGGAGCAGAAGAAAAGCGGTCACGGCCATGGCTCGGCCGGTCCGCTGCCCGCGAGGACGCTGGCGATTCTGTTTGCCGTGGCGGCCCTGGCCTTCTGGTTCATCGGCGCCTATGCGCCCGCGGCCTTCCTGGGCCACTTCACGGTGTTCGTGCTGGCCTGCTTCATCGGCTACATGGTGGTCTGGAACGTCACGCCCGCGCTGCACACGCCGCTGATGAGCGTGACCAATGCCATCTCCAGCATCATCGCCATCGGCGCCCTGGTGCAGATCGCGCCGCCCGACGGCGCGGCCGGCGGCCGGCCCGACGAGTTGATCCGCTGGCTGGCTTTTGCCGCGCTGGTGCTGACGGCCGTCAACATGTTCGGCGGCTTTGCCGTCACGCGCCGCATGCTGGCCATGTTCCGCAAATAAGAAGAAGCAGGAAGAGAGAACCATGTCCCAAAGTCTCGCCACGGTGGCCTATCTGGGCGCCGCCATTTTGTTCATCCTGAGTCTGGGTGGCCTGTCCAACCCCGAAACCTCGCGCCGCGGCAATCTGTTCGGCATGATCGGCATGGCCCTGGCCGTGCTGGCCACGGTCTTCGGCCCGCGCGTCAGCCCTGCCGGAATTGCCTGGATCGTCGGCGCCCTGGTCGTGGGCGGCGGCATAGGCCTGTATGCGGCCAAGGTCGTGAAGATGACCCAGATGCCCGAGCTGGTCGCCCTCATGCACAGCCTGGTGGGCCTGGCCGCCTGCCTGGTCGGCTTCGCCAGCTATGTGGACAGCTCCAGCGCGCTGCAGGGTGCGGAGAAGATCATCCACGAGGTGGAAATCTATGTCGGCATTCTCATCGGCGCCGTGACCTTCTCGGGCTCGCTGATCGCCTTCGGCAAGCTCAACGGCCGCATCGGCGGCAAGCCGCTGCTGCTGCCGGGCCGCCACTGGCTTAATCTGGCGGCGCTGCTGATCGTGATCTGGTTCGGCCGCGAGTTCCTGCGCGCCGAGACCCTGGCCCAGGGCATGCTGCCGCTGGTGGTGATGACGGCCATCGCGCTGCTGTTCGGCATCCACATGGTCATGGCCATCGGCGGCGCCGACATGCCCGTGGTGGTGTCCATGCTCAACAGCTACTCGGGCTGGGCCGCCGCGGCCACGGGCTTCATGCTCAGCAACGACCTGCTGATCGTGACCGGCGCTCTCGTGGGCTCCTCGGGTGCGATCCTGAGCTACATCATGTGCAACGCCATGAATCGCAACTTCCTCAGCGTGATCGCGGGCGGCTTCGGCTCGGGCGCGCCCGCCAAGAAGGGCGATGCCGCGGCGGCCGAGCCCCAGGGTGAGGTGGTGCCCGTGGCGGCGGCCGACACGGCCGAGCTGCTGCGCGAGGCCAAGAGCGTGATCATCGTGCCCGGCTACGGCATGGCCGTGGCCCAGGCACAGCACACGGTCAATGAAATCATCAAGACCCTGCGCGACAAGGGCGTGAACGTGCGCTTTGCGATCCACCCCGTGGCCGGCCGCATGCCCGGCCACATGAACGTGCTGCTGGCCGAGGCCAAAGTGCCTTACGACATCGTGATGGAGATGGACGAGATCAACGAGGACTTCCCAGAGGCCGACGTGGCCATGGTCATAGGCGCCAACGACATCGTGAACCCGGCCGCCCAGGACGATCCGGCCAGCCCGATCGCCGGCATGCCGGTGCTCGAGGTCTGGAAGGCCAAGACCTCCATCGTGATGAAGCGCTCCATGGCCTCGGGCTATGCGGGGGTGGACAACCCGCTGTTCTACAAGGAGAACAACCGCATGCTGTTCGGCGACGCCAAGAAGATGCTCGACGAGGTGTTGTCGGCGCTCAAGGCTTGAGGGGCCGCATCTCCTGAGGCGCCATGCGCCTCCCCCTCGCGAAGCGCCCGGGACATAGGTCCCGGGCGCTTTTCTATTCGGGGATCAATGCCAGGCCATCTCGACGAGCAAAAGCAGGGCAATGCCCAGCATCAAGGTCCCGGAGATGCGGGAGACCAGCTGGGCCGCCGCGGGGCGCGAGCGCAGCACGCTTTGCGAGCCCCAGCCCACGCCAAAGTAGACCACGGCGCAGCTGGCTGCATGGACCGCGCCCAGGGCCATGATCTGGGCGAACACGGGCCAGTGGTCGGCAGGGCGTACAAACTGGGGCAGCAGGGCCAGCAGCAGCAGGAGCTGCTTGGGGTTGAGGCCGCTGACGCTGGCGCCCTTGAGCGTCCAGTGCCAGCGCGTGCCGGCCTCGGCATCGTCGCCGCCTTGAATGGCGGCCGGGCTGCGCCACAGGCCTATGCCCATCCAGGCCAGGTAGAGCGCACCCGTGGCAGTCAGAGCCGTGAGCAGGGCGGGGTTGCGCGCCACCAGAGCGCCCACGCCCGCCGCCACGGCCAGCGTGGCTAGCAGCGCGCCACAGGCCAGGCCCACGGTGGCGGGCAGCACCAGCCTGCGCCCGCGCAGGCCCGCGGAAATCACATAGGCCCAGTCGGCGCCGGGCGTGAGCACCAGAAGAAAGGAGACGGCCCAGAAGGCAGTCAGAGCGGCAAATGACACGAAGTTCTCTCGAAAAGCATGGGTGCAGAGAGAATATGGAAGACCAGCGAGAATGTGCTCTCAATAAATGCCGGTTAACGGCTTGAGATTGAAAGAATCTGCCTCGTGAATGCAATTGATCGAAAAATTCTTGCGGCGCTGGAAAACGATGGCCGCCTGACGGTGACCGAGCTGGCCGAGCAGGTGGGTCTGAGCCTGTCGCCATGCCACCGGCGGGTGCGTGCACTCGAAGAGTCGGGCGTGATCCGGGGGTACCGCGCGGAACTGGACCCGGCGGCGCTGGGCCTGGAGTTCTCGGCACTGGTCTTCGTGACCCTGCATGACAGCAAGTCCGTGCCGGCCTTTGAAGAGGCCGTGGCCCAGATCGAGAACGTGGTCCAGGCGCAGCGGCTGTTCGGCGACCCCGACTACCTGCTGCATGTGGTGGTGCGCGACCTGCCCGCCTTCCAGCGCCTGTATGACGCCAGGCTCACGGACCTGCCCGGCATGAAGCGCATGACCTCCACCCTGGTGATGAAGCATGTGGTCACCAACCGCCCCCTGACCTCGGCCATGGACTAGGCCCGCGGCCGGCGCCAGATAGCAAAACGCCTGCGTGGCGCAGGCGTTGCCGGGATGGCTGCAGCGGCCGCGGGCCGCTTACAGCGTCATCTCGTAGCCTATGGTGATGGGCGCATGGTCCGAGAACTTCTCGTCCTTGTAGATGGACTCGCAGCGCGCCAGCGCGGCCACGGCGGGCGTGGCCAGGTGGTAATCCAGACGCCACCCCACGTTGTTCGCATAGGCCTGGCCGCGGTTGCTCCACCATGTGTAGCAGGCATCGGTGGTGTCGGGCTGGAGCTGACGGTAAACGTCGACCAGGCCGCCCGAGGCTTCAGTCTTGTGCAACAACTTTGTCATCCAGTCGCGCTCTTCGGGCAGAAAGCCGCTGTTCTTCTGGTTGCCGCGCCAGTTCTTCAGATCGATCTGCTGGTGGGCGATGTTGATGTCGCCGCAGAGGATGAAATCGCGCTCGGCCTTGAGCTGCATCAGATGGGTGTGCATCTTGGCCAGAAAGCGGAATTTCGCCTCCTGGCGCAGTTCGCCCGAGCTGCCGCTGGGGAAATAGGCGCTGATGATGGAGAACTTGCGGCCCGGCTTGTCGAAGCGGGTCTCGACATAGCGGCCCTCGGCGTCGAACTCCTCGCCGTCGAAGCCCACCACCACGTCGCTGGGCTCGTGGCGGGAGTAGACGCCGACGCCCGAATAGCCTTTTTTCTCGGCAAAGTGGAAGTGGCCCTTCATGCCGGCCAACACCTCGAAACGCCCGGCCATATCGCTGGCCTGGGCCTTGATTTCCTGGACGCAAATACAATCCGGCGCAGTGGCCGCGATCCAGGCTTCCGCGCCTTTGGTCGTTGCAGAGCGGATACCGTTGAGGTTGAGGCTGGTTAATTTGAACAAGGATGAATCCATGGTGGTGAGTAAGCAGCCAGTGGACGGCGCAGGCCGTCTGGCGCAGGATTTTGTGCAGTTTGCCGTTGATGCGGGCGTGCTGCGTTTTGGCGAATTCAAGACCAAGGCCGGTCGACTGAGCCCGTACTTCTTCAACGCAGGCCTGTTCGATGACGGCGCCAAGATGGCCCGTCTGGCCGAATTCTATGCAAAAGCCATTCTGGCCAGCGGCATCGAGTTCGACATGGTCTTCGGCCCGGCCTACAAGGGCATCCCCCTGGCCGCGACCGTGGCCGTGGAGCTCGCGCGCCAGGGCAAGAACGTGCCTTTCGCCTATAACCGCAAGGAAGCCAAGGACCACGGCGAAGGCGGCACCCTGGTCGGCGCGCCTCTCAAGGGCCGCGTGCTCATCGTCGACGACGTGATGAGCGCGGGCACGGCCGCGCGTGAGTCCATCGCCATCATCAAGGCCGCAGGTGCCGAGCCCCATGCGGTGGCCATCGCCCTGGACCGCCAGGAAATGGCCACCGAGAATGGCCAGGACGTGCCCCACAGCGCCGTGCAATACGTGCGCCACCAGCTGGGCATGCAGGTCTGCGCGATTGCCAAATTGGCAGATTTGTTGCTTTATCTCGAGCAGCAGGGCAGCGATGCGGGCCGCGAGCACCACGAGCGCGTGCTAGCCTATCGCCAGCGTTACGGTGTCGAAGACAAGGAATAAACACGCATGAAGCAGGCATGGCATGCAAAACTGGGTTTGTCCGTGGGAGCCATCTTCTGGGCCGGGGTCGCACTCGCCCAGGCTCAGGCCAATACCGGTGGCATCTATGCCTGCACCGACGCCAAGGGGCGGCGCATCACGGCCGACCGCCCGATTGCCGACTGCGTGGACCGCGAGCAGCGCGTGCTGGGCAAGACCGGCGTGGAGCTGCGCCGTGTGGGCCCCACGCTGACCGAGCAGGAGCGCGGCACTCAGGAAGCCCGGCGCCGTGAAAACCAGGCCGAACAGGCGCGGCTGCGCGAGGAGCGCTCGCGCGATCGCGCCATGCTGCTGCGCTATCCCAATCAGGGCGTGCACGATGCGGCCCGCAGCGAGGCTCTGGCCCAGGCCAATGACGTGGTCGCCGTGGCCCAGCAGCGGCAGACCGAGCTCAGGGAGCGGCGCCGGAAACTCGACACCGAGCTGGAGTTCTATCAGAACGATGCCGCGAAGGCTCCGGCCAATCTGCGCCGCCAGCTCAAGGACAACACCGAGTCCCAGGAAGAGCAGCAGCGCTTCATCCGCCAGCAGGATGAGGAAAAGCAGCGCATCAACCAGCGCTTCGATGCGGAGCTGCAGCAGCTGCGCAAGCTCTGGGCCGCCCAGGCCCAGCCGCGCGAGTCGCACTGATCACGGATTGTGCATGGCCATGAGCCGGCCCAGCAGCAGGGTGCAGGCCCAGGCCAGCCCGCCCACGATCAGCGGCGTTTGCAGCAGCAGTGGGCCCTGGGCCAGCAGCCGCAGCGCATTGGCCTGCCATAGCGCCGCATAGCCCTTGAACAGGCCGTAGCCCAGCCACAGCAGCAGGCCCAGGCTGGCCAGCGCCGCCATGACGCGCATATTGCGGCCGTCGCGGCTGGCCGCGGGAATGCGCAGCGCGCCGCGCCACAGCCAGCCCACGGCGGCCAGCACCAGCAGCGCGCAGGCCGCGATGGACAGCGGCAGCCAGAGCGAAAGAGGAATCAGCGACGACATGGCGCGGCACTTTAGCGCAGATAGCAAAGGCTCAAAAAAATGCCCGCCTTAGCGGGCGGGCACATGGGATGGCGGCCTCAGGCGGCTTGCCAGAGCGCATGGCCGCCGGGCACGGCCTGGATGCCGAGCACGGCCGCATGGTGGGCCAGCAGTTCGTCGAAAGTCCTGGCGGTGTCGCTGCTGGCTGCGCTGCCCTCGTACTCCGTGGCGACCTGGGCAGCGGTGAAGGAATGGGGGCCGAAGCTCTGCACGATGTTGCGCAGCTTGTCGAGATTTGGGGTGAGCACGCTGTCCATGGCAACTCCTTTGAGGCGACGCATTGCAGACAGTGTAGTCCGCGGCCGCGACGCCGCAAGAGGGTGCGCTCGGGGCGGGCCTAGCGGTTGAGCGACAGCAGGGTGCGGATCACATCCGAGCGCGTGATCACGCCCACCAGCGTGTTGCCGCGCAGCACGGCGATGAACTGCACGGTGTGGGAGGCCAGCTCGTGCAGCAGATCGCCCATGGGCGTGGACTCCTGCACGCAGAGCTCGGGCTCGCGCATCAGGCTGCGCGCCACGGGCCCGGACTTGTGGCCGGGTTTGCGCAGCCGCTGCCACAGGCTTTGCTGCTGGCTGGCGCGGTGGCCCTGCCAGAGCCAGTCGAACAGGTCGGCGCGCAGAACGCGGCCTATCAGCTGCTGCTGTTCGTCCACCACGGGCAGGCTTTTGACCAGATGCCGGTGAAACAGGTCGGCCACCTCTTCCAGCGGGGTTTGCGGGCTCACGGTCAGCAGCCGGGCGGACATGACCTCGCCGCAGCTCACGGCCGCCAGGCGGCGCTTGATGGCCTGCTCCTCGGCCGCGGCCAGCAGCTCGCCGAGGTCGTCGGGCGTCAGGTTGTAGGACTGGTCAAAGCGCTGCAGCAGCTGCTGCAGATCCTGCTCGCTCAGTGCCAGGCCTGAAGCCTGGCGCCGCACGGCTGCCGGCGGCGGCTGGTGCAGATAGGGCCGGCCGCAGGCGCGGTGGTAGAGCACGCCCACGGCGGCCAGCACGCCCGACATGACGGCCATGGGAATCAGCAGATGCCAGCCCAGCGGCACCATCTGCGCCGCGGCCAGCACCGTCAGCAGGGCCACGGCACCTCCGGGCGGGTGCAGCGCGCGCAGCAGCAGCATCAGGGCGATGGCCCCGGCCACGGCCAGCGCGGCCAGCCCAGTCTGCGACAGCGAGGGAAAGGCCCAGAGCAGCAGCAGCGTGTACAGCGCCGAGACCGTGTTGCCGACCACGCAGTTCCAGGGCTGGGCCAGCGGGCTGCTGGGTACGGCAAACACCAGCACGGCCGTGGCGCCCAGCGGCGCGAACAGAAACAGCGTGCGCGGGAAAAAAGTGTCCACCAGCCCCACCAGCATGCCGGCCAGCGCCAGGCCCAGGCCGGCACCTATGCCCGAGCGCAGCAGCTCGCGCCAAGAAGGACGGGTGGTGACAGGCCCCAGGCGCTGCCTCAGCGTTTGCATCACGGACATGGTGTGGTCTGGCGCAGAGGAGCTAGCAAATTTGATAGCTGGCTGCGCCTTGTAGTCTTGGTTTGCCTGCCATTTTTATCCAAAGCCGCTGGGCACAATGGGGCCGGGGCTTTGGATTTTGCGCGAGTGCTTAGGCGGCGCTGGGCACGGCGCCGGCGCTCAGCACCTCGTTCAGCGGCTTGCGCAGCGACGGGATTTCGCGCGCGCGCAGGTCCTCGGGCAGGGTGGCCGCGTCGGCACGGCGGCCCACGGCGATCACGCACTCGGGCAGCAGATGGGCGGGCAGGTTCAGCACCCGGCGCGCCTCGTCGGCCGAGAAGCCGCCCATGGCGTGGGTGGCCAGGCCCATGGCATGGGCTTCCAGCGCCAGATAGCCCCAGGCGCAGCCCGCGTCGAAGCTGTGCTTGGCCGGAGAACTCTCCTGGTTGGACAGCAGCACGATGAGCGCGCCGGCGTTCAGGCACCAGCGGCGGTTGGCCTCGTTGGGGATCTGGGAGAAAGCCTGCCAGTGGGCGTCGCCGCGCAGCGCATAGGCAAAGTGCCAGGGCTGCTTGTTGCTGGCCGAGGGAGCCCAGCGGGCGGCGTCCACCAGCTGCTCCAGCTGGGCCGTGCTCAGCGCCTCGGGAACGAAGGCGCGTGGCGACATGCGCTCCAGGAACTGGGAGTGGATGGGGGTGGCGGTGGTGCGGGTGGTGCTCATCGTGAAATCCGGAAAACAAAAAGGCCCGGCCTCACAGGAGGGCCGGGCCCGAAACCATAGCTCAAGCTCCGGCTTTCTGCTCGGAGCCTCGGTATCAGGACTTGGGGGTGGAGTTCTGGCTCATGGTGCGCATATGGCGCTCCATGCGGATCAGCACCAGCACCATGACCACCATCACCAGGCAGGAGATCAGCATGGTGGCGAAAGCCGTGTCCACGCCCAGGAACTTCCACTTGTCCTCGTCGGGGTTCTCGCCGCGCAGCATCTGGGCCGTGCGATCGAAGGACAGGGTGTAGTTGGTCAGCAGAATGTTCACGATCTGCTGCGCGGGCTGCAGCTGCAGCTTGGCGGTCAGCTTCTCGTTGGCCAGCACCTTCTCCAGGGCCGCGGGCAGGCCCTTCACATAGGCGGCGTACGAGCCCTCGCCATGCTCCTGCTCGGCGGCCTGGGCGCGGCTGTGGATTTCGGCGGCCAGGTTCACGGGATCGCTGAGCGGTACGTCCTCGTCGGAGGCTTCGGCTTCGGCGGCGGCAGCCACGGCAGCGCTGACAGCCGCCGCTGCGGCGCGGTCCTCGCGGTTCAGCGCAATGCGGCGCGCGCTCCAGGCCGCATCGGCGGCCGCGGCCGCGGCGTCGGCGGCCTCCTTGTCGCAGCAGGAGTTCTCGCGCGCTTCGCGCATCTTGATCTGGCGGTTGACCTCATCGTCGGAAGGCGCGGCATCCCCCTTGAGCAGCGGGTGAATCGGGTCCAGGCCCTGGCCGCTGTTTTCCTTCTCGATGCGCTTGCGTGCCGCGGGGTCCTTGTAGATCAGGCCGCGCAGCAGGCCGTCGGCCTTCTGGAAGCTGGAGCGCAGCGCCGGGTCGGCCAGGCGCTTTTCCAGGGGGATCTGGGGGTTGATGCTGCTGAGGTCGCGGCCGGTCTCCTCCTCCATGTACTTGAGGTCGTAGGGCGCGTCCTTCCAGTTCAGCGCCACGGGCGCGGCCAGCGCGGCATCGGGCTTCTTGCTCTTGTAGTGGTCCCAGATCCACAGGCCCATGCCAATCAGCACAAAGACGGAGAACGCGAGCAGCACCACTCGCACGATCTGTACCAGCGTGTCTTCCACGCGGCGCAACAGGTTCAGCATATGCGGCAAATCCTTTTTGAAAACTTGTCGATAAAAGGCTTCAAGCTATTAAATTTGAAGCATTCGGGTGCCAGGGATTCTAGGAAGCGAAAGCGTTTGTCTCAGTCTGTTACAAGTGGGCGGGCGCCGGTGTTGGCACTTGCTCCCCGTGCGAGCTTGACCTCTGGCGCGGGGATGGCCATATAAAAACACTGCGCCGCGGCACAAATGCAACAAATATCCATGAATTGCACCCAGAAGCTGTGCCGAATTATCCAATCCGCTGTAATGGGGTTTTCACGGATCGGAGGGCCCGCTTATGGCCAAGACATCGCTGGACAAATCGAAGATCAAGTTTCTGCTGCTCGAAGGCATCCACCCCTCCGCACTCAAGGTGCTCAATGATGCGGGTTATACCAATGTGGAAGCCTTGAGCGGCGCGCTCGAGGGCGAGGAGCTCAAGCGCAAGATCGCCGACGTGCACTTTGTGGGCATACGCTCGCGCACCCAGCTCACGGCCGAGGTGTTTGCGGCCGCGCAGAAGCTGGTGGCCGTGGGCTGCTTCTGCATAGGCACCAATCAGGTGAACCTGAACGCGGCGCGCGAGCGCGGCGTGGTGGTGTTCAACGCGCCCTATTCCAATACCCGCTCGGTGGCCGAACTGGTGCTGGGCGAGGCCATTCTGCTGCTGCGCGGCATCCCCGAAAAAAGCGCCGTGGCGCACCGCGGCGGCTGGAAGAAGAGCGCCGAGAACTCCTTCGAGATCCGCGGCAAGACCCTGGGCATCGTCGGCTACGGCTCCATAGGCACCCAGCTGTCGGTGCTGGCCGAGAGCCTGGGCATGAAGGTCGTCTTCCACGACGTGGTGACCAAGCTGCCGCTGGGCAATGCGCGCCAGGCCGCGAGCCTGAGCGAGCTGCTGGGCCAGGCCGATATCGTGACCCTGCATGTGCCCGAGCTGGCCTCCACCCACGGCATGCTGGGCGCCGCGCAGATCGCGGCCATGAAGCCCGGCAGCATCCTCATCAATGCCTCGCGCGGCACGGTGGTGGACATCGAGGCCCTGGCCGCGGCGCTCAAGGCCGGTACGCTGCTGGGCGCGGCCATCGACGTCTTCCCCAAGGAGCCCAAGAGCAACAAGGACGAGTTCCAGTCGCCGCTGCGCGGCATGGACAATGTGATCCTGACGCCGCATATCGGCGGCTCGACCATGGAGGCCCAGGCCAATATCGGCCTGGAAGTCGCGGAAAAGCTGGTCAAGTACAGCGACAACGGCACGACCACCTCGGCCGTCAACTTCCCCGAGGTCGCGCTGCCCGAGCACCCGGGCAACAACCGCATCCTGCATGTGCACGAGAACCGCCCCGGCATTCTCTCGGCCATCAACCAGGTGTTTGCCGACAACGGCATCAATATCGCGGGCCAGTACCTGCGCACCGACGAGAAGGTCGGCTATGTGGTGATCGACATCGACGCCCAGTCCTCGGCGCTGGCGCTGGCCAAGCTGGCTCAGATTCCGGGCACCATACGCTGCCGCGTGCTGTTCTAACGCTTACCGCAGCCATGAAAAAAGGAGACCCAGGTCTCCTTTTTTCATGGCGCAAGGCCTAGTCCCGGCCTAGCTGCGCGGTGCGCCCACATTGGCCAGCAGCAGCTCGCGCAGCGGCGCGATCAGGCCGGGCTGCGTGTCGGCGGCCTTGGGTAGAGCCAGAAACAGTCGCGGCTGCAGATAGAGCAGCAGGCTGCGCTCGTCCTCGGCCCACTGGATGATGTGCTCCCAGGGCAGGCTGCCGCCGCCGCGCGCCGAACGCAGCTGCAGCTGTCCGTCGCGCAGCGCCACGGTGTTTTGCTCGCGCAGCGAGGGCGAGCGCCGGTAGCTGCGCCGCGCCATGGGCTGGGTGATCAGCCGGAAGCTGCCGAGGGGCAGCAGGGCGTAGACCAGCCCGCCCAGGGCCAGCCAGTGGTTGCCGTAGTACAGGCCCAGCCCCAGCAGCGCCAGCCCCGCCAAGCTGACGAAATACAGCAGCAGCCTGGCCCACCAGGGCTTGAGCGAGGCGTGCAGGCGCTGCGCATCCACGAATTGCGCTTCGGTGAGCTGGTAGGTCAGTTCGGCCATGCGCGCATGATACGGGCGCTTTGTAGGACCGGGCCTGCCCGCGCTCCGTGGGGCATGCGGGGCGCCGCAGGCGGTGCTAGGCTGATGCCGGTTGCAGCTCTTCAAGTCCATCATGAAAACAACTACCGCTATGAGAGAGTTCAGCTTGCGCGGCGTCATGCTGGGTGCGCTCATCACCCTGGCCTTTACCGCGGCCAATGTGTATCTGGGGCTCAAGGTGGGGCTGACCTTTGCCTCGGCCATACCGGCGGCCGTGATCTCCATGGCGCTGCTCTACCGCTTCAAGGACTCCAACCTCCTCGAAAACAATCTGGTGCAGACCCAGGCCTCGGCGGCCGGCACCTTGTCTTCGGTGATCTTCGTGCTGCCGGCGCTGCTGATGCTGGGCCTGTGGACGGGCTTTCCGTTCTGGCAGACGGCGCTGATCTGCACGGCCGTGATTCCGCCCGTGCTGGATCTGCTCTACAACGCCTACGGCTTTGCGGGCAGTCTGCCGCGCGCCGGCATGGACCCGAACCAGGCGCTGGCCGCGCCCCAGGCCACGCTGATGCTCAAGATCGCCTCGGGCATCTTCGAGGGCTCGCTGGACTGGAGCATGCTGGGCCTGGGCCTGGGCCTGGGCGTGGCCACGGGCCTGGTCGTCATCGTGGCCGATGTGCTGCTGCGCAAGAGCGGCCGGGGCGCGCTGCCGCCGCTGGCCGTGGGCCTGGGCATCTATCTGCCGCCCACCATAGGCCTGACGCTGACTCTAGGCGCCTTGCTGGGCTGGCTGATCCACAGGGCCGTCAAGGCCCATGCCGAACGCGGCGGCCAGCCCTGGGGGGCGGCCGCCGAGGAGCGCGGGCTGCTGCTGGCCTCGGGCCTGATCGTGGGCGAAAGCCTGATGGGCCTGATCATCGCCGCGCTGATAGGCTTCAGCGGCAAGGATGCGCCGCTGGCCGTCGTGGGCGAGGGCTTCGCGCCCGCCATGTGGCTGGGCCTCGCGTATTTTGCGGGCCTGTGCGTGTTCTTCTACCGGCGCGTGCTCAAGCCCTGATGGTTGAGAAACTCTGGTTTTGATAGCTGAAAGCGCTTGTCGAACCAGCGCTACAGTGCAAAAAGACACAGCCGGCCCGAGCCGCTGCGGCTTTGGCCTTGCAGGGCGAAGCTCAGAGGCCTTGCGGCAATGCCTGGACCGGAGCCCCGTCCACGAAGCGCTCAATGGCCTGCCACAGGCCGGGACTGCGCAGGATGTTGGAGTGGCCGGCCTGGTCGAAGGCCAGCACCTGCACGGCCTTGCCCTTGAGGCGCTGCAGCAGGGCATCGGTGCGCGCCGGCTCCACCACCTGATCCTGGCCCGCGCGCAGCACCAGAATCGGGCCGCCGTAATGCTGCAGATGCGCGGCGGAGTCGAAGGGGTCGCGCAGCAGCAGTTCCACGGGCAGCCAGCCATACATGCCGCGCACCGTGTTCAGCATGCTGTCGAAGGGCGTGACCAGCACCAGCCTGTCGGGGCGGCGCAGATCGGCCACGGCCGATGCCACGCCTGTGCCCAGGCTGCGGCCGATGACGGTGATGGGCTGCTGCGGGTGCAGCCGCTTGACCTCGTCGAACAGGGCCGCGGCATCGAGCTCCAGTAGCTCCTGCGTGGGCTCGCCCTCGCTGGCGCCATAGCCGCGGTAGGCCAGCGTATAGATATCGCTATGCGGCAGGTTGTGCGCGAGCTGGGGCAGGCGGCGCTCGATATTCTCGGCATTGCCGCCAAAGTAGATCACCGCGCTGCCGGCCTGGCCGTCCTTGGGATGCAGCTGCCAGCCGCGCAGCAGCACATCGGCGCGCTGCAGCGAGAAGTTCGTGCTCTCGGCCTCCACCCGCGTGCTGCCGCCCTGAAAAATCATCTGGCGCTGCTGCGCAAACATATAGCTGCAGATGCAGACATAGATCGCCACACACAGGGCGAGCAGCCAGAGCAGGGGCTTGAGCAGCTTGGAGAACATGAACGGACGGGCAAGTGATGCGGGAGTGCGCTGGATTGTGCGCAGTTTTGTGTGACTGCTGTGTAGTCTTTGACGCAGCTTTATGTAAAAGAGGCTGTGAAATTGATAGCTGGCGGCGCTTGATGTGTCTTGGCTTGAGGCTGATTCTGCTTGTGCTTCTGTTTTTGCTGCGAGCCGGGCCGGGTTTTTGATGGGCTTGTACCGCCGCATGCCTGATTTTTGAGCAGAGGGCGGGTCTCGGCCCGCCTTGCCGACTTACTTTCTTGCTTGTGCAAGAAAGTAAGCAAAGAACACAGCCCCTGCTGCCCACGACCCCTTCGCTGCGCTGTGGGGCAACCTGCGCCGTCAACCTCCTGTGGCTGTGCGGCAAAACTCACTGCGCGCTGATGCGCTTCGTTCAGACACGTTGCCGCAAGTCAGAGCACGATGCGGCTGCACTCTGCGGTGCAGCCGCGCGCCCCAAGAGGCTGCCGTCGCAGGCGTGGGCACAAGGGGCGATACCGGGTGCGGGATAGCTTCTGCGTGTTTTTGATAGCTGTTGCCGCAATCTGGATAGGCGCTAGAGCCTGATTTCGTGCAGGTCATCCGAATCTGTTCTCCCCGTTTGGCTGCGCCTGCGGCACGCGGTTCAGACTGCGGGTATTGGCACCGAAGAGTGCCAATACTGCGTCATCCAATTTGCGGCAACGTGTTTGAGCGGCGCGCGCAGCTGCCGCACCGCAGCCTGAATTGCGTGACGCAGGTTTGCCCGGAGCGAAGCGCAGGGACGCGGACGGTAGGGTCGCCTTTTCTTTGGGTACTTATCTTTTGGCGAAGCAAAAGAAAGTACCTCGCCTGCCGGGGCGAGACCCGGCCTCTGTCGTGAGCGACAAAGCAATCGCTGCTTTGATAGCGACTTACGCTTGATGCCGCTGGGCTAGAGACAGATGAGGTTTTGTCTTGGACGCATACCTAATGGCTTGCTTGACGTTTAGGCGGTCGGCAAAAAATACCCCGACCTATGCTGATTCCGACTGCTGCTCACACACAGCTTCAACCGCGCCTCCATGTACTGCCGCACTTCCGAGCGATCGCACATCTGCGCCAGATCTTCCCAGTACAGCAAGCTGGTGAAAGCAGCCTTGGCAGGCTCTGCCACGTCGCCCTCGGTCGCATCTGCGGTGCGCGCAGGGCTGGGCACAAAGATAGGCACGTTCACCGGGGCGTAGTGTTGCACGGGGCGACCCGTGGCTTCTTCCTTGCGGCGTGAGGTCAGCACAAAGTAATGCTGGCGGGCATCGGCCAGGTGGGGCTTTTTCTCGGCGTCAAAGACCTTGTCCAGCCGCTCCAGGCCCTTGGCCACATCGGCGGCATAGGTCCAGTTGCTCAGGTATTTGGTTTCGATGAATAGAAAGATCTGGCGCGCGGGGTCGGAGATCAGGACGTCGGACAGCTTGCTGCGCAGGCGTTCGTGGCAAAGATAGGCGTGGGTGTCGAACGAGACATGGGGGCTGTGCAGGGCCAGGTCTTCGCGGCCCGTGACTTCCTGGAGGTAGCGGTTGAAGAGTGTGATGCGCTTGGTGTAGCCGGGCGTGAATTCGTTGAAGAAGTAGCCGGCGAAGAACTTGGTGCAGAGGTTGCGCTCTTTTTCGGATTCGATGAGGGAGGCGTTCGAGAAGATCACAGAAACTTTCCTGAGCAGGCGGCGCAGGGCATGGGAACCGACAAATAACAAGGCCGCAGGCATATGCTGCCTGCGGCCTTGCGCATTATCAGAGCTCACAGGCACGCCTTTGGCGACGTGCGTGTAACGACGTGCTTGTAACAGAGTTAGGCCAGCTTGGCCTTGAGCAGTTCGTTGACCTGGCCGGGGTTGGCCTTGCCCTTGGAGGCTTTCATGACCTGGCCGACCAGGGCGTTGAAGGCCTTGTCCTTGCCCGCCTTGTACTGCTCCACATTCGCGGGGTTGGCAGCGATCACCTCGTCGATGATGGCCTCCAGCGCGCCGGTGTCGTTCATCTGCTTGAGGCCCTTGGCTTCGATGACGGCGTCCACGTCCGAGCCCTCGCCGCTCCACAGCGCCTCGAACACCTGCTTGGCGGCGTTGTTGGAGATGGTGCCGTCGGAGATGCGGCCGATCATGGCGGCCAGCTGGGCGCTGCTCACCTTGACGGCCTCCATGCCGATTTCTTCCTGGTTCAGGCGGCGCGAGATTTCTCCCATCACCCAGTTGGACGCCAGCTTGGCCTGGCCGCAGGCCTTGGCCGCGTCCTCAAAGTAGGCGGCCATGGCCTGGCTCTGGGTCAGGGTGGTGGCGTCGTATTCGGGCAGGCCGTATTGCTCGACAAAGCGTGCGGCCATGGCGCGGGGCAGTTCGGGCATTTCGGCCTTCACGCGCTCCACCCATTCGGGGGCCACGACCAGCGGCGGCAGGTCGGGGTCGGGGAAGTAGCGGTAATCGGCCGCGTCTTCCTTGGTGCGCATGGCGCGGGTCTCGCCCGTGTCGGGGTTGAAGAGCACGGTGGCCTGCTGGATCTTGTGGCCGTCCTCGATCTGCTCGATCTGCCAGAGGATTTCGTAGTCGATGGCGATCTGCATATTCCTGAACGAGTTCAGGTTCTTGATCTCGCGGCGCGTGCCCAGCGGCTGGCCGGGCTTGCGCACGGAGACGTTGGCGTCGCAGCGGAAGCTGCCTTCCTGCATATTGCCGTCGCAGATGCCGATCCAGGTGACGATCTTGTGCAGCTCCTTGGCGTAGGCCACGGCCTCCTCGGTGCTGCGGATGTCGGGCTCGGTCACGATCTCGAGCAGCGGCGTGCCCGCGCGGTTCAGGTCGATGCCCGATTCGGCTGGGAATTCGTCGTGCACGGACTTGCCCGCGTCTTCCTCGAGGTGGGCGCGCACCAGGCGCACGGTCTTGAGCTTGTCGCCCACGTAGAAGCTGACTTCACCGCCTTGCACCACGGGGATCTCGAACTGGGAGATCTGGTAGCCCTTGGGCAGGTCGGGGTAGAAGTAGTTCTTGCGCGCGAAGATGGAGCGCGGCGCAATCGTGGAGCCCAGCGACAGGCCCAGCTTGATCGCGCATTCCACGGCCTTTTTGTTCATGACCGGCAGCGTGCCGGGCAGGGCCAGGTCCACGGCGCAGGCCTGGGTGTTGGGCTCTGCGCCGAAGGCGGTGCTGGCGCGGCTAAAGATCTTGCTGTTCGTCGCCAGCTGGGTGTGGGTTTCGAAGCCGATGACGACTTCGTAGCCATTGATTAGTTTCACAGTCATGTTCTTGCTTCAAAAAGTGGGCTGTATCCATGGCACCGCGCATGAAACCGGCGCGGCCCGATCCAGGGACAGCGAGCAAGGGCCGCCCCGCAGCGAGGCTGTCGTCCCCCTTGAGGGGGAAGGCGCGAAGCGACTCAGGGGGTGTTCCATTTAAATACCGGCGGGGGTGCGCAGGTGGAAGTCGGTGGCTTGCTGGAAGCGGTGGGCCGCGTTGAGCAGCCTGGCTTCGCCGAAGTAGTTGCCGATCAGCTGCAGGCCCACGGGCATGCCGCCGTCGCCGAAGCCGGCGGGCAGGGAGAGGCCGGGCAGGCCGGCCAGCGATGCGGGCAGGGTGAAGATGTCGGCCAGGTAGTTGCTCACGGGGTCGGCCTTGCCGCCTATGGCCCAGGCCGTCGTCGGCGCGGCCGCACCGGCGATGACGTCGCAGTCCTTGAACGCGGCCTGGAAGTCGTCGGCAATCATGCGGCGGATCTTCTGCGCCTGCAGATAGTAGGCGTCGTAATAGCCTTCGCTGAGCACATAGGCACCGATCATGATGCGGCGCTTGACCTCGTCGCCAAAGCCTTCGGCGCGGGTCTTGCGGTACATGTCGTTGAGGTCTTCGTACTTCGCGGCGCGGTGGCCGAACTTCACGCCGTCGAAGCGCGAGAGGTTGGACGAGGCCTCGGCCGGAGCCAGGATGTAGTACACGGGCACGGACAGCTCGGTGCGCGGCAGGCTCACGGGAACCAGCTTGGCGCCCAGCTTCTCGTATTCCTTGAGCGCGGCGTCCACGGCTGCGCGGACATCGGCCGACAGGCCTTCGCCGAAGAACTCGGCGGGAATGCCGATGCGCAGGCCTTCGATCGAATCGTCCAGCTTGGCGCTGAAATCCTCGGCGGGCACATCCAGGCTGGTGGAGTCGCGGTCCAGATCGGGGCCGCACATCTCGGACAGCAGCAGCGCGCAGTCTTCGGCGCTGCGGCCCATGGGGCCGGCCTGGTCCAGCGAGGAGGCGAAGGCGATCATGCCGTAGCGGCTGGCGCGGCCGTAGGTGGGCTTGATGCCGGTGATGCCGCAGAAGCTCGCGGGTTGGCGGATGGAGCCGCCGGTGTCGGTGCCGGTCACGGCCGGGGCCAGGCGCGCGGCCACGGCAGCGGCCGAGCCGCCCGAGGAGCCGCCGGGCACGCGTTCGTGGTTCCAGGGGTTGCGCACGGGCTGGGCCGTGTCGAAGCCCACGGGGGCGACGGCCGAGTTCTCGTTGGCGCCGCCCATGGCGAATTCGTCGCAGTTGAGCTTGCCCAGGGTCACGACGCCGGCATCGGCCAGTTTGCGCACCACGGTGGCGTCAAACGGCGACTGGTAGCCTTCCAGCATCTTGCTGGCGGCAGTGGTGGGAAAGTCCTTGGTGACGAAGATGTCCTTGTGCGCGATGGGCACGCCGGCCAGCTTGCCGCCCCGGCCTTCGGCGATCAGGGCATCGGCCGCCCTGGCCTGGGCCAGCGTGGCTTCTTCATTGATGGCGACGAAAGCGCCCAGGTTCTGGTGCTGCTTGGCGCGGGCCAGAAAGTGCTGGGCGGCTTCGGTGGCGGAAACCTGTTTGGCGCGCAGCTGTGCGGCCAGCTCGGCCACGCCGAGGTTGTGCAGTTCGGTGTTGCTCATGGTTCTTTGGCTTGCGCGTTTACTCGATGACCTTGGGCACGAGGAAGTAGCCCTTGTCGGCGGCCGGAGCGTTTTGCATGTTGGCTTCGCGGTTATTGGGCTCGCTTACCAAATCGTCACGTAGCCGTAAGGCGATGTCCTGGATGGCCGCCACGGGATGTGACAGAGGGCTGACGCCTGAAGTATCCACAGCCTGCATTTTTTCGACGATGCCGAAAAAGTTGTTTAGCTGCGCGAGCATGCGCTTACTTTCGTCTTGCGACAGCTCAAGCCGTGCCAGGTTGGCGATACGCGCAATATCTTGATCGTTCAATGCCATAGAAAATATTAAACAGGGCAGCCGCGTGTAAAGCAGTGTTTCTAACCCTGACAGTAGAAGTTATTCACAGGGGATACGGTATTATCTCGGCTTTGCCGCAAGACCTCCGTCCGGCTGGTCATTGTGCAAAAAAAGCCCACCCACCCAGACTCCATTACCTTACACCCCGGCGACGGCAGCCGATGCGCCAGCCGTGCCTGAGAGGACCTTGAATGTTCGGAGCTTTCCGTCGGTACTTCTCCACCGACCTAGCCATTGACCTTGGCACAGCCAACACCCTGATTTTCGCCCGAGACAAGGGCATTGTTCTCGATGAGCCCTCGGTTGTCGCGATTCGCCACGAAGGCGGCCCCCACGGCAAGAAGGTGATCCAGGCCGTGGGCCGCGAGGCCAAGGCCATGCTGGGCAAGGTGCCCGGCAACATCGAAGCCATCCGCCCCATGAAGGACGGCGTGATCGCCGACTTCGTGATCACCGAGCAGATGATCAAGCAGTTCATCAAGATGGTGCATCCGCGCTCGGTGCTCACGCCCAGCCCGCGCATCATCATCTGCGTGCCCTGCGGCTCCACCCAGGTCGAGCGCCGCGCCATCAAGGACGCGGCCGAAGCCGCGGGCGCCACGGCCGTGTACCTGATCGAAGAGCCCATGGCCGCCGGCATCGGCGCGGGCCTGCCCGTGTCCGAAGCTTCGGGCTCCATGGTCGTCGACATCGGCGGCGGCACCACCGAAGTGGGCGTGATCTCGCTGGGCGGCATGGTCTACAAGGGCTCGGTCCGCGTGGGCGGCGACAAGTTCGACGAAGCCATCATCAGCTACATCCGCCGCAACTACGGCATGCTGATCGGCGAGCCCACGGCCGAAGCCATCAAGAAGCAGATCGGCTCCGCCTTCCCCGGCTCCGAAGTCAAGGAAATGGAAGTCAAGGGCCGCAACCTCTCCGAAGGCGTGCCGCGCAGCTTCACCATCTCTTCCAACGAAGTGCTGGAAGCGCTGACCGATCCGCTGAACCAGATCGTCTCGGCCGTGAAGAACGCGCTCGAGCAGACGCCGCCCGAGCTGGGCGCCGACATTGCCGAACGCGGCATGATGCTGACCGGCGGCGGTGCGCTGCTGCGCGATCTGGACCGCCTGCTGGCCGAGGAAACCGGCCTGCCCGTGCTGGTGGCCGAAGAGCCGCTGACCTGCGTGGTGCGCGGCTGCGGCATGGCGCTGGAGACCATGGACCGCCAGGGCAGCATCTTCACCAGCGATTAATCGCTGTGCACCGTGGTGTTTTGCGGTACGCGGCATAGTGCGCGTACCGCCACCGCTATTGACTGAACAGGGCTTGAGTCCGTGATACGCCTAACTGCGCTCTCCTTTGGCATGCTTCCCGCGACGGGAGGCTGTGCGTACACGGCCCTGCACCTGGGGTGGCTATGACACTGGAAACCCTGGACCGCCGCGCGCCCTCGCTGTTCAAGCAGCAGGCTTCGCGCACCTCGCAGCTTGCCCTCTACAGCGCCTTGGCGCTGTTTTTGATGGTGGCCGATGCGCGTTTCAAGATCACGGCGCCGGTGCGCGCCGCCGTGTCCGTGGCACTGGCGCCCGTGCAGTGGGTGGTGGCCCAGCCCGTGCTGGCCTACCAGAACGCCAGCCGCTATGCCGAGGTGCAGCAGCAGGCCGTGGCCCGCGAGGATGCGGCGCGCAAGGAGCTGGTCGTTATGGCTCAGCGCGCCGAGCTGGCCGAGGAGCTGCTCAAGGAAAACGAACATCTGCGCGCCATGCTGACGCTGCGCGAGCGCAGCACCACTCCGGGCCAGGTGGCAGAGGTGGTTTATGACAGCCCCGATCCCTATACCCGCCGCGTGGTGATCGACAAGGGCCAGGTGGACAAGGTCGCGCCGGGCTCGCCCGTGCTCGACGAGAGAGGGGTGGTTGGCCAGGTCACGCGCGTCTATCCCACGCGCGCCGAGGTCACGCTGTTGATCGACCGCGACCAGGCGATTCCCGTCTTCAACCCGCGCACCGGGGCCCGCAGCGTGGCCTATGGCGACGCCTCGTCGGCGCGCGCCGGCGGGCTGGAGCTGCGCTTCATGCCCAGCAATGCCGATGTGCAGGTCGGCGATCTGCTGACCACCAGCGGCGTAGACGGGCTGTACCCGACCGGCCTGCCCGTGGCCAAGGTGGTGACCGTGGACCGCCGGGCCGATTCGGCCTTTAGCCGCATCTATTGCGAGCCCGTGGGCCGGGTGCAGGGGGTCAGCCATGTGATGGTGCTGCAGCCGCTGAACCGCGTCGAGCACCCCGAGGCCGCGAGTATGGCGGCCCAGGCCGAAGCCACCAAGGCCGACAAGACCGTCAAAGCGCGCAGCAGGAAGGAAAAAGCGGCGGCCGAGAAGGCCGACGACAAGCCGGCAGCCCCGCAAGCAAAGGACCCCGCATGATCATGCCGCGCGGCCAGCAGCTGTTGCTGCCGGTCAATCCCCTGTTCATCGCGATCACGCTGCTGCTGGCGCTGGTCATCAATATGCTGCCGCTGGGCCGCATCGTCTGGCTGCCCGACTGGCTGATCGTGCTGCTGGCCTTCTGGAGCCTGAACCAACCCCAGCGCGTGGGCATGGGCCTGGCTTTCATGCTGGGGCTGATCATGGACGTGGACCGCGGGGCGCTGCTGGGCCAGCATGCGCTGGCCTATACCCTGCTGGTCTATGTGACGGGCTGGATGAGCCGGCGCCTGCTGTGGTTCTCCAGCCCCGTGCAGGCCCTGCATATGCTGCCGCTGTTTGCGGCCGCGCATGGCCTGCAGGTGCTGCTGCGCGTGGCCGTGGGCGGCATCTTCCCCGGCCCCTGGTTTCTGCTGGCGCCCGTCATCGAGACGCTGCTGTGGCCCATCATCAGCGTGCTGCTGCTGGCGCCCCAGCGCCGTGCGCCCGACAGCGACGAAAACCGTCCGTTGTGATGCAGCACCCCCTGAGTCGCTTCGCGCCTTCCCCCTCTCTCTACGCGCTGCGCGCTATGGGAAGGGGACGCAGCCCTTGCTGCGGGACGGCCCTTGCTCGGCTGCCCGCGTTTGGGGCGCGCCAATCTCGTGGGTATTGAGTCATGATGGAAATTCGCAACACCGAAGCCGAGCTGCAGCGCTTTCGGCTGCGCACGCTGGTCATGAGTGTGGTGGTGTTCCTGGCCTTCTGCCTGCTGGTGTCGCGTCTGCTGGTGCTACAGGTGGAGCGCCACGAGGAACTGGCCGAGCGCGCCGAGAGCAATCGCACGGCCGTGGTGCCCATCGTGCCCAACCGCGGCCAGATCCTGGACCGCAACGGCGTGGTGCTGGCCAGCAATTACTCCGCCTATACGCTGGAGATCACGCGCTCCAAGGTCGAAGACCTGGACCAGACCATAGACGGGCTGGCCGAGATCGTGGAGATCACGCCGCGCGACCGGCGCAAGTTCAAGCGGCTCATGGACGACTCCAAGAGCTTCGAGTCGATTCCCATCCGCTCGCGCCTCACGGACGAGGAGGTGGCCAAGTTCGCGGCCCAGCGCTATCGCTTCCCCGGTGTGGATATCAAGGCGCGGCTGTTCCGCACCTATCCGCTCAAGGAGACGGCCAGCCACGTCATCGGTTACATCGGCCGCATCAACCAGAAGGAGAAAGAGGAGATCGACGACTCCGACGATGCAGCCAATTACCGCGGCACCGAGGTCATAGGCAAGCTGGGCGTTGAAAAGAGCTACGAGCAGCAGCTGCACGGTCAGACCGGCTGGGAGGAAATGGAAACCTCGGCCGGCGGCCATGCGGTGCGCAAGCTGGGCAGTCGCGCGGCGACTCCGGGCAACAGCCTGCAGCTGTCCATAGACATCAAGCTGCAGAAGATGATCGAGGATCTCTACGGCAATCGCCGCGGCGTGGCCGTCGCCATGGATCCGCGCAACGGCGAGCTGCTGGCCATGGTCAGCAAGCCCACCTATGACCCGAACCTGTTCGTGGACGGCATAGACCAGGAAAGCTGGAAGGCGCTCAACGAGTCCCTGGACCGGCCGCTGCTGAACCGCTCGCTGCGCGGCACCTATCCCGTGGGCTCGACCTACAAGCCCTTCATGGGGCTGGCGGGCCTGGAAACCGGCAAGCGCACGGTAGGCACCATCATCCAGGACGGAGGCTCTTGGACCTTCGGCGGCCATACCTTCCGCTCGGGCCATGCCCTGGGGCCGGTGGATCTGGTGCGCGCCATCCAGCATTCGAGCAATGTCTACTTCTACACGCTGGCCAACGAGATGGGCGTGGACGGGATTCACGACTTCATGAAGCCGCTGGGCTTCGGCCAGCTCACGGGCATCGACCTGCCCGGCGAGGTGCGCGGCGTGCTGCCCAGCAAGGAGTGGAAGCGCAACACCTACAAGCGCGCCGCGCAGCAGCAGTGGTATGCGGGCGAGACGATCTCGCTGGGCATCGGCCAGGGCTACAACAACTTCACGATCCTGCAGCTCACGCATGCGCTGTCCACGCTGGTCGCCAACGGCGTGAACCACACGCCGCATGTGGGCAAGGAGCTGATCGACGCCGTGACCGGCGCGCGCACCGCCATAGAGCGGCCGGCCCCCGTGAACATGGGCTACAAGCAGAGCAATATCGACGCCGTCAAGCGCGGCATGATGGCCGTGGTGACCGGCGGTACCGGCCGCGGCGTGTTTGGCGGGGCCAGCTATCTGTCCGGTGGCAAGACCGGCACGGCCCAGGCCATTTCCGTGGGCCAGAAGGAGAAGTACAACGCGGCGCGCCTGGCCGAATACCAGCGCGACCACTCGCTGTACATCGCCTATGCGCCGGCTGAGGACCCGAAGATCGCCGTCGGCGTGATTGTGGAGAACGCGGGTTTCGGCGCTGCGGCCGCCGCACCCATGGCGCGTCGCATCATCGATTACTGGCTGCTGGGCAACTATCCCAGCGAGGCCGACATGGCCGCCATGCGCGTGGGTAAGGCCGCGGCCCCGATAGGCACGCCGCGCCGTGCCGAGGACGTGCCGCTGGACGCCTCGGACGAGGCGCCCTGATTACTTGAGGAAGGCGTCGTAGCCGGTCTTGAGGATCAGCACGCCGACCACGCCGATGAAGATGGTGCGCACAAAGCCCGTGCCGCGGCGCAGGGCCAGCCAGGTGCCGAGCATGCTGCCCAGCACATTGGCCACGGCCAGCGGGATTGCGAAGTGCCACCACACATGGCCTTTCAGTGAGAACAGCAGCAGCGCCGCCGCATTCGAGGCCAGATTCAGCAGCTTGGCGCTGGCCGAGGCGTTCAGGAAGTCGTAGCCCAGCAGGCGCACGAACAGGAACACGAAAAAGCTGCCGGTGCCGGGGCCGAAGAAACCGTCATAAAAGCCTATGAGCAGACCGATGGCGCTGGCCGTGAGCATCTCGGCGCGGCCCGCCAGGCGCGGCGCATGGTCGCGGCCCAGCTCCTTCTTGGCCAGGGTGTAGAGCAGCACGCCCAGCAGGATGAAGGGCAGGAGCTGGCGCAGGAAATGCGGCGAGATCAGCGTCACGGCCCAGGCGCCGAGAAAAGCTCCCACCAGCGTGGTGCCTATGGCGGGCAGCAGGGTGGCCCAGGTGATCTGCACGCGCTTGCTGTACTGCCAGGCCGAAATCGCCGTGCCCCAGACGGCCGCGCTCTTGTTGGTGCCGAACAGCGTGGCGGGCGTGGTGCTGGGAAAGGCTGCAAACATGGCCGGCACCAGAATCAGGCCGCCTCCGCCCACGATGGCATCGACAAAACCGGCCAGGGCCGAGGCGAGAGAGACAAGAATCCATTCCATGAAGCGGTGCCTGCAAGTGGTGCGTGGCTGGCGGGCGAGGCCGCCAGCCTGCGGGGGAAAGGCCCGGTGGTGCTGAGTCCCGGGCGCGGAGCGCGCCGATTGTCGCACCGCAGCACCAATAGCGTGCGCAGGCATAAAAAAAGGCTATGTCCCCGTTGAGTGTGGAAAAACGCCGATAGCCGCGAGGAGCATGGCTTGCGGGGTTGGCAGGCGATGGGT